>JAQYTJ010000023.1 GCA_028724885.1 Bacteroidales bacterium | reverse complement strand
CGTTCTGGTTCGGTGATTTTCCTATCATTTTCTGCAAGGTTTCCAGACATAAAGGTACGAAATTCCGCAGACAAAAACAAAAAATACTACTTTTATTTGATTGATTGTCAATTTATTAAATAACTCTTAAGGAGCGACTATGTAGACTTTACAACGCCACGAACGGCCTCAAGGTATCCGTAGCCATTAAGCATGTCAGGAAGGAGGTAGCTGCCCTCGACAAATTCGTTCCAGACGTTGATCACCATGAAGCGAGGCTGGTCCGGATGAGCGTCGACATATTCCTTGGCTTTCTGTAAGAAATTGCCAAAACTTTTAGGGGTATTGTAGGAGCAGGCCACGTCTCTGGCGCCATTTGCATGGAACCTAGGGCTGTCATCCCATCCAATCGACGTGCATGGGAAGACAGGAATATTGAATGCCGAATCCATTGTCCAGGGCGCTTTCCAAATATAGCCCGCTGTGGCCATCAGGGTCAGTGAACCAATACTAGTCATAGATGAATGTGTTCACGCCGTACTCAAGCGCAGTGTTTATCCACTTCTCCACCACCTCATGGTCGTCATCCATCTCGTAACCCCACAGAGGCTGATAATGCTCTGGGAATCGCTTATCGCCCTAATTGATGACTTTCCATTCTCCAATCCATTCTTGCCAGAGCCAGTGATGCGCCAACGAATCGTCATGGTAGGAATGTCACACGTATGCGCAAACGTAAGTCGTGTCATGCGACTGAGTTTTAGCGCTAGAAGAATTGCCGCTTCCGCAAGAAACAAAAGCCACCACGACGGCAACAGCCAATGCCATAGGCATTATACTGCTGCTTTTCATTATTTTTTCTCTCCAACGTGGAATGCAATTCTCAGGTCTTCTATCTCCTTGTCGGTGATAGGATTAAGTTTTCCGGCAGGAGCTGCCATGATGAGCGACCTGGCACTGAAGTCAGCAACTTCCAATTTATCAAATGAATTAATAAGCTGATTTCCAGTCACTACAACGGCATCGTTCGCAAGCATTATCATTGGACGCACCTTGAACTCTTCAGCTACCTTGTCTAGATCGTCGTACTGGCTGGCGAAAGGGAATATAGGAATATCCTGAAGGAATATCCAGCTTTCCGGAATGGTTCTCACGTCGAACTTGACTCCGCTAGTGGCGAATCCCATCAGAGACGGCGACTGCGTGAGGATTATCGAATTAATATTAGGGTTACGGCGATAAATTTCGAAATGCATGGCTACTGAACGGCTGGCCATCTTGCCTGCTTCGACCATGCCATCCTTTACCTGGACTATATCGTTTGGCTCTATGTCCCAGCGCTGAACATTTGAAGGAGTTATTAGGAAATCGTTCCCTCTCCATCGAACCGACGCTGTGCCGTATGAGCTGCACATAAGGTCCTGGGTGCAGGCCCTGCGCACGATTCGGCATATTTCAGAACGAATAGCCCTCTCATCTGACGGATATTCCACATTCATGAAGTGCCGGAAAGGAGTATTGACGGCTTTATCATGCTTGAGGATCTGTTCGTCAGTGAGGTACTTCGGCTCCCCGAGAGTCTTTGCATTCAGAATGGTACGAGCGCAAAGTTCCAAAGTCTCGAATCTCTGATAAGCATCAGCTATATCTTCTCCATAAAGCACCACTCCATGGTTCTCCATGATGACAGCCCTATACTCAGGATTCTTCTTGAATTCGTCTACTATGTTCTTTCCAAGCTGCTCACTTCCAGGCGTCGCATATTTAGCGAACCCTACAGGGCCGCAGACCGCACGCGCCTGAGGAAGTATGCTGGTGTCCGGCACTTTGTGGATGATGCTGAACGTTACCAGTCCCGGAGGGTGGGCGTGAATTACTGAATGCGCCTTAGGGTTCATCCTATAGATGGCTCTGTGGAAAGGATACTCGGAAGATGGGCGATGAGGACCTATGATGGTTCCGTCTGGCTTCACGCACATGATGTCGGCAGGCGTGAGGTTGCCTTTGTCAATTCCGGCAGGAGTAATCCACATGTCCCCATTGTCATCCATTATGGATACGTTACCGCCAGTAGTGGTCGTCATTCCGCCGTGATAGATTCTGCCGATTATGATTGCAATCTGCTCAGCAGGATGCATCAATTTAACGTCTAGTTGCTTCATATATAAACGAATTTGAAATTACGATAATTGTCTTTACGGGTTTTGCCATAAACCTATTCTATGCAAGCATGACCTGCCCTCCGGTCACCGGAATGGCCTGCCCGGTCTCGCCAGTCTGCTCGATTGCATAAATAATCGCCTTGCACACGTCCAGAGGCGTGCAGCCTTTGTGCATTGGCACTTTGCTGAGGTAATATTCCCTCACGTCCTCAACATTCTTGGCTCCAGGGACTTTCCCTGAATTGAGGTACTGGACAAACAGTCCCTTGACAGGATCACTCCAAAGCGGGCCATCCAAGAAATTCCCCGGGCAGATTCCGTTGACTTTTATGCGGAACGGAGCCAGCTCCAAAGCGAAAGACTGAATAAGCCCGATGCCGCCGAACTTGCTGCCAGCGTAGGCGTAGTTTGCCTTGCTGCCAGCCAGCCCGCTCTTGCTGTTCACCTGGATTATGTCGGCGAAATATTCCGGGTCTGCAGCTGTCTCAAGCTTCATTATGTGAGAAGCCAGCCTTGAGCAATAGAAGAAGGCGTAGTAATTAATCTTCGTGACGAAGTCAAAATCCTTAGGGTCAAGCTGATCCAAGCCGCCCGCGCGGACAACGCCGGCATTGCTCACGAACACGTCGAGCGCCCCGAACGTGACAATGGTCTCTTTCATAAGGGTAGCGAGGCTGTCCAGATCGCCGACATTAGTCTTTACGAATATGGCTTTGTTGTTCTTCGCCATATTGTTGAATTCCTCGACAGTAGCGTTCCCCGTGACATCATTCAGGTCAGCCACGACTATGTTCGCTCCCTGCTTCAGCAGTTCCTGCGCAATTCCTTGCCCGAAACCCTGAGCCGCACCGGTAACAATGATGGTTTTCCCCTCTACCATGCCTCTGGAGGCAGAGGAAGCAACCTTACGGCGATAATTTTCCACCTCCCAATTGTCGATGAAATCAATCCAAGCCGGCTCCATGGCGTGAGGGCCGCCGAAACTCTCAGCGCAGAAAGCAATCTTCATTGCATCTGCGAAAACATCCTCGACGATCTGGGCACTCTTATTGTCATCGCCTACGCTTAGCAGACCCAACCCTTTGACAGCCACGACTTTTGGCGTGAAGCCACGCTTTGCGGCGAAGGCCTCTATCTTCTCCTCAGCCTGCCTGAGGACATCCTCGGCAGAAGCGGCATCCACGTAGACATATTCGCTCTTGCAATAAACTATCATGTCTGGGGTGAACGGAACGCTGACGTTCGAGAAGGCCTCTGCACTTGACAAATATTTCTCAGTAAGCGCATTGCGAAGGACTTTGACGGTTTTCAGCCCACGTCCGCCCCTAGACAAAATCTGGCGGACGACTGGAACGATTTCGGTCACGGAGTCTGGAATATCCACCTTTGCCTCATCCGGAGCAGCAGCCTTTGCGGAAAGTTCTGCGAATATGCCATCGTAGATTTTCTCTATCTCTGCCGTCGAATCCGCCCCGACGAATATTCCGTGATTCTGCAAGAATATCACCTGAGGCTCCTTGCCCGTCGCTGCCCTGTGAACCGCAATCCGGTCATATACCTTTTTGAACAGGGTGTAGCCTGGGTCGGTATATTCAATGTAAAGAGCATCCGGAAACAACTCTTTGCAGACAGACTCGGCATTCTTCGAGCACATCAGCCCGTTCACGAGAGTAGGGTGCAGATGAACCACATAGCTAAAATTCATGCAATTGTGAAGCGATGTCTCCACGGACGGACGGCGATCGGAAGTAATGCAGGCTATCGCCAGGTCCTTCTTGACCTGAGCCTCGCGTTCTGCCGTCTCGGAACTATATTCCTTTGTCCCCATCTTGTTCAGCACTGCCCTGTCCAGCACTGCGAAGCCATCCTCATCAATGGTCGCCAGGGCATGGCCGCTAGCTTTGATCCACAGCTTTTCGGCAGTCTTGAACGACGTGTTTCCTCCACCGGCTATCACAAAACGCGAATCTGCGCCATATTTTCGGGAAATCTCTATCAGATTCTCAATTTCTTTCATATTCATTAACTGTTTTCAATTCTTTTTAATATCGCCTCTTCCCCTTCTTCCGCCGATGCCAAGCCCTCCTGGTGGGCGGCGACGCAGCATGCGCCATGGAAATTAATCTTGCGGAGCTTCTCGCTAAGCCCTTCCACATGGTCTCTCGTGCGAAGCTTGATCGGCTCCATCGCCGGAGTATTGTGCTCCGAGCCGAACGTGACGATGAATCCTTCATCTGTCAGGAATCCGGCATATTGCTCAAGCACGGCGGTCGTGTTCCTCGTCGTTATGAACTCGACAGACCTGATTCCGCGACGGCGGAGCGTGTCGGCTGCCTTTTGCAAGTCAGCCTCAAAGTCCGTAAACTCGCCTTTAGCATTGTCGGCAAGAAATGGATAGGTCGGAATGCCTCCGGCAGCGGTAATTATCTCCTGGACAGTCTCCATCGGCAGGAAAGCTCTAGGGTCTTCCGGCACGAAAGCCGCTCCCCCTGCCTTCAGCAGTTTGCTCCGAATCTCATTCTCGACCGCAGCAACGTCGCTTAAAGTGGACTTCAGAGGATTGCCACCGAATATTCGTTCATATATTCCTAATTTATCAGCGTTGGTCTTCGCCACAGCATCCACTTCCATCCTCAGCCCCTTCGCAAGGTGGCGCTCCCGCACTAACCCCTTGGTGAGTTCCTCGGTCAATTTCCGAAAGTCTATCCTGAAACCAGCCTTCACATCATCCAAATGGTCATTCAGCTTGGCGCACATCTTCTCGACCTGCGCATTCGACTCCTGCCTCACGTCATAGAGCATCTGAGCCTCTTTCCCACTCAGTCTAATGGGGTACGCAAGCCCTTTTCCGCTCAAATACGTTCGTCCGGGGTTGCTTGGGTCATTCACCCTCAGCCCCTCTTTCTGGTCTTCTGCGTTCAATGAGATGAGTTCTATGTTGAAAAGCGGATACAGCCTTCTTTTCGAACACTCTTCGTCCCATTCCTTATAGCCGTCCATGCTATAGAAATCATTGATTCCCACTACCCCCACGCCTTCCGAGGCCGCCATGCTGACAGCCTGGCCGATGTCTTTGAAGGCACTGAACGAATGTGGGGTGTGCAAATGTGCGTTCACATCCACGATCTTATTCATATCTATTGGAAATAGTTTACTTTATGTCAATTTCAAATATTCAAATATACCAATAATATGCTATACTGAGTACACAAGATTATAGAAATCAAAGTAAATCAGTCAAAATTAAAATTACTTACCAAGTATTTCTTCGTATGTTTGCATCTGACGCGAAAAACTAAAAACGATGAATCACACGACACACCTCTTTGCCATCGCATCTATTCTGGCTACATGCCTTTCTGTCTCTGCCACGGGACAGGGTTCAATACAACGAAAAGAGACGGAATTCGTGAGCGACTACGTCACTCCGTCCAGGATAGTATTGTCAAAAGGCAGCATCATGGATGCCGGCCAGTTGCTCATGCCATATTCCGGACAGGTAACCACGACCGAGAAAAGGGTGGCGACTTTCAAGACCACCGGAGAGGTAAAAGCCTCTATCCTGCTGGACTTCGGCCAGGAAATGCAGGGAGGCTTGCAGATCGTGCGGGCAATTTCCAGCAATCAGAAACCGGTGCGTTTCAGGATTTGCTTCGGGGAATCCGTCTCAGAGGCGCTTAGCAGCGTGGATGAGAGTGGGGCTACCGCGACGAACGATCACGCGATGAGAGATTTCGAGGCCTCCGTGCCATGGCTGGGGACTTATGAATATGGCAACACGGGCTTTCGCTTCGTGCGCCTAGACTTGCTCTCCGAGGATGTGGATGTTCCTCTAGTCGCGGTGAGGGCCATCTCCCGATACAGGAACATCCCATATTCAGGGGCATTCAAATGCAGCGACGAGCGCCTTAACCAGATATGGGATACAGGAGCAAGAACCGTGCACCTGAACATGCAGGATTACCTCTGGGATGGCATAAAGCGCGACCGTCTGGTCTGGATAGGAGACATGCATCCCGAAGTGATGACGGTGAACACCGTTTTCGGCAACCACAGCGTGGTGCGCAAGAGCTTGGATTTCGTGCGAGACGGCACGTCTCCGACGAAATGGATGAACGGGATATGCTCGTATTCTCTATGGTGGATCATAATCCAGCGCCATCTGTACTGGTATTATGGCGACAAGGAATACCTCCAGGAGCAACATGACTACCTTCAGCAGCTGGTGCGGACGGTGATCGCCAACGTGGATGGCTCCAAGGAGAATTACGAGAGCGGGAGATTCCTCGACTGGCCTTCCAACGACAAGCCTGCCGTGGTTCACGCAGGACTTCAAGCCATAACCGTGCAAGCCCTGGAGGCAGCCTCCGACATGGCCGGATGGCTCGGAGACGAAGACCTCCTGAAAGAATGCTCAGAGACTGCCAGGAAGATGCACGGATATGTGCCGGATCATGCCGGAAGCAAGCAGGCTGCAGCTCTGCTTTCTCTCGCCGGAATGTACGAGCCTAGGGAGGCCGCCGAAATCATAATGGAGGACGGGGCCAGCCGGTTCTCATCGTTCATGGGCTATTACATGATAGAAGCCCTGGCGAAGAGTGGATATTACAGCGAGGCGATGGACCTCATCTCTGAATACTGGGGCAAGATGATAGACCTCGGAGCCACCACCTTCTGGGAAGATTTCAATTACGACGATGCGGCAAACGCCGCCAGAATCGACGAAGTCGTCCCTGAGGGCAAATTCGACATTCACGCCAACGGAGGTGCTTACTGCTACGTTGGCCTGAGGCACAGTTTCTGCCACGGATGGGCATCAGGACCGACCACCTGGCTCAGCGAGCATGTCCTGGGGGTCGAGCCTGTCGCGCCAGGGTTTCGCAAGATAAGAATCAGCCCACATCTCGGCAAGCTCGACTGGGCGGAAGGAACGGTCCCGACTCCATACGGCGCGATCAAGATTTCCGTAAAGAAGGACTCCGACGGCAAGCCTGTCACGAGCATCGACGCTCCGGACGGAATAGAAATAGTAAAATGACATTGCAAATATGACACTGAAATCTTTTGCGGCTGCCACGGCGCTCTCCTTTTGCGTCTTGGCAAATGCCCAGAAAACATCCTACGTCGATCCGTTCATCGGGACGGATGGCATGGGACACACCTTCCCTGGAGCCTGCGTGCCATTCGGCGGGGTGCAGCTGAGCCCAGACACCGACACAATTCCTCACAACGTGGATGGGAAATACCAGCCAAGGGTTTATGAATATTGCGCCGGCTACCGCTGGGAGGATCCTACCATCGTGGGCTTCTCTCACACGCATTTCAGCGGCACGGGGCACTCGGACCTTGGCGACATATTGATAATGCCTACCGTAGGTGCGCTTAAGCTGAATCCAGGGACTGAAGAAAACCCTGATTCCGGCTACCGCAGCAGGTTTTCCCATGAGAATGAATATGCCAGGCCGGGGCTTTACGGGGTAACGCTCGACGACTACGGCATCAAGGTGCGCCTTACAGCTACCGAGAGAGTCGGAGTCCATGAATATGTTTTCCCTCATTATTCCAGAGAAGCAGCTTCCGGAAGCCACGTGATACTGGATCTGGACAAAGGAATCTACAATTACGACGGCAAGACACTCTGGGCAGAAATCCAGGTTCAGAACGACACTCTCGTCACCGGTTACAGGATCACCAACGGCTGGGCCAGGACGAATTATACCTATTTCGCAATCTCCTTCTCGCAGCCAATCAAGCATTACGGCTACCAAGACCGCCAAAAAATCAAGTACAATGGCGGCTGGGGTAAATTCTACGTGAAGCATGACTTCCCGGCAATGGCAGGACGCAAGCTCGTGGCGTGGTTCGACTTCGATGCCGAGGCACAGCCGAAGCTAGTCATCAAGGTGGCATTGTCGGCCACTGGATGCACCGGAGCGCTAAAAAACCTTCGCGCCGAGGCTTCTGGAAAATCGTTCGACCAGATTGCTTCCGAAGCCGATGCGAAATGGGAGAAAGAACTTAGCGTAATCGACATCCTGAAAAATCCAGGCACGGGGAAATCTGGAGCTGGGACCACTTTTGATGCCGAAAAGACGATGTTCTACACGTCTCTGTACCACACCATGATCAATCCGTCCATCTACATGGACGTAGACGGCACGTACAGAGGTCTCGATCACGAGCTCCATCACGCCGACGGGTTCACGAACTATACGATTTTCTCGCTCTGGGATACCTACAGGGCAGAGCATCCGTTACTCACTCTCTTGAAGCCGGACAGGGAACGCGACATGGTGGAGTCAATGCTGGCGCATTACGACCAGAACGTGCTGCGTATGCTTCCGGTCTGGAGCCACATGGCAAACGAGAATTGGTGCATGAGCGGCTACCATGCCGTCCCAGTGCTTGCGGATGCTATAACGAAGGGGCTGGACATAGACGGTAAACGAGCCTTAGAGGCAATGGTGACGACATCCGCCAGGGATTGGTACTGCGGCCTTGGGGATTACATGAGGTTGAGATGGGTGCCTTACGACAAGACATCCACTGCCGCCAGCAACACTCTGGAATATTCCTACGATGATTGGACGATAGCTCATTCAGCCGAAATGCTCGGAGATGCAGGAACGGCCTCTGAATATGCCAGGAGGGCATTATATTACAGGAACATATTCGATGAAAGCATTGGTTTCGCAAGGCCTCGCTACGCCGACGGCTCTTTCAAGAAGGACTTCGACCCGCTGCAGACCATGGGAGAGGGTTTCATAGAGGGTAACTCCCTGAATTTCAGCTTCCACGCCCCGCAGGACGTGTACGGCGTGATGGAACTCATGGGCGGAGAGGAGAAGTTTCTGAAGAATCTGGACGAACTGTTCAGCGAGGATCTTCCTGAATATGCCTATGCGACCAATGAGGACATCACCAAGGACTGCCTGATGGGCGGCTACGTCCATGGCAACGAGCCGAGTCATCATATTCCTTATCTCTATGCATGGACTTCGCAGCCTTGGAAAACCCAATATTGGCTCCGCGAGATAATGAATCGGATGTACAAGCCGGAAAGGCGAGGGCTAGGTGGCAACGATGACTGCGGGCAGATGAGCGCATGGTACATATTCACGGCCCTAGGTTTCTATCCGGTCTGCCCGGGGAGCAATGAATATGTCCTTGGCGTGCCTTACATGGAGCATTCCAAGGTTGCGTTGCCGAATGGCAAGACTCTGGAAATCAATGCCCCTGGAGTCAGCGACAAGAATCGTTACGTGCGCAGGGTCCTCCTCAATGGCAAGCCTTACGACAAGCTTTACATCACGTACTCGGACATAATGGCAGGCGGCACGCTGGAGTTCCAAATGACAGCTAAGCCAAATCGCTCCCGCGGCACCAAACCCACCGACAAGCCATATTCCATGACACCCCCTCACGACAGAATGTGATGTCCTGGCTGCTGCATCTGCCCAGAGAAATTTTAAACAAAAATATTGATTGATTATTTTAGGAACATTATGAATATGAAATATTTGGCGGCAGCTATGCTGCTTTGCTCGACGACTACATTCTCCCAGAACAGGCTGATTGACAACGTGAACGTGTTCGTTGGGACGGACGGGTTCGGGAACGTGTACCCTGGTGCCCAGGTGCCATTCGGGGGAATACAGATAAGCCCGGACTGCGATGACAAAGACTATGACTGCGCCGCCGGGTACAAATATTCAAAGCCAGACATCCAGGGATTTAGCCTGACACACCTCAGCGGCACGGGCATACCTGACTGCGGAGACTTCCTGTTCCTGCCGGGCACCGGTACACAGGGAAAGCCGTCAAAATATTCACATAGCAAGGAAGAAGGGCACCCGGGCTATTACAGCGTGGACCTGCTAGATTACGGCACGAAGGCAGAGATGACAGCTGCGCTGCGTTCCGGCATATTCAGATTCACTTACCCTGCGTCGGACAGCGCATTCGTGATGGTCGACCTCCAGCACACGCTGAAATGGGATTGCGCATGGTCAGACATCCGGCTGGAGAACGACAGCACGATAGTGGGAACCAAGATAGTTAAAGGTTGGAATCCGGAACGCTACGTCTTCTTCGCCGCCTGCTTCGACAAGCCGATCAAGGATTTCCGGATCTTCCAGGATGGCAAGCCGGTCATCTACAATACCAACCGCTTCCGCAGCAGCCTGGAAGCTTTCGGGACGGGCTTAAGAACATACGTTCGCTTCGCGACATCGGAAGGAGAGCAGGTTCAGGTCAAGGTTGCGGTCTCCGGTGTTAGCACGCAGGGGGCTTTGCTGAATCTGGAGGAACTGAATGGCAAAGATTTCGAGTCAGTGCTGAAGGAAGCGGAGGACAAATGGGAGAAAGAGCTTGGACGATACAATCTGGGCACAGATGACAAAACTCTGCGACAGACCTTCTACACCAGCGTCTATCGCACCGCCTTGCACCCGTTCGTGTTCCAAGATGCCGACGGAAGCTTTCGCGGGCTGGATAAGAACATTGAGAAAGCTCAGGGATTCACGAACATGACCACCTTCTCGCTCTGGGACACTTACAGGGCATTCCATCCGCTTTTGAATCTGGTAAACCAGCCTCTGCAGGCCGACATTGCCAATTCGATGCTTGCCCATTACGACAAGAGCGTGGAGCACATGCTGCCGATATGGTCATTCTACGGGGGCGAGACTTGGTGCATGATAGGTTATCACGCATGCTCCGTGCTGGCAGACATGATAGTGAAAGGGGTAAAGGGCTTCGACTACGAGAGAGCCTTTCAGGCGATGAAGGCCACCGCCACCAACCCAAACTACGACTGCATTAAGGAATATTCCGAATTGGGCTGGGTGCCTTTCGACCTTGAGAAGGAGAGCGTCAGCAAGACTCTGGAATATGCCTACGACGACTGGTGCATTGCTCAGGTCGCAAAAAAGCTCGGCCATGAGGAGGATTATGAATATTTTCTCCGCCGTTCGATGAACTACAAGAACTTGGTAGATCCGCAAACCAGCTTCATGCGCGGCAGAGATTCCCACGGCAACTGGCGCACGCCTTTCGCACCGGTGGCTTATCAGGGTCCAGGCTCGGTGAACGGCTGGGGAGACATCACAGAAGGCTTCACTCTGCAGTACACATGGACTGTGCCTCATGATTTCCAAGGCTATGTCGCTCTGGCCGGAAGGAAAAGGCTTAAGGAACGCCTGGACAGTCTCTTCCTCGTAGAGCTTCCCGAGGATATTCCCGGGGCGCACGACATCTGGGGCCGCATCGGGGGCTACTGGCATGGCAATGAGCCTTGTCATCACGTGACATATTTATTCAACGAATTCGGAGAATCCTGGGAATGCCAGAAATGGGTGCGCTACATAGCCTCGCATTTCTATGGCAACGAGCCAGGCTCGCTGAGTGGGAACGACGACTGCGGCCAGATGAGCGCCTGGTACATATTCAATTGCATGGGCTTTTATCCAGTCTGCCCGGGGAGCAATGAATATTCCATCGGCTCCCCTTGCACCCCTGGGCTGAAAGTGCGCCTGAATGGCGGCGGCATATTGAATGTAACCACAGAAGGCTGGAGTGAGGATGCTGTCTACGTAAAAGCTGTTTACCTCAACGGCAAGCGCCTTCGCAAGCCTGTCATCACCTACGACGACATAAAAGATGGAGCGGACCTGCACTTTGTCATGTCCAAGAAACCAGCGAAGAAAGCCTTCGCCGCATAGATTGACCCTGAATAAGTTACCTCTACAAAACTAACGGACTTTCACCTGGATGCTCCTGCCGTTCCGCATGGTTTGGGAAACTTTGTGCGGAGAAACGGTCGAAGCCCCAGTCATGAATTCCGGAATGTTGTAGGAATATAACAGATTCTCGTAATATTCCATTGGATTCTTCTGCGGAAGGAGGAATGGCTTCGAGGCCTTGCCTTCACTGTTTATGTGCGAAATGTAGAGTCTGGTGTAGAGCCCGTCTTAGTGTCCAGTTTCTCGATCTGGCCATCGTCAATCACGTAAGTTCCCCCGAAAATGGCCCTTGCATGGAAAAACGACATGCTGCGGATCCCTGTCTTTAGGAGTGTGGCAATTTACGCAATTGTCTTCGCCAAGTCTGTTCTTGAAAGGATTCTCTCGCTACCTTTATTCGACCACACCGCAGAGATGACTACAAGAACGGCAGCGACTCCTTTTGGGATCATACTCCTGCCGATTTTCCTGAAATGCTGGCCGCCAGGCTGTGCAGCCAAGTCAGCTACATAGCCCCAGTTATTCTCAAACAATTGCTGTTGTTCGCGGTATGCAAGCGAGAAAGGTGTCATAGACGCATGTATTTGTTGCCTACAGGATGACGAATTGGCTTTGTCCGGACATACATTTTGTCATAGACGGATTCGTGGTTGTCGCCAACCTCCTTGAGACTGCTCTCGATGCGTTCCTTAGGCAGCAAAGGTAGCTCTGTGAGTCCGTCGCTGAATATCATCCTATTTTTGAGATTGCTTTGGAGGATGTCGAAGAGGTAATAATAACGGTATTCCTTCTCGACGCTCTCATCATCCAGCGTACGGCAACGCACCCTGCACTGCAACATACATATCGAGTCATCTTCATACACTAATACGAAGGAGTCTATCTGGATGTCCTTGACAGCGCCGTATTCGTAAGTGAGAGTCGAATCTATCGTGGCTGGCATCTGCGCCTTGGCCAGTCGTACCAGTTCAGGTGTACTTTTCGCGCAAGCGCATAACGCCAGAAGAGTAGCCAAAATGATGATTATTCTTTTTGTCATACTTGTTTGTAAAGATAGTCAATTATATAGTCAAAAAAATCGGAAGCCCGATTAAGACTTCCGACTTTCAAGAAAAGAATGACTATTAATATCCTGTGTTCTGAGGGTATTCATATCCAACATTGGACTGGATAACCTGGATAGGAATAGGATACTGGTAGTTGTAAGGATGTATGTTAGGGATCCACCTATGCTCGGCCTCGTTCCACACACGACCCATACCGGTGTTCTCCTCATCGGTCATGTTGGTGTAGCTGAAACCATATTTGCGAGTACGCTCATAGAGAGTGTTGCTCGTGGTCTCATCCTGAACTGGATAGCACTCGCTTACGTAAGAATTCACGTTAGGATTGACTGACAAACGGTTGAGAGTAATCCACCTGTGCTCTTCTCCAAAGAGCTCGCGGGCACGCTCATCGAGGATGAAGTCGATGTTTATGTCGTTTGCCGCAACAGGGGTAGAACCGGCACGATTGCGTATTACGTTGATAGTGGTGGCAGCTCCACTCTTGTCGCCAAGAGCAAGCTGAGCCTCCGCCTTGAGAAGATAAACCTCGGCTACTCGCATCATGTACCATTCGACATCGTAAGCTTTCGTGTCACCATTAGGATGCTTGTCATCGGAGAATTTCCAGAAACGGGCAAACATTGCGATAGTGTCAGAGGCATTGACCTTGTATGCTGCAACGCCTGGATGGGCGGCTTCGCGGTCAAGTGCATACTTGAGTGCATCGAAACGGCGAGTTCCACCAGGAGTAAACCAGTTTCGCTGAATCATGTTCTTAGGCCCACGGATATCGTCTCCGGTACCATTCCACAAATCATACTGAACCCATGTCGTAGGGTACAGGTTGTTTCCTGCATAGGCATAGCCAGCTCCGATGGAATCTCTCTGATTCGGAGGAAGCTGACGTCCTGCGATACCGGCAGTCGTTGCGGCATCGGCCGCACGACCGGTGCTAACACCTGCCGGAAGAGTTGCGGCATCGTCTCCGAAGAGATAGAACTTGGCAGCACCACCAACGATGTTAGGGTCTCCGTCTGGATACGCACGCACTGTCGTGTTCATCTTTATGGAATTGCAGAGCCAGTTTGCCTCAGTGGTGTTGGCACGCACTCGCCACCAGGAATCTCCGCCACCTCCCTGAGAGTAGTTGTTGTAGGAATACTGAAGCACCCAAATTCCTTCCTTGTTCTCCGGAAGGTCTGCATTGTTGTCGTTGTTGCCGGTACCTTCGCGGAACAAATCCCAATATGCACCTGCAGGAGCGGCAAGGGAATTGCCGTAACGGTCGACTGTCTCGTTCTTGCGATTTCCGAAGCGGGTGGTCATTATGTTGTAGTCGCCATCCTTCTTGTCTATCACACGGTTCGTAGCCTCAAGCGCCTCTTGGAATTTACCGAGGTCGAGGCAGATTTCAGCCAGAAGTGTAGCCGCAGCCGCCTTGGTAACGGTGCCTTTCGCACGTGGGATCGTAGGAAGGTTCTCCTCTGCCCACACGAGTTGCTCGTAGCAATATTCCCAGACTTCCTGGCGAGTGTTCGGCACGTATCCAAGAGTAATCTCCGCAGTATGGTGCTTTATGATAGGAACGTTGCCGTACATGCCGGCCAAGCATCTGTACGCCCAAGCCTGAAGGAACACAGCCTCGGCACGCAGACCGTTCTTGGTAGCCTCCGACTTGTACTTTACGCTGGTGTTTTCATCGATGGCATCTATGGCAGTGTTCGCATAGTTCACCAGATAGTAAAGTTCGTTGTACCAGTGGCGAGCGTAACCGCTGGTAGAAGTAAAGGTGTTCCAGTTGGCGAAATGGTCGTTGTTGCTATTCTCTGAGAACGTATCGAGACCGCAACCCATTAGCATCCAAGAATGTATGCCGTGAGACTGCCCCTGAACAAGGTACTGGACTTCGCGATAGCAAGGGTTGACTGCTTCTTGCATTTCCTCTTCTGTGCTGTAGAAACCACCGCTGTCGTAGGTATAGGAATGTTCTTTGAGGAAATCATCGTCGCTATTGCAGCTCGAGAAGGCAAATGCGACGGCAGCACCCGCTAAAACGGAAAATATGTAATTATATAGTTTCATATTCATCAAGTCTTTAGAAGGTTATGGTTGCGCCAAAAGTGAAAGTACGGTATGTTCCATTTCTTACGAATCTGCCCGATGCTGAGCCGGCGACAAGCGTACCACCGTCCTCCGGATCCAGTCCAGACCAATTTGTGATGGTGAATAGATCGGTGCCGGAGAAGTAGAGCCTGAGTCCCTGGAGTCCTATCTTGCTCACAAGTTTCTGATCGAAATTATAGGAGAACGAAAGATCCTTGAGTTTCAGGAAACTACGATTATTCCAGAACTGGTAGTTAAGAGAATTGCTGTAATTGGATCTTGGATATTTGTTCCCGTCACCTTCTTTCATCCAGGCGTGATATTTCTTAAGCTGGATTCCGCTATGGTATGAGAAAGCGTATGGGTCATATCCGAGGAAATGGCTGTCGTCACCCTGCATCCAGCGGAAGCTGAAGTAGAGCGAGAAGTTCTTCCAAGTAAAGGTGTTGCCGAAGTTCACGGTGAACAGCGGATCAAGGGTTCCACGGTAGGCGCGGTCGTTTGCGTCGATCTTGCCGTCTTTGTTCGTGTCTTCGAATTTAATATCACCAGGCTGAGCATCCGGCTGGATAGGATTGCCGTCGGCGTTCTTGTAATTATTTATCTCCTCCTTTCTCTGGAATATTCCCAGTTTCTTAAGGTCGTAAGCAACACCGATTGGATGGCCGACCATGAGAGCATAGTAGCTGTCGAATCCGTAAGCGGTAGCGTTGGCAACATCGTCGGACTCCTCGCCGGCATAGTTCTTTCCGAACAGGCTCACGATTTTATTGGTGTTGCTGTCGAAAGTGAGGTCGCTTTCCCAACGGAGAGAATTGGAACCGTTGCCGTCAAGATTGACTGAGTGCAGGGTGATTTCAACGCCCTTGTTGGTAACCTTGCCCACATTGTCACTGGCAGTATTATATCCTGATGGATAAGGGACAGAACGGGAAACAAGCATGTCTGTGGTCTTACCAGTGTACACATCAATGCTTCCGTCCAGGCGGTTCTTCAGCACTGAGAAATCGAGACCGACGTTAAACTTGGTTACGGTTGCCCATGTCAAAGTCCTGTTAGGCAGATTGTTTGGCATGAATCCTAGAGTTGACTTGTCGTCCAGCCACGTGTACCATGAAGATAGGGTGGAGTTAGTTGCGTAAGCACTCACGGAGCGGCTGCCATTCTGGCCGTAGGAAACGCGGAGCTTAAGGAAGTCGAGCCAAGAGACGTTGTCTTTCAAGAAATTCTCGTTGGAGAGAACCCAAGCGGCGGACGCTCCGTAGAAGTTGCCCCATTTGTGTCCGTCAGCGAAAGCAGAATAACCGTCACGACGGAAATTGAATGTAAGATAGTAGGTCTGACGATAATTGTAGTTCGCACGCGCAAGGTATGAAACCGTCTGCGTGCGAGTGCGAGTTCTGCTTATTCCCTTGGTATCCTGATTTGAATAGGACTGGATATACCATTTCAGAGTGACAGGCGTCGAGAACTTGCTATAGGAAGTTCCCAGACCTTCGCTATTGGCGGCCTCGCGCTCATAACCTACCATTGCATCGAAATGATGGTTCCGGAGGAAATCGACATTGTAGCTGAGCAGGTGGTTCAAAGTCCAGGAACCGTACTGGCTCATGCTTGAAGAACCCTCGACTTTCGTAAGATACTGCGAAGGATTGTCCATCTGGCTAGGACTCGTGGTGTCGACCCAGAGCTTAGGACTATTGAAAACATCGCTTCTGCTAGTGTTGCGCTGGCCGCTCAAAGTGAACCTGTAGGAAAGACCATCTATCCAAGGCTGGGTGATTTCCGTGAAGAAGACACCATTAAGGTTGTAGTTGTGTCCTTCCCTGGATGTGTAGAGATAAGAATCATTTGCGCCCGAACCGACAAAAGGGCTGGCAACGTTGCCGTCAGGAGCGCTTGAGTACCAGTCGCCGTAGTCACCTTCGATGAGTTCTTTGTTTTTTGCATTGTCCCCGACTTTGACGAAAGAAAATGGAGAATACCACATCGCATGCGCAAGACTCGGCGACTGCCCCCAGCTCTTCGCTGACAGGAAGTTGCCCTTGAGGCCAACGGTGACATAGTCATTGATCTTGCTTTCGAGTTTGGACATGATGTCATATTTCTCGTAGTCGTTGCCCTTCATTATGCCTTTCTGAAGAGTGTAGTCACCAGAAATATAATAGTTGACGTATTTGTTTTGTCCAGAAACACTGAGGTCGTACTTCTGGCCAGTCCCCTTTCTAGTCACCTCATCCATCCAGTTAGTCCAAACACCCTGGTCATATGCCTGTTGCTCGACGGTGTTCATAAGAGGCTCACCTGCAAAGTTCCGTGTTTAAGTTATCCAAAGATCTTATAGATTCTATACATGAAGAAGGTATAGTCGCTTACACCTCGTAGTTGGGATCTAAAAGTTTTGATCTTTGAGTTTAGAGATTCAGCGCCTGCGTTGG
>JAQYTJ010000022.1 GCA_028724885.1 Bacteroidales bacterium | reverse complement strand
CGTGTCAAGTCGCAGTCTTTTCGCTTGCCTGCAGGCTCATCCATGCCGAACAGCCGGTCTCCAGAGGGTGCGCAAAACATCTTCGTAAGCAATTGATTATCAACAGGGGTGCTGCTCACCCATATAAAAATCAGGCAGGGTTGGCTATTGACATGGGCGAATATATTGATTATCAAGCATATGAAAAGCACTTCCTGCTCACCCTATCCGCCGACTTTAACAGAGAGGACGGAATATATCAGGGAGTCGGAATTAGCGAAGGGGCGGGTCGTGCAGGATGACGTGGATGGTCGTTCATTCTTGAACACAGGGTTTTGCATCTAATCCCTGTTTTCCGCACTTGTTCGCACCTCTAACCCAAAAGCACTACAGTCGGATAAGAGGATGATTGCCCGAAGCATGACGGGAAGGAACGCCGGAAATTGCACGAGAGGGAAATGAGTACGATTTCCGCTACTGGCATCCTGCGACTAATGCGTTGTGCACAGTCCGTACGCTTTTGGAGCGCGAACATACAATAATACCCCGGAAGGATTTGTCCGTGCAAATAATGGGCATGGCACTATTCATTGCCGTGCTGCGTAGCGAGGCTATACCCGCCTAGGTGCGCTTCTAAAAAGGGAGCTGGGCATGTCATTATGTTGTGTAACGCTTCCCGATGTAAACATACCTGCATGCCCAATTGCAAACGTAGGAACAGAATCGGCTCTGGATGATGGGATGGTTGGACAAAAATCCTCTCCAGTTATAATCCAAATAAAAATGAGGCTTTTTTCTGAAATCTTGAAGATAGGTTTTGATTATTCACAATCGTAGGCAACGGTGATATTCATTATAAACGCTGAGGAGACTATTCCCATTGCCAACCCCCGTTCTGTGAAAGCGGGTGGGCAACGCAGTTCTTCATTACAAGCCAGTCGGTGGCACTATACCGTTGCCGATAAATGTAATTCTCTCCTCCTTCTGGGCAAGGGTATTGATGAATCCTTTGCGACCACAGTGACTACAGGCATTACCAGATGCCTCGTTTTCCACGATGATGGGAAAACATGTTCATTCTTCTTCCGTCATCCTGGCTTGACCAGGAATCTGGGTTTGCGAAAACAGATCCTGAATCAAGTTCAGGATGACGGGGTAGGTCGTACAGGATAACGGGGGTGGAACGCTTTGGTTGACGGGGAGTATAGTTAAGGATGACGTGGTGTATTCTTAAGCACAGGGTATATTCCTAAGCACAGGGTATATTCCTAAGCACAGGGCATATTCCTAAGCACAGGGCATATTCCTAAGCACAGGGTATATTCCTAAGCACAGGGCATATTCCTAAGCACAGGGTATATTCCTAAGCACAGGGTATTGGACTTGATCACCCATTTGACTACGCTCGCCCGGCACGAACCAAAAAAAGGACGGTCACGTGGGCCGTCCTAATTCTTATTCAGAGCAATATGTCCTGTTTACATCATATCGCCGCCCTGGGGTACTGGTGCCGCAGGGGTCTTCTCCGGGATGTCCACGATGCCGCACTCGGTGGTCAGGAACATGCCAGCTACAGAGGCAGCGTTCTGAAGGGCAACGCGAGTAACCTTCGTAGGATCAATGACACCAGCCTCGAACATATTCACATATTCGCCCGTACGAGCATTGTAGCCGAAGTCACCTTTACCTTCGCGAATCTTCTGAATGACAACGCTTCCCTCAACGCCAGCATTCTCGGCAATCTGACGCAGCGGCTCCTCGATTGAACGAGCCACGATGTTGATGCCGGTGTTTTCGTCCTCATTGTCGCCCTTAAGAGTCTTCAGAGCATCAGCAGCGCGAACGTATGCAGTGCCACCACCTGCCAGATAGCCCTCCTCGACAGCAGCGCGAGTAGCGTTGAGCGCATCCTCTACCCTATCCTTCTTCTCCTTCATCTCAATCTCCGAGCCTGCGCCCACGTACAGAACGGCAACGCCGCCCGCAAGTTTCCCAAGCCGCTCCTGGAGTTTCTCCTTATCGTAGTCTGAAGTAGTAGTCTCAATCTGCTTGCGGATCTGAGCGACTCTGTCAGCTATGTCCTGCTTAACGCCAGCACCGCCGACGATTGTAGTGTTGTCTTTAGTGATAGTAACCTTTTCAGCTTTACCAAGCATCTCAGGGGTAGCATTTTCAAGAGTGAAGCCCCTCTCCTCAGAAACAACTGTTGCGCCGGTAAGCGTAGCGATGTCCTGAAGCATTTCCTTACGACGGTCACCGAAGCCAGGAGCCTTAACGGCAGCGATCTTCAAAGTGCCACGCAGTTTATTGACTACAAGAGTAGTAAGAGCTTCACCATCAACATCTTCAGCAATTATAAGCAAAGACTTGCCATCACGAGCGATAGGCTCGAGAACAGGTAGCAGATCCTTCATTGCAGAAATCTTCTTATCCGTGATAAGAATAGAAGCATCATCAAGAACAGCCTCCATCTTGTCGCCATTTGTCATGAAGTAAGGGGAGATGTAGCCTCTGTCGAACTGCATTCCCTCAACTACCTTCACCTCAGTATCGGTACCCTTAGCTTCCTCGACAGTGATCACGCCGTCGCCTTTAACTTTCGACATAGCATCAGCAATCAACTTACCAATAGTATTATCGTTGTTGGCAGAAACGGTAGCGACTTGTTCGATTTTGGAGTAGTCGTGCCCAACTTTCTTGCTCTGTTTCTTAAGATTCTCAACTACAGCAGCAACTGCCTTGTCGATTCCTCTCTTAAGATCCATAGGGTTAGCCCCAGCGGTAACATTCTTCAAGCCAACATTGATGATAGCCTGAGCAAGAACAGTAGCAGTAGTAGTGCCATCGCCGGCCTGCTCGTTAGTCTTGGAAGCGACTTCCCTAACCATCTGAGCGCCCATGTTCTGGTACCTATTCTCAAGTTCAACTTCCTTAGCAACGGTAACCCCATCTTTAGTCACCTGAGGAGCGCCATATTTCTTATCTATCACTACATTGCGACCTTTAGGTCCAAGAGTAACCTTCACTGCGTTTGCTAGAGCGTCTGCGCCCTCCTTCATCAAAGAGCGAACGTCTGTATCGAATTTAATTTCTTTTGCCATAATTCAATCCTCCATATTCATTAAAGAATAGCCAGAATGTCTGACTGCCTAACTATTAGATATTTTTTGTCATCGACAGTAACCTCTGTCCCGGCATATTTGCCATAAAGAACAGTGTCTCCCTTCTTGACTTCCATAGGCTCGTCCTTTTTCCCAGGGCCCACTGCCAAAACTTCTCCCTCTTGAGGTTTCTCTTTCGCTGTGTCAGGAATATAAATTCCTGCAGCTGTCTTGGTCTCAGCCTCCTTAGGCTGAATCAGAACTCTGTCTGCTAATGGTTTAATCATGATATTAAAATTTAAAAATTAGTTTTACATCTAGCCCTAGATTAATCTAGGCACACAGACAAAAATCAAAGGCTGTGCCATCGGGTCAAATATGACAATTTGTCACCAGAGCCTCAAAAATGGCACCTTGTAATTCCAAAGCAATTGCCTAAATTTGAAAAATATAACAAAAACAAGAGCAAATTATGAAAATACTAACCAGAGCAATCCTAGCCATAGCCTTTGTTCTCTCAATAGCAGCAACTTCTAGTTGCAGTAAATTCGGGAGATCTAAAGGGCAGAGCACCGAGTTTGCCACTTTCATAAAAGCATACACTAGCGGAATAATTTCCGACAAGGCTACCATAAAGGTAGAACTAACTTCTGATGCGCCAGACGTGACGGCAGGCTCTGATGTCAAGAATGGGGTTCTGACATTCTCTCCTAATATAAAAGGCACTGCCAGATGGCTTACGCCTAAGGTAATTGAGTTCATACCAGAGAACGGTGCGCTGAAACCCGGCCAAGCCTATAAGGCGAACCTCAGGCTGGACAAAATCCGTAAGCTGAGCAATAGGAAATACAGAAAATTCACATTTTCTTTCATGGTCGCCATAAAAGAGGCCGTGATGAGCCTGGATAATATGACTATAACAGCCGCTTCTCCAGAGGTGGCGAGCGTAGAAGGCAGCATATCCCTTACTGAAGAGCTTCCTCTAGAGAAAGTGAAGGAGATGATAGAATTCAGCTACCAAGACAATTATTCTGCGGAACTGAATGTAACCATGGCTAATGACCCGATGCATTTCCATTTCGAGATTCTTGGCTTGAAGAGAGGAAAAGATGACAGGACACTTAAACTGAATATGAAGCCGGCGGACACCGGATTCGTCACTGATTCAAAATTCGAGATAAGCGTGCCAGCGTATGGAGTATTCAAAGTAATTACTGCTGAACGAGTTGACATTTCAAAACATTACATAGACGTATTCTTTTCGGAAGCATTGGACGAATCATCGGATTACACAGGCCTGATTGCCCTAGACAACACTGAAAGATACATGATGCAGATAGAGAATAACCACGCCAGAGTATTTTTCGAAGGGTCTGATGATGCCAGCGTGACATTGAATATCAATCAGAACGTTAAGTCAAGTGCTGGATCGCTACTGAATAAGGCATATTCAAAAGAGTTTGCGCCCACCCAAGAAAAACCTGCAGCAGAGCTTTCAATCAAGGGATCGATCCTGCCTAATTCCAAAGAGCTTCTTCTGCCATTCAAGGCCGTTAACCTGAATGCCGTGGACATAAGCGTGATTCAGATTTACGAAGACAATGTGCTGAATTTCCTGCAAGATAACGAACTTGATGGGGCGAATTCGTTAAGGCGTTATGGAAGGCTGATCTACAAGAGATGCCTGAGACTGGATTCCGATCCATCTAAAAACCTGCACAAGTGGCAGGACTTCAGCGTAGACCTCTCTAGGCTGTTCAAGCAAGAGGCTGGGGCAATTTACAGAATCAGGCTGTCTTTCAAGCAGGAATATTCATTATACGGGAGGAGCGATGACTTTAAGAGCGGTATGCCTCAGAATGATGTCGTAGACATATCCACGGTGAGCATAACAGAGGAAGATGACAAGGTGTGGGATGAGCCTAATCCTTATTATTACGATGACTTCTTCGATTGGAGCAAATACAACTGGAAGGATCAGGACAATCCTGAAAAGCCATCATATTATATGGAAGAAAGCCGCTTCCCTGCCATAAACCTTTTATCCTCGAATCTTGGCATAATCGCCAAATACTCTGGCGGAGACCGCATCTGGGTGAGCGTCAGTGACATTCTAACAGCGAAGCCAGTGTTCAATTCCGAGCTTTATGTCTACAGCTACCAGCTGAAAGAGATAGGGAATGCGAAAAGCGGCACTGACGGAATGGCAGAGATAAAGCTTTCTGCTAAGCCGTTCGTAATCGTAGCGAAGCGAAGCGGAGCCACAAGCTACCTGAAGGTGACAGAAGGCACAGAATGCTCTACTAGCAGATTCGATGTGGGAGGGCAAACGCTAGAGAAAGGCCTGAAAGCTTTTATTTATGGAGAAAGGGGCGTATGGAGGCCTGGCGACACGCTTCACGTATCGATGATACTGCAAGACAAGGACAAGAACATCCCCGACAGCCATCCGGTCGTAATGGAACTTTACAACCCTCAGGGGCAGTTCTACAACAAAATCGTGAACGGGGATGGGATGAACGGATTCTACGTATTCAACATTCCAACTAAAGACGAAGACCCTACGGGCTTGTGGAATGTATACTTCAAGGTCGGCGGAGCAACTTTCCATAAGTCTTTGAGAATAGAGAGCATAAAGCCTAACCGCCTGAAGATTGCCATGAAAATCGGGGACGGAAAGACGATAGAAGGTGGTCAGAAGGTGCCAATCAGCGTAGATGCCAACTGGCTCACAGGGCCTGCGGCAGCCGGACTCGACACAAAAGTCACTATGACCTTGCAAAGCACTGGCACTAGATTCGACGGTTTCAAAGACTATATATTCACGAATCCAGCATCCAGCTTCATGAGAAGCGAGCATGAATTAATCAGCAGCAGTCTCGATAGCGACGGGCGCCTGAGCGCCATAGTTGAAATGCCTGCAGCCAAAGATGCACCAGGAATGCTTTCCGCAAACATCTTGACGACGGTGGCAGAGCCAGGCGGGAACACTAGTTTCAATAGCACGGCGATGAGTTATTCCCCTTATTCATCATACGTCGGAATGAAATTCCCGAAGAGCAAAGATCACTACCTTGAGACTGACAAAGACTATTCTATAGGAGTAGCCGTAGTGGACAGGAATGGCAAAAGAATTTCAGGAGAGAGTATTGAATATTCGATATACAAGATGAAATGGAGCTGGTGGTGGGAATCTCGCAGCGATGAATTCGATTCATACGTCAATGGCACGAATGCCAAGCCGCTGGCTTCAGGGATGCTGACATCTTCTGCAAGCGGGGACGCAATCATTCCGTTCAAGATAGACTACCCTGAGTGGGGACGCTACCTAGTCATTGCCAAAGATGTAGTAAGCGGCCACGTGGCCGGTGGATATATCTACGTCGATTGGCCTGAGTCTCTTGGAAGGTCAACGAAAACCGACCCTACAGCTCTATCTATGTTAACTTTTTCTACAGACAAGGATAATTACGATGTCGGAGAGACCGCCCTAGTCTATATTCCTGCTGCAAGCGTAGGGCAGACCATGGTTTCAGTAGAGAACTCCACTACGGTTTTATCACGCGAGTGGGTCAAGAATTCTAGCGATTGCGTAACATACAAACTCAAGATAAGACCTGATATGGCTCCGAACTGTTACATACACCTGACAATGGTCCAGCCGCACGAAAGGGATGACAACGACCTTCCTATAAGGTTATACGGCATCAAGCCGATCTTCGTGAACAACCCTGCCTCGCATCTGGAGCCAGTCATCAATATGCCTGACGTTCTTAGGCCTGAAGAAGAATTCACGATGAAAGTGAGCGAGAAGAATCACAAGGCGATGACATACACCATAGCCATAGTAGACGAGGGGCTGCTAGACCTGACAGCCTTCAAGACTCCAGATCCCTGGAATTCGATGTACGAGAAAGAGGCCTTAGGGGTTAAGACTTGGGACTTATACGATGACGTGATAGGGGCGTTCAGCGGCAGATTCTCGCCAATGTTCAGCATCGGAGGTGACGAATCCATGCCTGTAGGTTCGAGAAAGGACAATAGATTCAACCCTGTCGTGAAGTTCCTTGGGCCGTTCTCTCTGCAAAACGGCACTGCAACTCATAAGATTAGGCTTCCTATGTACGTTGGCAGCGTGAGAGCCATGGTGATTGCCGGAAAAGACGGAGCCTACGGGAAAGCGGAGAAAACCACCCCGGTGAAATCTCCTCTCATGTTGGTGCCTACGATTCCTAGAACGCTGAGCACTAATGAGAAAGTCGTTCTGCCAGTGAATGTATTTGCTCTCGAAAATGGGGTGAAGGACGTAACGGTGAACGTGAAGGCAGAAGGCCCGATAAAAGTGGAAGGAAACAGCCAGAGCAATATTCAATTCAGATCTACTGGGGATCAGCTCGTGAGATTCAATCTCTTGACGACTGGCATCGGGCAGGCCGAAATAACAGTTTCTGCACTCGGAAACGGACATAAAGCCAGCGAGACGATTTCAATCTATGTCGGCAACCCTGATCCGGCGACGATATCCAGCACGACTATAGCGCTGAACGGAGGTGCTAGCAATACCCTGTCATTTACTCCATTTAAGCCATCCGAGGACGAGTGGGCAGTTATTGAGCTTTCAAGCATGCCTACAATTAACTATAAGGGAATATATTCATTCTTCAAGCATTATGAATATGACTGCACGGAGCAGCTGGCTTCTAAGGGAATCAGCTTGCTGGGTATTCGCGAACACCTTGACGAGAATTCTAGGCTGGATGCGGACGAGACAATCAAGAATGTCATTCTGAAACTATATTCAAGGCAGTTGGCAGACGGAGGATTCGCCTACTGGCCAGGTTATGCGCAAAGCGATGACTGGGTAAGCTCCATGGCTGGAATATTCCTTACGGAAGCTTCACAAAACGGTTTCCCTGTAAGCAAGGGCGTGCTTGCTAGCTGGGCACGTTACCAGAAGAAAGCAGTGCAAAACTACCGCACAGAGGATACAAATTCTTATTCAGATCTTTCTCAGGCTTACAGGCTTTACGCTCTTGCCCTGACTGGACAGCCAGAGAGTGGCGCGATGAACCGGCTGAAAGAAAAAGAAACGCTCTCTAATACGGCTGCATGGATGCTTTCGGCAGCATATTCATTGTCGGGAAAGAAGAATATCGCTAAAGAAATAATCTCGAATATCAAGAATGAGGCTGACATCTGGTCTGGAAATGACTGGACTTATGGATCCATGCTTCGCAACAAGGCCATATCGGTCGAGGCACTTACTTTAGTGGATGAAATTCAGGAAGCATACGACATGGCAAAGGAAGTTTCCAAAGGCCTATCCAGCTATTACTCGACTCAGGAAGCCGCCTTTGCAACACATGCTATGGCTAAACTGGCGAAGAAAGCAATCTCCGGGACTCTCTCGGCAGAGCTGACACTGGCGAATGGCAGTTCTGAGACAATCAGCGGCACTTCTGGATATTACGAGAAAGAGCTTGACGCACAACATGGTTCTTTCAAATTGAAGAACCTTTCCGAAGGGAAAATATTCGCAACGCTTGTCACTTCCGCATATCCGTCCGCTGGCGAGAAAATTCCAGCGAAGTCTAATGGGCTGAGCATCAGCGTCAGATATGTGTCCGAAGACGGAAAGACGCTCGAACCTTCAGAAATAGTTCAAGGCACCGAATTCCTATCAATAGTCTCCGTAACGAACACAAGCGGCAACACAGATTGCTACAACGTAGCTCTGTCGGAGAAGATACCTTCGGGATGGGAGATATTCAATGACAGGCTGCTAGGCACTGCCTCCGACGAGAGTGCCCCATGGACGTATCGCGACATCAGGGACGATCGGGTCAACTGGTTCTTCGACATAGGGAAAGGTGCCACAAAGACCTTCAGGATAAAGCTTCAGGCTGCCTACGAAGGCGAATTCAACCTACCGGCAATAAAGTGTGAGGCCATGTACGACAGGGATTTCAGCGCTAACACTGCTTCTGGCACGGCGAAAGTCATAAGGAAATGACGCACAAAGGAATATCTCTCATTGTAATATTCCTTATTGCAGGTCTTGCCGTAGCATATATTTTCTGCCTTCCGAAGGATTTATTCGCAGGCACTGAATATTCCACAGTCGTAACCGACAGGAATGGAGAGCTGCTAGGGGCAAGAATTGCAAAGGATGGACAATGGAGATTTCCGGAATGCGACACGGTTCCGCCAAAATTCCAGACAGCAATCATCGAGTTCGAGGACAAGTGGTTTGCTCTGCATCGTGGGATGAACCCTGTGTCCATAGTTAGAGCCGCCATAGGGAATGTCAAGGCTGGGCGCGTGACCAGTGGTGGCAGCACCATCACCATGCAGGTCGTCAGGATGTTGCGCAGAAAAGAGAGGACTTTGCGGCAAAAAATGATAGAGGCCGTGCTTGCGACAAGGCTCGAACTGAGATATTCAAAGGAAAGAATCCTTGCCCTATATGCTTCCCACGCACCCTTCGGGGGAAACGTTGTCGGAATCGAAGCCGCGGCTTGGAGGTACTACGGTAAGCCTGCCGACGAGCTTTCATGGGGAGAAACGGCAACGCTGGCTGTGCTACCCAACTCCCCTGCTGATATTTATCCCGGAAGGAACAGAGAGTCCCTTTTGAACAAACGCAATCGATTGCTGCATAAAATGTTCAAAGATGGTTGCATAGATTCCACAGACTTGGAACTTGCGCTTGAAGAGCCGCTTCCTGCTGCTCCAGAAGCCCTGCCTCAGGAAGCCTATCACCTCGTGGAATACTACCGGAAGACTAATCCCGGGGAAAAATCCCGAACATCCATCGACATACATCTGCAACGACAGGTTCAGGCGATTACAAACCAGTGGAATGAGGAATTTTCAAGAATAGGAATATATGACATTGCTGCCGTCGTGGTCGATGTGCACACAGGCGAAGTGCTGGCCTACGTCGGGAATGCGAATCCACACAGAAAGAGGCCTGGGGCCGATGTGGACATAGCCAGGTCGCCAAGGAGCACGGGCAGCATATTAAAGCCTTTTCTATACTGCGCCATGTTGCAAGAAGGGGAACTGCTGCCCAAAACGCTCCTGCCGGATATTCCTATTAACTTAGGCGGCTTCTCGCCTCAGAATTTCAATCGGCAATTCGATGGCGCTGTGCCAGCATCTGAAGCCCTTGCAAGGTCTCTGAACGTGCCTGCGGTATATATGCTCAAGAAATTCGGCACCCAGAGATTCTTGGAATTTTTAAGGCGATGCGGCATGACTTCTCTTGGAAAGAGTGCAGATCATTACGGACTTTCGTTGATACTTGGCGGGGGCGAATGCACTCTGCTGGATGTTACTAAGGCATATTCAAGAATTTCCCTTTCCTATCAGGCCGCAGACACAATATTCAATGATAGGAAAAGTCCTCTGCATAATTTTCCGTTGAAAGACAAATGCGCCATATGGTACACTCTGGATGCGCTAAAAGAGGTGAATAGGCCTGACGAAATTGACTGGCGCCTCATTTCTTCCGTAAAGCGAGTGGCTTGGAAGACAGGCACCAGCTATGGATTCAGGGATGCCTGGGCAGTGGGGCTGACTCCTGAATATGCCGTAGGAGTCTGGGTAGGGAATGCAGAAGGACAGGGAGTGCCAGTATTGGTGGGAGCTAGGACGGCAGGACCTGTGATGTTCGACATATTCAATATGCTGCCTTCAAAAGAACATAACGATAAATATGCTTCTAATGGCTGGTTCCTAGAGCCTGTCTATGGGGACTACATCAAGGCAGAAGTCTGCCCTCTCTCTGGGCATCTGGCCGGGCCAGGATGCGATTTGGCAAATTTAATCATGCTGCCTCGAAAGGCCATGAAAAGCGACCCTTGCCCATATCACAAGATTGTGGACGGCATAAAAACCTTCATTCTACCCCCCTCGATGGAATGGTATTACAGACAGAACCATCCCGAATATGCTCCATACTCGCCTGAGGACAGCGAGAATTATGCTCTCATGGAATTCATCTACCCGGAAGGCGGCAGCACGATCTACATTCCACGCCAGCTAGACGGCTCCATTGCTGGAATCACATTCAATCTTGCGCACAGGCTGCCGTCGGCTAAAATTTTCTGGCACCTGGACAATGAATATGTCGGCCAGACGCAATTCATCCACCAGCTGAGCCTTACGCCTGCACCTGGCAGGCACACAGTCACGGTGGTGGATGATAAAGGGAACTCGCTATCAGTCAGCTTCACGATTGCCGTGAGCGAGAAGAGTTCTACTCGTAATTAACTGAGAATCTGTAGATGCATGCATGTGTGTATTTCTCACCTGGTTTCAGCGTTACAGAAGGGAAATTAGGCCTATTAGGAGAATCAGGGAAATGCTGAGTCTCTAGGGCGATAGAGGTACGATACTCGATAGGTTTGCCATTGACTGCTGGTCCGCCGGTTCCATCGAAGAAGTTGCCACTGTATATCTGAAGCCCTGGCTGGTCAGTCAGAACCTCAACTTGGCGGCCAGAAGCAGGGTCATAGACAGTGCAAGCCGTTTCGGCATCACCATCAGTCTTACGGTCGAGCACCCAGTTGTGATCATAGCCACGGGCATTTTTCAGCTGCTGATCATCACTCTCAATTCTTTCACCGATTCTGGTAGGAGTACGAAAATCGAACGGAGTACCCTCTACGCTAACATTTTCGCCGAGCGGAATGCTAAGGGAATCAATCGGCGTAAATTGGCTTGCATTCACATACATTACGTAATCCAGCACCGTCCCATCTGCATTGCCTTGCAGATGGAAGAAAGGATGGTTAGAAATATTCACAGGAGTGTCGTAATCTGTAGTTGCTATGTAGCCAATCCTGAATTCATCATTGCTGTTCACTGAATATGTCATGGTAACATCCAAGTTTCCGGGGTAGCCCTCGAAGCCATCCGGACGAAGATAGTGAAGCACTAGGGTAGAATCATTGTAATCTTTAACATCCCAGACGACATTGTCGAAACCGTAGAAACCGCCATGAAGCGTATTTACCTTATTATCGTTCGCAGGCAAGTTGTAAGTCGTATCATTGAGGACGAATTTAGCTCCGCCGATTCTATTTGCCACAGGGCCAACGCAAGCTCCAAGGAAACGTTCACCGTCAGGATTAGTATATTCCCTTATTGTCCTGCGGCCAAGCACGATATCTTCAATGTTCCCATTCTTATCTGGAGTAAAAATAGTTACCACTCGCCCTCCGAAGTTCGTAGCTTGGAGAACTATGTCGCCAGCCTTCAGCGTGTACAGCTTTACAGGGATGTTGTTGATGGTCGTGTCGAAATTCTCTGCTGGAAGGATATCGGCAGCCTGTTCAGGCTGTTTTTGCTGTCCGCATGCAGCCATAACTAGAGCAGCAGCTAACAAATAGAAAGTTCTACGCATATATTTATTATTTATAGATTTTTGATCTTTCTTTTGCGAATATAACAAATACTAACCATATTAGTAATGGTTTTTGCCATGTGGCACAAAATTTGCTTTAAATTAAACGTTCTTGTTAGTATTTTAGTTGGTTATTAGTTATAAGTTTTCATACTTAAATTCTTATTAAACAAGACAAATGCCGGCTCTGCTGTGAAGCAAAGCCGGTCTTTCTTATATTGCTATTTCAAGCATTGATTATTTTTTCTTCGTTGATGATGTCGAATGGGTGGTGGATTTTGTCAATGAAGGGCGCACATACCCATCTTTCGTGGCTCTCTCAGACATCTTCTGAATTCTAGTCTGCGTTGCCGGGTGGGATGAGAATAGCGAAGTGACAGAGCTGCCGGCCGCTGCCTGAGTGCCCCTGTCCGTAGAGCCGCCAGAAAGCTTGAGCAATTCCTCGAAAGCCATTGCCATGGCCCAAGGGTTCTTCCCGCTATTCTTCAAGAAATCATACCCATAATCATCAGCCTGCGATTCCTGCTTCCTTGAGAAGCTGGAGCTTGCAAGCGCCTCGCCTATGTCACCTAACTGAGACGCCGTTAGCACAGCCACATTGCCTCCCGTCGAGATGATTGCATCCCTCACTGCCGAAGTCATAAGAGCCTGCTGGAACTGCTTCCTGGAATGTTTCAGAGCAACGTGGCCGATTTCATGGCCGACTACACCCAAAACCTCATCATCGCTCATCAAGTTTAGAAGACCAGTGTAAATTCTCACGCTGCCATCTGCACAAGCGAAAGCATTCACATCACTGGTCTGATAAACCTTGAAGTTGAGTGGAATGCCATCCACGCTAGTAAGTCCTTTCGTCATGTTCCTTACCCTTTTTACGTAAGGACTGCTCTCCGGAAGAACCTTATTTTTAGCATCGAGCTGAGTCACATACTGACCGACATAAGCCTGAATCTGCGCATCGGTGAGAGTTGCGGCCTGAAGTACTTTTGCCCCACCAGAGAGAAGATACTCCGGATTTGTCGTGGCACAGGAAGTAAAGAATAGAGCCAAAGGAGCTATTAGAGTTAGAATTCTTTTCATATTCACGCAATTGTTAGAAAATTCATCTTGCTTTTTGGACAAAAATAACAATTTTTGAGAATACTATGCATGCCTCTTCTGCAATTCTTTTTCTAAATCTGCTTCCCCATAACCATTGCTCACTAGGAGCACCAGCAAATTATATATGGAATTATCTGCCCAATAAATCGGACTTTCATCATCACCATCTCAGAGTTCTGTGATGCCGCCATCTGGGAATTTCTGAAATGCAGCCGTCATCCAAATCCATTTCTAGCAACACGTTGGTTTCTTCATCCAGCTTAATCAGAGCCATTTTCCGAGCCAAAATATTAATATGGTAATGGAACTTCATCTTGTTCATCGTCACCACTATTTCCGGCATGGCAATCGCAAGACCGATTTTCAGACCAACCATTTTCCTCCACCCAAGCATTGAAAAGCATCTGCAGGACGACTAGATTCGGATATTTTCCTATAAGAGGAACCAATGATTTCCTATTCGATAAATCCATGTATGCCTCATCCAAAACCACCATTCTGCCTGAATCTTCCAGAAGCTTCTCGTTGTCATGAAGGATTCAACCCCTAGGGCACTGTAAGACCTTGCACAGCGACTCGTCGGAAGGGTGTAGTTCGTGCCTGAGGAATAATCCCAAGCGCTCTCCGGAGAATAATTTCCTATTAATATGCTGCCGGCGGCATAAATCTTCTCTGCAATCGCCCAAGGCTACGGCATGAGGAATATTGTTGTCCCTTAAAATAAAACTTCCACCGGATGGCTGCTGGAGCTAAGAAGGAACTGGTGTTTGCTGTCATCCATATAGAGGCCTGCCTCTCGCAGCAGGCTGTGGCTGTCTTAACTCACTAGAGTCTTGGTCTTAATAGCAATTTTCATAATGCCAAAATATGAAATATAATGCATTCGGACCAAGAATTCAACGGATAATCTATAATCTATGATGTTCCGAGTACATTTCGAGTCATTTGCAAAATCCAAAAACATTTTTCTAAGATTTTCCAACATCAAAAACGCCCTTCCCAAGCCCCTCAAATTGCGTTTTCCCAACTTAGCCGGTGATATTTTCTGTCAACGGCTAAGTTGAAATACATTTGCCTTCGAAATAATCTTAACTATTTATCGCTATGAGAAAAGCATTTAGCCTGTTGCTGTCGGCGCTCATGATAGCGTCTTGCAACGAAGAAACCTGGACTCCGCAGGAGCCAGCCACGCCTACTCAAAAAGAGGAAGCAGTTTCTCACGAAATGATCGAGCTGGGACGGAAGCTGAAAAATCCGTACACCGTGAAAAACATGAGCGCTGCCATCTCTGCTCTCTACCCGACAAGAGCCGACGTAGAAGTACCTGCAACTGACATGTATGTCAGGTTCTTGCCTGACGGCCAGAAAGACCTGAACACCCTGGACTCGCTCGGAGTCGTGCTGTTCGACTACCCACTAGACTATGAAATAAAGACAGATGGGGACTACTATCACGATCCGTCCATTCCTGAGGACGAGGTGTCCTGGCAATATGCCGTAGTACCTTCCGCTTTCGCATTCCCTGAAGGAATCAGACACGAAATCCTTGATGAGTGCTACATCCCTAAAGAAGAAATGGTCACGAAAGGACTTGAGGACATCGACTGGGACAATGTCGAGAGAACAGCCTTCGAGCAGACAGGGAACGGTGACATGCTCGTGCCTGATACCAGGGGACGTAAAGTGCATCCTGAAGGCTACATCAAAATCGTGGATGACAAATTCCCGCAAAGCAGGACATTCGGAGTATGTGGTGTTAAAGTCATCGGCCGCGTGTTTGTGAAGTTCGGCCAAGATTACACCGATGACAAGGGCCACTACAAGCTGAACAAAAAATTCTCTTCTAAGCCTCATTACAGTATTAGGTTCAAGAACAAGGCCGGCTTCAAAATCGGATTCAATAAGATTCTAGTCACGGCATCTACGTCAACTCTAGGGAAAGGCAGCCATTCTGGCAAAAACGTCACGATTGACAAGAAATCTGGAGATAAAGTGTTCAGAAGATGCGTCGTGAATAATGCCGCCTATGAATATTACACAAAATGTTCTTCATACGGCGTTACACCTCCGCCTCAGAACCTTCGAATCTGGATCCTAGATCTCATTAAGCCATCTTGCGCCATGATGATGCACCATGGCACTCTGCTAGACAATTCTCTCCTCAAGAAATACCTGAAATATTATGTTTCGGCAATAAGAATTTTTGTCCCCGACATCACGATCGGGACAAGAGACAAGGACTACAAGTACGATGAAATCTTTTCAGTCACGATGCACGAGCTGGCTCACGCCTCCCATTTCGCGAGAGTCGGGAAGAATTATTGGAGCCTGCTCACAGAAAGGATGCTGGCTAACCTTGCGATGACTGGGGATATGTACGGCAGCGGCAAAGGAGAATCCGAAGGAATCATTGGAGTGAGCGAGATGTGGGGATACTTCATGGAATATTCTCTTTACAAGGAGCGTTATGGCAGGGATGTCGCTCAAAAAGACGATCTCTGGTTCCATCCAGAGGCGCTTGAAGACTTGCAAAAGAAAGGCATTTCTAAGAAAGACCTGTTCTTTGCTCTGAATTCAAACGTCAGAGACATTGAAACCTACTTTGATTATCTCGCAGAATCCTGCCCATCAAAAAAGGCTATCATCAATCGCGTCTACAAACAATATTACAAGTAATTTGGAATTAACTGAACATTTAGTATATTTGCACTCCACCAAGCGCGGGTGGCGGAATGGTAGACGCGCTAGTTTCAGGAGCTAGTGTCAATTATGACATGTGAGTTCGACTCTCATCTCGCGCACGTTAGAGACCGTGTCAGGACAATCTGATGCGGTCTCTTTCGTTTTCCGCATTGGTTTTCGATGGCATATTCACTATATTCGTAAAAAAATCGTACTTATGGAAATTGTATTTCTGGATGCCGCCACGATAGGTGACACTTCCTTAGAACCAATTGAGAGACTTGGTCATCTCACATGCTGGCCCACATCTGCACCTGAAGAGGCATTAAGCAGAGTTCGCAATTGCGAAGTATTAATAATCAACAAAATAAAAGTTACAGCTGAGCTGATGGATGCCTCCCCTAATCTTAAACTCATTTGCGAAGCAGCGACAGGAACAAATAACATAGACATGACGGAGTGCGAGAGAAGGGGCATACCTGTCAAAAATGTCGCCGGATATTCTACCGACAGCGTAGTACAGGCAACGTTCATGCACATTCTAACGCTTGCGGGGAACGGCCATTACTTCGACAGGAAAGTGAAGTCAGGGGAATATTCCGCCAGCGGACTCTTCACCGATGTCACCAGGCCTTTCGTAGAACTATGCGGGAAAACGCTCGGAATAATCGGTATGGGAGCCATCGGCTCTAAGGTAGCATTGGTAGGGAAAGCCTTCGGAATGAAAATAATATATTATTCCACCTCGGGCACCAACCACTGCGCTGAATACCCTAGCGTACCGCTCGAAGATCTAATGCGCCGGAGCGATGTTATTTCTATACATGCGCCTATGAATGAGAGGACAAACGGACTGGTCGGAGAAGAGCAGCTCCGCCTAATGAAACCCACAGCATTCATACTTAATATGGGTCGCGGAGGCATAATTAAAGAAGATGCCCTCGCCAAAATTATAGATGAGGACAGGATTGGAGGCGCTGGGATGGATGTTTACATGACAGAGCCGCTTCCCGCAGACAGCCCATTGCTGCACACCAGGCATCCAGAAAAACTAAGCCTCACACCGCATACTGCATGGGCTAGCGTAGAGGCTCGGAAAAGGCTTGTCGAAAAAATCGCAGAGAATATCTCAGAATCTCTCTAGTAATATGCCACCGTCTTCTGCTCCACGGCAGACATGAGAGCGTTGGCAAGACGGCTCACTCCGAAACGGAAACGGCTCTTGCAAAGCCACTCATCGCCGAGGATAGTTTTCACAATCATATAGTAGCAGACTGCGTCTTTTGCGCTAGAGATGCCGCCTGCTGCTTTGAAACCGACTTTTCTGCCTGTTTTCTCATAAAATCTCTTGATGCACTCGCACATCACGCTCGCCGCTACCGGAGTCGCATTAACGCTGACTTTTCCAGTAGAAGTCTTGATGAAGTCAGCGCCCTCTTCCATAGCCACGAAAGAAGCCTCTGCTATCCTTTCAGGAGATACCAGCAAGCCAGTCTCAAGAATGACTTTGAAGACAATGCTACGTCCTTCCAGCTCGCCAGCGGCGCGGACAGCGGCGCACATCGAGCGGATTTCTTGTCTTGTGGCATCGTAATTTCCGTTCAGGAACTCATGCAACGCTAGTACGATGTCAATCTCGTCAGCGCCTGCTGCCACCGCCATCTCACACTCTTTCACCTTGACGTCTAGGAAACTCTGAGACGTAGGGAAACATCCCGAAACCGTAGTGACATGAACGTCTTCGCATCGAAGATTTTCCCGAACGAGACCAGCGAAATTCGGGTATACGCAAATGGAAGCCGGGAGTGGATATTCAGGGTATTTTACGTTGAAGGCATTGACTTTACCAACCAGCTTCTCAATGGAAGCCGGTGTGTCCTCGTTGTGGAGCGATGTCAAGTCCATGAAAGACATGCATTTCTTAAGAATGTCGGCAGACATAACGCCATCTATGTTAATGGCAATGGCATCCAGTCTCTTGCCTATCTGATCTTCTTCTGGAGAATAACCGTAACTCGTCAAAATAGAACTACTCATAATAATAGCTGCACTAATATTAATTACAAAGGTAAAGAAAAAAGCTCAGGAAAAAACCTCGCGCCAGAAAGATTTTCAACCTCGAACCTGAATATTGAAGCCTTCGTCCGCTAGCGGCTGAACTAAAGCGGTCATCTCTTCCACAGTGAATTTACTAAGATTCTGTGCGGGGGCAGGGCGGTCAAGGGTGTAGACCATGATCTCGCGAGGGCGTAGCTTGCGAACGATTTCCATCCAGCCTTCCAAGACTTCAGGCGATGAGGAATCAAAGTCAGGGGATTTCAGGAACATCGTCTGCAATATGAAATCGCCGTTAAATTTTTTCAGTTCTCCGACGATATCTGAAACGTGGTATTCGCAAGCTGGCTTATTAATCCTGGCTGCAAGCTCGTCCGTTGGGGCATCAATCTTCATTATAGGATTATCCACTTTGCGCAGAGCCTCGAAAACTTCTTTTCGGGAAATTCTCGTCGAGTTAGACAGGACAGAAACTTTTGCGCTTGGATAATATTTATCACGCAATGCCAGAGTGATATCTATGATTTCCGGAAAATCCGTGTTCAGCGTAGGCTCGCCATCTCCAGAAAAAGTAATCGAATCGATTTTGACTCCGCACCTGGCACATTCTTGCAGCATTGCACCAAGAGCAGCATTAACGTCATCAGCCGACGGAATATTCCTATCCCCCAGCCCGTCCTTATTCCATCCACACTCGCAATAGATGCAGTCGAAGTCGCAGAGTTTTCCTTTCTGAGGCAGCAGATTTATTCCTAACGATGCGCCTAGGCGGCGAGAATGAATCGGACCGAAAACTATATTCTCCCTCAGCATATCCTTATATTATTCTACGTGAGGCGCTTGCAGGCGTCAATGAAGCGTAATCAGAAAGATTACCGATTGCAACCAGCCCAGGCTTTTTCCCCGGCTCAATCGAACCGATGACATCTTCCTTCGACAAGAACTCTGCCCCGTTCTGGCACGCCCATGTCAACAGATCATTTAGGCCTAGTCCTTCGAAATTGCATTGCAGGCAGTGCATTTCCCTGACGATGTCCAAATCGTCATTGCTGGATAGCGAATCTGTGCCGATGGTGAGCTTCAGTCCATTGCGAAGCATCAGCCGTAAAGGAGGCAAAGCATTGTGTATAAATATATTGGAACAAGGGCAAAGGGCTATGAAAGGATGCCTCATCACTGCTTTCACTGCATCTATGCCTTCCTGATCCATGCAGACTTCATGCACTAAGAGAATATGCTCATCGAAAGGTGCAGGATGAGCCTTTTCAAGCCTATCAATAAAATATGACAGAGAAGATTTCCCCGTGACAGGGGGAACGCTCATTCCAGCGGCTTTTCTATTGTCCCACATCTTTCCGCAGCCATATTTCAGCATCTCTTCCTCTTCAGGGGTTTCCTCGCTATGGAAAGAAAGATAACCTGATTTAAGCCCTTCCCTTGAAGATGCCGTGATCAGCTCCGGACTCATGGTGTAGCATGCGTGAGGGGTCGGACTCGCATCCAAGCCAAAGCTTTCGGCGGTTTTTTGGAGTGCCAGCACGCTAGCAATAACTTTCCCACAATCTTCCGGCTCGGTTCCGAACACCTCCAGGAAGGTTCTAGAGTACATCGGGGATTTTTGCTTTATCACGAATGAATCTGCGCAGTTGCTTATGTCAGCCATGGCCTGCACTCCACTCGACCACATCGCATCCATCCAGAACTGAATGTCAGAGAGCTTCTCTTCCATCGACTTGGTGTCTCGAAGGGCATTAATCTGATTAATGAAGCCAGCCATTCCGGTGCCTTTCTTGAACAAGCCTTTCATGTAAGAAAGCTCCACGTGGCAGTGGGCGTTCACGAAACCTGGCACTATTGCCTCTCCGTCCAGAAATTCGCTCTCGCCACTAGAATTCTCGCAAGCTCCGACAGAGACGACTGTGCCGTCGTCAGCATATTCAATGTATCCATTTCTGATAGGTTCACTTCCGCCAAGAGGGAAAACATATGAGGCTGCTATTCTATTCATTTCGTTTTGGCTTTAAGGACAGGCATTGCATTAATTACAGATATATTTTTAATTACCTCATCCCCATCATTGAATTCCTCCACCTTTGGGAGTCCCGAAGCTTCAGCATCCGCTTTAAGAGAATCAGGCACTGGATCTGGCAATTCATCGAAAAACATTTCAGGGCCTGAGAATACAGTGTCTTCCACGATAGGTTTCGGATACCAGACGCTGTCCGCTTCTTTCGTCATCCTGTAGCCCTTAGTAATGACTTTCAGGTCATCATTCCGATAACCGATTTTCCACTTCGCGCTTGCCGCATGTTTACCTGATGCCACATCTCCTCTATCCACTTCTGCCATAAGGCGTTCAGATTCAGAAGAAAGCATAGTGGAGACTTCATCCATAATGTCCACAAATCGTTTTGGATCCTCGAGATAAACAGCTACCGTGTGATAATAATCATCCAGAGTGTAACCATGCTTTTCCAGAATGGGTTTGTAGAACCATGTCGTGTCGGCCTTAGAACGCTTGTCCGGATTATTATTCAGCCACTGGTCGGCCAAGAACATTTCCTTGTATATTTCCTTCATCTTCTTCTGAGGAATTGTCTTCGGTCTTCGTACGCAAGAGCAAGCTAATGCGCACACCACTAGGATGGAAATGAATATGCCGACGAATCGTCTCATCTGATTATCTTAGAATAGCACCGAACTGATTTTGGAATGAGGACAGTAATTTTGACATTATCTGCTCCACAGCCTCGTCAGTGAGGGTTTTTTCCGGATCCTGCAAAACGAAGCTCAAGGCATACTGCTTCTTCTCGGAAGGGATTTTGTCGCCTCTGTAAACATCAAACAGCGAAACGCTCTTCAGCAGCTTCTTCGCTGTCTTGAATGCCGCTTTATGCAGATCAGCATAGCTTACGGACTCATCCAAGAGTAATGCCAGATCTCTCCTAACTTCAGGGAATTTCGGCAACTCAGTGAAATGAACCTTGTCTCTCTTCACTAAAGTGAACAGCATGTTCCAGTTTATCTCGCAAGCGAACACTGGCTGCTTAACGTCGAATTTCTTCGCGAGAGCCGGAAGCACTGTGCCTATGACTGCCAGCGGAATTTGCTGCCCTGGCATGGTGTAGGCATTTCCTTCACTGAATACATCTCCTGGCGCAGGAGCTGCCTGCATCTGATAAAGGTCAGCGCCGAAACGCTTCATCAGCAGATCCAGATAGCCTTTAAGCTGGAAGAAGTCGCTCTTGGCAGGCTGGTAGTTCCAAGCCTTCTCCGGTGTTCCTGTCATGAACAGGCCGAATGCCGGATGCTCCTCGTAAGCATCCAGCGTCTTGCCATCCTTCTGAGGGTCACGACTATAAACAGAGCCATATTCAAAGAATTTCAGGTTCGTCATTTGACGGTTTACATTGTATGCCACCACCTCCAGGCCATTGAATATTAGGTTCTGGCGCATTACATTGAGGTCTGTGCTCAAAGGATTCACTATTCTCACGCACCTTTCTTCTGGATATGTTTTAAGGCCGGCATAGTATGCCGATTTCGTAATCGAATTGTTCATCGTCTCCACGAAACCATTTGCGGCCAGGAAATTGGAAATTCCGTTACGAACAGCTTCAGGCTCAGGCTTCGGAGTAGCGTTCACGCTCATCTTCATGTGCATCGGAAGATCCACATTGTTGTAGCCGTAGATTCTGAGAATCTCCTCGACCACGTCGCACTCGCGATAGACATCCACCATATAGGTAGGGGCGGCGACTTTCGCCCCGTCCGGCCTTCTTTCCACGAAATCGTAGGCCAAGGAAGTGAGAATTTTCTCGATGGTGTCGTGGCCTATTTTCTTGCCAATGAAGTCCTCGATCCTATCGTAATCCAAGTCGATGACTTCCTTGCGAATCGGCTCTGGGTAGAACTCCTGCATATTACCCTCGACATGGCCGCCGGCAACCTCCTGAATCAGCAGTGCGGCGCGCTTGCAAGCATATTCGCAGATTGATGGGTCCGCCCCTCTCTCGTAGCGGAAAGATGCATCAGTCTGCAAGCCTTGGCTCTTGGAAGTCTTCCGGATGGAGCCAGGATCGAAATAGGCGCTCTCGATGAATATGTCGGTGGTGGTCTGGGAAACTCCGGATTCCTTGCCTCCGAACACTCCCGCTATGCACATCGGTCCGTCCGCATTGGCGATCACGATGTCGCTGGCACTTAGGGTCCTTTCGACTCCGTCCAAGGTCACAAGTTTCTCGCCTTCTGTCGCCCGTCGGACAATCACCTTACCCCCAGTGATTTTGGAAGCGTCGAATGTGTGCAGAGGCTGGCCAAGCTCGAACAGCACGAAATTGGACACGTCCACGATATTATCAATCGGGCGCAACCCGATGGAAATCAATTTCTTCTGAAGCCACTCCGGAGACGGGCCGACTTTGGCGCCACGAATCGTTATTCCAGTGTAGCGAGGTGCAGCTGTCGCATCCTCGACATCGATTGGAATGGCATTCCCATCGCCGTCCTTGTATGCGCTCACGTCTGGGTAATGGAACTTGCAAGGAATATTATTGAGCCGCATCCAGGCATAAAGGTCGCGGGCCACGCCGATGTGCGAAGCGGCATCCACGCGATTCGCCGTTATCTCATATTCAATTACGGCCTCGGTCTTTAAGTGGAGATATTCCTTTGCCGGGGTTCCAACGACGGCATCCCCCGGCAGAACCATTATTCCCGCATGGTCATTCCCTATGCCGAGTTCGTCCTCTGCGCAAATCATTCCCATTGACTCTACACCACGCAATTTGGATTTCTTTATTTTGAAATCCCCAGGCAGCACGGCTCCTATGCGGGCGAAAAGCACTTTCTGGCCTTTTGAGACATTCGGAGCACCGCAGACGACCGTCAGAGGCTCACCAGTGCCATCGTTCACTTTCGTGACGTGAAGATGGTCTGAATCCGGATGCGGTTCGCATTCAATCACTTCGGCGACCACCACACCTTCCAGTCCACCAGGAATCTCCTCCTGTTCCTCAACCGAATCAACCTCAATTCCAATCGCCGTCATCGCATCCGCAATCTGCTGCGGCGTGAGATCCGACTCCAAATAGTCTTTAAGCCAATTATAAGAAAGCTTCATATTTCATTAAATATTTAATATTCCTATCCTTTCAAATCCCCTATGGAGAAAAGCGACGTCACGAACTCCTTTTTGTCGAAAGGCTTCAGGTCGTCTATTCCCTCTCCTATTCCTATGAATTTCACGGGCACTTTCAGCTGGTCCACAATGCCGATTACCACTCCCCCTTTGGCGGTGCCGTCCAGCTTCGTGATCGCAAGCGAAGTGATGTCGGTTGCCTTGGAGAATTCCTTAGCTTGCTGGTAGGCATTCTGGCCGGTGGATGCGTCTAGCACCAAAAGCACCTCGTGAGGGGCGCCAGGAATGACTTTGCGCATCACATTCCGTATTTTCGTAAGCTCGTTCATAAGATCCACCCTGTTGTGAAGCCTGCCTGCGGTGTCTATCAACACCACGTCGGCGTTCTTCGCGACCGCGGAGCTTACGGTGTCGTAAGCAACGGATGCTGGATCGGAGCCCTGATTCTGCCTGACGATGTCCACGCCAGCCCTGTCTGCCCAAATCTGCAGCTGATCGACTGCGGCAGCCCTGAATGTGTCCGCCGCACCAAGGATCACCTTCTTGCCCTGGGCCTTGTAACGCGCCGCCAGCTTGCCTATAGTGGTCGTCTTGCCGACCCCGTTCACGCCCACGACCATCACCACCAACGGCTTTTTCGTCAGGTCGAAGGGTTCAGCGGACGAAACCTCGCCCCCTACATTCAGTAGCTCGCCGATCTCGTCACGGAGCATGGCCGCCAGCTCGTCCAAAGACATGTATTTGTCGCTCTTCACCCTCGACTCGAGGCTGTCGATAATCTTCAGGGTCGTGTCTACGCCCATATCTGAAGATACCAGAGCCTCTTCTATGGCATCCAGCACGTCATCATCCACCTTCGATTTACCCACGATAGCCCTTGACAGCTTCTGGAAAAAGCTTTGCTTGGTTTTCTGTACCCCTTTGTCAAACAGTCCCATGATAATTCTTAAAACTTACAAATATACCAAGAAGCAGCGAAAAAACGTCATGATTCTGTTTGAATATATGCTTCCTGCCATAGGTGCTTCTGTAATGGTGTCCGGGAGCAGTATCGGAACCGTCACGGACAATTCTGCGTAGTTACCACGGAACCATCCAGCCCAACGGCTATGATGCCTACGGACAGTTCGAGAAGCTGGCAAAACAGTCCAACTAGAATCAGCTTTAAAATCAGAAAAACAAGTCGTCATTTATCGGAGGCTTATATATAAGTAAATCAAGCGGTTAGAAATACCAATTCACTCCAATCATGATATTACTTCCTCTGATATTGTATTGCGTTATTCTACTACTTAAATCTCCATATATTGTGTAAGAATAAACCTTTTGATTAAACAAATTGGTGGCCGATGCGACGAAATCAAATTGCTTGTATCGATACACAAATTCTAAATCAGCAAGGAACGTATTCTTTTTTTGTCCTGAATCAAAGAATGTCAAATAATGTTCACCATTCAGTTTTATACTTATATCGTCAGTTGGGTAGAATGCCAGCAAGCATTTCAGTGTCAAATGCTGGGTCGCAGACTTTAATGCCTCTGACTTCATAGAATTGTATTTGTATCCGATTTTGTAATCGATATTCAACCAGTTCCAAGGATTTGATTTAAGCGTTAGCCCAGAATTGACATTTCCAAAGTCAAATGTTGTTATGCGGCCATTCTGTTTGTGTATTCTCACGATATTGACCCCCATTCTTATGATGTTGACCCCCTCGAAGAGGGCAGGGCTTTCAAAGAGCAGTCCCTGTTTGCTTGCAAACAGGCAGCGTTGTAGTTACAAAGTTATTGCTTTTTCTTTCTCATAGACTCTCCAAGGAGAGTAATTTTATGTGATGAGTTTATGAGCCTATCCATTATCGCATCCGCGATGGTTTTTTCTGTGATTACGTCATACCATTTTTCGTATGGAAGTTGAGAAGCGACGATGGTCGTTTTCTTTCCAATTCTGTCTTCCAATATTTCCAGGAGCATGAGACTGGTCTTGTGATCCAGGACCTCGAGTCCGAAGTCATCGATGATGAAGACATCTTTTTTCTCGATCTTGGCCATTTCTTTGATGTAAGAGCCGTCTGCCCGAGAGATGCGAAGCTGAGTGAAGAGCTTCTGTGCATTCCTGTACAAGACTTTCTTTCCTTTGAGGCAGGCTTGATGTCCGAGAGCGGTGGCGATGTAGCTTTTACCCACGCCGGTGGCTCCAGTGACAATGACGTTCTCGGCTCTCTCAATGTATGAGCAATCGGCGAGCCTCATGATGAGATTTTTGTCAAGTTTCCTTCCTGGACTGTAATCAATGTCGTCTATGAAAGCCTGATAACGGAATGCCGCATTGTTCAGGCAGCGTTCTATCTTTTGGTTCTCTCGGTATTCCCATTCGGACCGGACAAGGAGTTCAACCAGTTCGTCAGCCGTGAGTTTGTCGTTCTGAACGCTGCCCAGGATGCCCTTAAGCGTTGCTTCCATGCCCCACAGGTGCATCTGGTTCAGTTTGTTGAGTGTTGATTGGTTCATAATGAGATATGTTTATTTGTTGGATAAGATTTCGTCATTTCCTCGGATGTTGCCATGCTCAGGGAGGGCAGTTTCTACGGCGTCCTCCATCCAGAGTCGCTCCGTCCGATTATTCAAGGCGTTCTTGATGAAGGTGTAGTTTACGGCGCCTACTTTCAGGCCGAGCCGGCATGCGTCAATTAATCGGTCGTTGCCATGGCGTTTGCCAAGCGCGAGGACGCCCATGCACGATTTGTAAAGCTGCTCCGGATACTCCTTCCTGGCCAGTATCATCTCGATGTATGCCTTCACGTCCACGGATATTTCCGCGGCCATCTTTATGAAATTGTCGCCATTCCATTCGCTGTAAGCGCGATGGGCGGATGGCAGATGATCAGGGACGGTAGTGTACTTGAACATGGCGTAGTCGCGCAGATGATACGCTATCTGGGAGCCCTTCTGCTATATTCGTACTTCATGGCTATTGTAGGATATCTTAACCTTCTCTCCGATATAACGGAAAGGAACGCTGTAGCAATGGCAGTCCTCCGTCAACTGCACGTGGCAGTTCTTCATGACTGTGCCCATCCTGGACCGCATAATCTCAAACGGACGCTCAGGCAGAGGCTTGAGATAGGCTGCCTCTTCCTCAAACAGGTCCTTGCGGCTATAGGGACGTCCCTGGAAGTGACGCTCGTTAAGTTGCCGCAGCGGCTCTCTAATGGCAGCGTTTATCTCCTCGATGGAGAAGAAGGTCATATTCCTCAGCGGCGCAAAGATTTGCTGGTAGACCATTCGCACGTGCCGTTCAACCAGCGATTTGTCCTTTGGGTGGCGCACCCTTGCCGGCAGCACTACGGTATCGTAGTGATGCGCCATCTTCATCAGCAAGGAATTAATTTCCGCCTCATATTTGTCAGCCTTGGACACGGCGCTCTTGAGGTTGTCCGGCACAAGGACCTGAGGTGCGCCTCCATAGTATTCCAATGCGTGGCGCAGACTCTCCGCAAAGCACTCCTGAGACTGGCTCGGGCTGGCTTCGACATAAGAGTATTCGCTGTGGCCTAAGGTCGTGAGCAAGACTTCCGCTTCCTTTACTTCGCCCGTGGCTCTGTCTACGTATGGGATCTTCTTCCCCGTGTAATCGATATACAGCTTGTCGCCGGGTTTGTGTTCCACGTGCATGGTAACATCCACGGTCTCAGCCCGTCCCCTATATAGCTTGCAGAACTGAGGATAACTGTATCCGTCCGGATTCGAAAGCCGGTATTCATTCCATAACAGGAACTTGGTTACGCCAACCTTTCCCAACTCGCCGTCGGCATTCTTGAAGGCGTCTTCGAGAGTGCTCATGCGGTCGTCTTCCTCAGGCTTCTTGGAAACAAAGAACCGTTCAAGCTCTTCCTCCGGACTGGACAACAACTCTTCGTAGGACACCCCCTTGGATGCTATGATCGCCCGGTACGCTTTTACCGTATTGCGGGCACAACCCAGCGATGCAGAGATATGCTTCGTCCCATACCCCTGGCTGAGCATCAGTACAATTGAATGAACATTTTTCATTTCGATTCGTTTTCCTGCCATGTCTGTTTGTGTTTGAGATTCTCTCAAACATAGCAAACAAGCTGGAATTGGATCTCTGAAAGCCCGGGGGCAGCTTCGTAATTATTACCATATTGACCCCCGAGGACACTCTTCTATCACGGGGTCAATATCGCGAGAATAGGGGGTCAGGATGATAATTGCAGGGGGGCAGCTTGGAAAATATTTCACAGCCTTGTAGAGATTGTCAAACAGGTCGGCAGTCTTCTTCAGAAGGCCGTGGGCGGTCTGCTTATCCAGATCAAAGCCGTTTTCGTTGAAGTAGGCCACAATGCGCTCGACAGGCATTGAGTAGAGATAGCGCAACTGGGCTATGCCGGCTATGAACGAGCCGTCATAATTAGAGTTCTGCAGAGGGGCCAACGGGGCTTTGCTCAGACTGTTGTCTCGTTCCTGAAGAAGAGACTCCAGATTGGCAATAGTGGCACGGAGTTCGGATATGGTCACCTCCATTGACTTCATGCTTGAGGACATGCGCCCAACAGTAAGTCTCAACTGAAGATTCGTCGCATTTGACACCTCCTGCTGAGACTTCAGAAGTTCTATCATCATATCCTTTCCCATACATCTAAGGTACGAAAATAATCGGGATATGCAATAATACTATGGATTTATTTTGCTGATATACAATTATTTAACCACGCACAAACCGCATTCTGTAGCGTTTTCTGAAACGCACGCTCTCCAATGAGACTCCTGTCATTATGAAAGAAAAAGTCTCCCAGGAGAGCTCGTAGCATCCGTTATCAACATTCCTGCGAGGTGGTTCGAAAGTGCCTCTCTCAAGACGCTTGTGATACAGCACAAAGCCGTCAGTATCCCATCTCAGCAACTTTACCCTCTGGCGGTTCTTAGAGAAAAAGACATACACGTCACCTATCATCGGGCTGTAGGATGTCTCGCTTACTATCAGGTTGAACAGGGAGTCTATGCCCTTGCGCATACTAACCGACTCCCGGCACACGAAGTACCTGTGATTGCTTTCCAGTCCGAACATATCACCTCCTGTCTTTTTGTAGTCTCAGGAGATATTCATCAGGATATATCTGGATGAATACTTCTCCCATGTCGTATCTGAGTTCGGTTCCGGAAGACAATACCCGGCATTTTAAAGCACCACTTGTTTTATGGACCGGTTTCTTTATGCCCTCTTTTCGCATCCATCTCAACAGACCCCTGTGATAGACATAGCTCATCTGACAATATGCCTTCAGCGTCAGTGCCGGATTCTGTTCCATTGCCCTACGGTAATGCTCCAGTGTTTCCCTGTAGCGGCTTTCCGCCTTATCATTCTGTATCTTCTTTAGCATAGTTTTTTTTCGCAAAGCTACCGACTATGCATACGCGACACAATACGCCATCGCGGAGACGCTTACACATCATCCATTCTTATTCAATCCATGATTTTCTTCTGCACTATCTGTTAGAATACCTTTCTTTTTCAACCATCGGACAATTGGCGGCGTAACTTTGGGCGCAAAAATTCCGGCTAATAGTCCTGCAATTATAATAACTATAATGTCTTTCCAATCCATGATAAAATATACTTAGAATAGTGATACTATTTAGAATCATGTGTGTCCGGTAAAAGTTCCGGACGGTTTATATAAAGATTAACAATCAAACAAAGTCGGTTCGGTAGAACCATCAAGTTCATTGACAATATTGTAGTTAGGGTTTCCAAAGAGTTTGTTGAGTGGCGTAGTCTCTGTAAGTGAGACACTTGCGAGCTGGAGCATCTCATAGATTGGCCTGTCAATCTTCATCTTCTTCTGCACGATTGCCATCATACAGTAAGCAGTTATCGCAGAGTAAATCTGGATCCTCACGGCGTTCTCGGATTCACCCCAGAACTTTTTTATCTTGAGATGCTGCTTCAACCACTTGAAGAACAACTCGATCTG
>JAQYTJ010000021.1 GCA_028724885.1 Bacteroidales bacterium | reverse complement strand
GGGACCCACCTCTATCCATCCCGAACAGAGAAGTTAAGCCCGTCATCGCCGATGGTACTTGCACACCAGCTGGGAGAGTAGGCAGCCGCCGCGCTTCGGAGGCCCGGACAGGTTATTCGACCTGCCCGGGCCTCTTTTTTTATTGTCTTCTGCTATTCTTCATAATTTTGTGGTATATTAACATCTGGAATGGATCAATAATGAAATTTTTCATGCGTTAATGATGTTTTTAAATTATTTGTGTTATATTTGCAAGGTAATGTAGGCTTTTAAAGCTTAGTATTGCTTGCTGCCTATGCGTTTTTTGGCGAGTAAGTGATTAAATATTAGTATTGAACATAAGAAACAATTATCAACTATTATCAATTTTGTTTTTAGCTATGAACAAAAAAATCAAAAATCTGTTCCTTGCTGGGGCTGTCATCTTCAGTCTCGCAGGCGTAGCCGTATCTTGTACGGACTACGATGATGACATTGACAAGCTTCAGGTCAGGACTACTGATCTTGAGAAGCAGGTCAAAGATCTCTCTACAAAACTAAGTCAGGCGCAGACTGACATCACTAGTCTGCAGTCTTCACTATCAACACTCCAGGCAACGGTAGACAAACTTCAGACAGCGCCTGCTAATTCTGTTACTAAAGCTGAACTTGAAAGCGCTGTCAAGGATCTAGAAGGAAAGATTGCTACCGCAAAGACAGAGGCTGTCGCTGATGCTCTCAAACAAGCAAAGGCTTATGCCGATTCTTTGAAGAAAGTTGTAGATGATGCTCTTGCTGGTAAAGTGGACAAGACCGCGTATGATGCGCAAGTGGCTGCTTTCACTAAGGATATCAATGACCTCAAGTCTAGGGCTACCGAGGTGGAGAAAGATATCAAGGGTGTTCATGAAAAACTTGATTCTTTGAAAAAAGTGACCGCTGATAATAAGGCAGACATCTCCGCCAACAAGACGGAAATTGAGAAGAACAAGGCTGAAATTGAGGCTTTGAGCGCTAAATTTAGTGCTGTCCTTGCAAAACTTGGTGGCCAGCTGAGGGGTTTGGTATTCGTTGCGCAGGTTTATGTTGACGGTGTTCCTGCCATCGACTGGCCAAGATACACTTACAATCCTCTTACGGGCGATAAACAAGATTCTAAGGATGAGATTTGGACTGCTGGCAATATGACTAACAGCATTAACGGCAAGTTGTTCGCTGAGTACTATCTGAATCCTGGAAATGCTTCAGTTTCTGCTGGCGACGATTTCTCTTACATTTTGAATCAGGGAGGAAACACTCCTTTCGTTATTACCCGTGCTAAAGCTTCTTCTGACTTCGCAGTAACTCCTACTTTTGATAGCGTAGCAGACGGTAAAGTTAAAGTTTCTCTTGATGTCAAGGGAGCACCGGCAGATAGTGACTACATCAGCATCATCAACCTTAAAGTTAGCACTGGTGACACTTCTGTCGTTTCTAACGATCATACTCTCTACAGGCATAAGATTGAGGACGTCATCATTGCCAACAAGAAGGAGAACGCTACGAATGACACTTATAATAATATTATGGATCAGCACTACAGAACACTTCTTGGCTCTGCAGATCCTGATTCTTACCTTGCTAACAACGTTGTTTGGAACGAGAGTTACGTTTATGCTAATAACATCGATACAGTCGTAACTACAAAGGCTCCTCTTAACCTTAAAGGTATCGTCGCTCTTCATGATAAAGCAAATGACGCTGAGTACTCTGACGAGCAGTTCGAGAGATATGGCTTCTCTTGGAAGTTCGATCTAGTTAAAAAATACAAGATTAACGGCGTTGACCAGGCAGATTTCGTTGTGCTTTCTGACAGTCTTCTTTCTGTCAATGACAAGAAGGGCCAGGCTGCTTTCGGACGTACACCTGTCGTTCGTGTTACTCTTCTTGACGGCGAGAATGTCGTTAAGGTTGCTTACATCAAGGTCGGCATTAAGGGTGAAGACACTTACGAAGTTAATCCTCTTCTGAATGGCACCAAGGAGACCAATACTTTCGTATTCGCTTGCGCAGACGCTGATACTCTCGTAGCTACATACGCACAGATGAAGGGTCAGGTTTACGACAAGGTTGGCATGGCTGATTCTACATTCAATAAGGATTACAGCGTTTATGTTGATGCAGACTCAACAAAGGGCACTACAAGCATCGTTAAAGTTGCTGAGGGCGCTGACTCTGTTCATGTGATTCGCTGGATTGTTCCTATGGATTCTATCTGGAATTGGAGTGGAAAGACCATCGAGAAAGAAGTTTACTACACCAACGCAGACAGCACCCTCAAGGTTAGTGTTAAGCTTTCTGCTAAGGTCGAGGAGATTGCCAAGACCTACGGTCTGAAGTCTAGCTCTGACTACATCGACGAGTACTGGTGGGGTCCAGACAGAGTCAATACAACTGGTTTCGATCTTACTAAGTTCAACGTTAACGTTCCTAACGTAGGCAGCGTTAATCCTGACAGCTGCGTATTCAAGAATGACCTCAATGCTGCATTTGTGACGAAGGATGGCAAGACAGTCATTGCTGACAACCTCAGCGGCCTTGAGTTCTTCTTCTGCAAGAAGGATCTGGATGGCAAGAAGTTCAACTTCGGTGACACTACTGTAACCTTCACGGTTCTTAATGATACCACTCTGATGGTTGGTAACGACGTTATTGCTAATATCTACAACAATGGAACTGAGGTTCCTTACAACTACATCACTCTCAACAAGAAGAGCGACGTTGCTAAGAGACTCCTCAACACCGATAAGCTTTACACCTACATCGGAGCAAGGGCTTACTACTGCGGCAGCAAGAACAGAGAGGTGGCTGTCACCTTCAACGGTGAGGATCACTTCCGTGGCGACTTCATCCGTCCGGTTTACATCCGCACTAATTCAACTAAGTCCTTCGTTGATGCAGTCGACTACGGTGAGCCTGGTTCATACATCGATCTTGCAGATCTGATCAATCCTTACGATTGGCGTGATCGTAACTTCGCTGAGTACGAGAACTACTGGCAGTACTATGGTCTATTCGATGTGACTGTAGACACCAAGTCTATCACTTGCGACCTCAATGGTGATAGTGGTCAGGCTGTTCCTGCTACGATTGTCCTCGAGCAGACTGATCCTACATGGCAAGGCCTGACGTCTAAGTACGGCTTCCTGTCATACAAGAACAATGGTAACAACGTATCTTCGTTCAACCTCTATGTTCCTGTGACTGTTAAGTACGGCTGGGGTGTCATTAAGACCACCGAGATCAAGGTTCCTGTAAAGGGTACTCTCGAATAAAATAAAATCTCTATAATTAAGGCGCGACCATTTGGCCGCGCCTTTTTTCGATATTTACACGAAGGCTGGCACAAGAGTTGATGCAAATTCTATCTTACTATGAGGAAGTTTTTGACACTATTGTTCTTTATTTTCTCGCCTATGAGTCTCTGTCTAGCACAACAGGCAGCGCAGATTAGTTTTGAATCCAGTAGATTTAATTTTGGCACATTCGCCAAGAGTGATGCTTATAAAACATACGCATTCAAATTCAATAATACTGGCGATGCTGAGCTTGTCATTGATCACCTGTCTGTCGGTTGCCCTTGCACTACGGCGAAATATTCAAAGAAAACCTTTCTTCCAGGTGAGTCTGGTGAGATTGTGGCCACATTTGATGGATCCCACCAATCTATCGGTGCCTTCGAAATTGAAATTATCGTGGCATCTAATGCCGCTTCAAAATACGTAAGGCTTATTCTAGCAGGTAATCTAGTAGCCACACAAGATGATATCGTTGCTGCGCAGCAACCTAATAAAACTACAGTCGTTGATACATCAAGGAGGCATGATTCATGGTTCTGGAAATTTAAGAGAAAGTTATCAAATCTGTTTAGAAGTGGTGATTAGCAGATTATTTTGCTTTAAACAAAAAAAATATATATTTTAGCATTGATTTATGATTTTGAATACAATATATTAATATATTAATTATGAAACGTGTATTAACAGTTCTTGCAAGCTTTGCGCTTGTGGCTACAATGTCTGTCGCACATGCGCAGACTAAGGATTTTGATGACTACTGGTTCATCCAGCTTCAGGGCGGGGCTGCCGAGACTATAGGAGAGACCAATTTCTGGGATCTCGTTTCCCCATCAGCGGCATTCTCCGTAGGTTATCGTTTTTCACCAGTTTTCGGAGCTAGGCTTAATGTCAATGGCTGGCAGGGCAAAGGATCTATTGCAGGCCCTAGGACGAATTACAAATTCAATTATGTGGAGACTGGACTTGATTTATATGCCGATCTCGCATCCCTGTTCGCCGGTTACAAGTATGACAGGCTTTTAAATCCTTACATTTTCGCTGGCGGCGGCGTAAATTATGCGTTCAATAACGACGAAGCTAATGATCATGCTAGCCAGTTCCCTAAGGTTGACAACTATCTCTGGGACGGTCACAGGGTGCTTGGCGCCGCTAGAACCGGTCTAGGACTGAACATCAGGCTTTCAGACGTTGTTGCTTTCAACGTTGAAGGTAACTGCAGCTTCCTCGGTGACCACTTCAACTCAAAGAAGGGTTCGGCAGCTGATTTCCAGATCAAGGCATTGGCTGGTCTTACCCTGAGTTTTGGAAAATCTAAGCCAGCGATTCCAGCTCCAGTAGTTGTCCCTGCTCCAGTGCCAGCCCCTAAACCACAGCCAAAGGCTGAGCCTGAACCAGAACCAGAGCCAGTTGTTCAGGAGCCTGCATTCGAGAGTCTCACACGCAACGTTCTTTTCGTTATCAACAAGTGGGACATCCGCGACAGTGAGCAGTATAAGATCGACGAGGTCGTAGAAGCTCTGAAAGACAATCCTGACACGAAGGTTAGGGTATCTGGTTATGCTGATAAGGCTACAGGAACTGCCAAGAGAAACATGTTCCTGTCTCAGAAGAGGGCTGAGGTTGTTGCTCAAGCTATCATCGATGCAGGAATCGATAAGGAGAGGGTTACTACCGAATACTTCGGCGATACAGTCAATCCATTTGAGACTCCTGAGCAGAATCGCGTTGCAGTTTGCGTGGTTAAGAAATAAAGATTATTCTTATAATCAATAAGAGAGGCCGCTGCTTCGTGCAAGCGGCTTCTTTTTTGCTATTGACTTTCTCGTTGTATTTTGCTATTTTTGCAACGCTTTTTTAGAGAATTATTTAACATATCATAAATTTTAATTATCATGGAAATTGTACGTGTTAACGGCAGGGAGATCCTTGATTCGAGGGGAAATCCTACGATCGAATGTGAAGTTGAACTTGAAGATGGTACAATCGGAGTGGCTTCCGTGCCATCTGGTGCTTCAACTGGCGAGAACGAGGCTCTTGAGCTTCGTGATGGCGATCCTAAGCGTTATGGTGGAAAGGGAGTGTTGAAAGCAGTGAAGAACATCAACGAAAAGATAGCTCCGGAAATCATCGGAATGTCTGCAATGGATCAGAGGGCTATTGATGAGGCCATGATTAAGCTAGACGGTACTGCAACCAAAAGCAAGCTTGGTGCGAATGCCATTCTTGGAGTCTCTCTTGCAGTCGCTCATGCTGCCGCCAGCTATCTCGGTATGCCTCTCTATCGCTATCTTGGTGGCACTAACGGCCATGTGCTTCCAGTTCCTATGATGAACATCATCAATGGCGGAGCTCACTCTGATGCGCCTATCGCTTTCCAGGAGTTCATGATTCGTCCAGTTGGAGCTAAGAGTATTGCAGAAGGTGTCAGAATGGGGGCTGAGGTATTTCACGCTCTCCAAAAGGTTCTCAAAGGTCGCAGACTTTCCACGGCAGTTGGTGACGAGGGTGGTTTCGCTCCGAACCTTGAAGGCATAGACGATGCTCTTGACTGCATTGTGGAGGCTATAGAGAAAGCAGGGTACAAGCCGGGGAAAGACGTTACCATCGCAATGGACTGCGCTGCATCCGAGTTCTGCGTTAAGGAAGATGATAAATTCTTCTATGATTACAAACAGCTTGCTAACGGCATGCCTAAGGATCCTAAGGGAAAGAAACTTTCCAGCGAGGAGCAAATCAAATATCTTGAGAAACTCGTTAAGAAATATCCTATAGATTCCATAGAGGATGGTCTCAGCGAGGAGGACTGGAATGGCTGGGTCAAGTTGACAGAGGCTCTCGGAAAGAAATGCCAGCTGGTTGGAGATGACCTGTTCGTTACCAACACTAAATATCTTGAGAAAGGCATCAAGATGGGTGCTGCCAACTCAATCCTCATCAAGGTTAACCAGATTGGCTCCCTGACAGAGACTTTGGACGCAATTGAGATGGCTCATCGTCATGGCTACACGACTGTTACGTCGCACCGCTCTGGCGAGACTGAGGACACGACGATTGCCGACATCGCTGTCGCTACGAACAGCGGCCAGATCAAGACTGGCTCTATGAGCCGCACGGATAGGATCTGCAAGTACAACCGACTCCTGAAGATAGAGATGGAACTTGGCGACACAGCTGTTTACGGTTACAAGAAGCTTAAGTAAGCCTCAATTATCAAAAAGATTAATAAGAAGGCAGGTTAAATGAGGTTTAGCCTGCCTTTTTTGACTTTAGGGATAAAAATCGTAAATTTGGCTTGCTTTTTTCAGAGCGAGTCTAGGCTAAGATATTAAATAATGGCAGAAAACATAGGTTACATCTCTCAAATCATCGGCCCTGTGGTCGATGTGCATTTCAACTTGGAATCAGACGAGGAAAAGTCTCAGTTTCCGAGCATCGATGATGCGCTGACTGTTCGCAGAGACGGCAGTAGGGATTTGGTAATAGAGGTGCAGCAGCACATTGGGGAAGACACTGTAAGATGCGTTGCGATGGATTCAACCGACGGTCTTAAGCGTGGAATGAAAGTCGTAAACACGAAAGCTCCTATTTCCATGCCTGTAGGGGCACAGATAAGGGGTCGCGTGATGAACGTCATCGGCGAGCCGATAGACGGACTGGGTGATCTAGACGACAACAATGCTCTGCCAATCCATAGGGAGCCTCCTAAGTTCGAGGACCTTACGACCTCGCAAGATGTGCTCTATACTGGAATTAAGGTCATAGACTTGCTGGAGCCTTATTTGAAAGGTGGAAAAATAGGCCTTTTTGGAGGTGCCGGCGTGGGCAAGACCGTGCTCATCAAAGAATTGATAAACAATGTCGCCAAGAAACACAATGGATTCTCTATTTTTGCTGGAGTGGGAGAGCGTACTAGGGAAGGGAATGACCTGCTTCGCGAGATGATAGAGTCGAATGTCATTAAATATGGCGGCGAATTCCTGAAGGACATGGAAGCCGGCCACTGGAATTTGTCGAAGGTCGATAAGAATGAGATAGAGAAGTCTCAGGTCGCCATGGTCTTCGGTCAGATGAACGAACCTCCGGGAGCACGTCAGGCTGTGGCTCTTTCAGGGCTTACCATGGCGGAGTCTTTCAGGGATTCCAGCAACGGAGATGGGCCGAGGGACATATTGTTCTTCATCGACAATATATTCAGGTTCACTCAGGCTGGTTCTGAGGTTTCGGCTCTTCTCGGCCGTATGCCTTCTGCCGTTGGTTATCAGCCTACGCTGGCCACCGAGATGGGTAAGATGCAGGAAAGAATCACTTCTACCAAGAATGGCTCCATAACCTCTGTTCAGGCTGTCTATGTTCCAGCTGATGACTTGACGGACCCTGCTCCTGCCACGACTTTCACTCACCTGGACGCTACTACAGTGCTGAGCCGTAAGATTACTTCGTTAGGAATATATCCTGCCGTTGATCCTCTGGCTTCCACTTCCAGAATCCTGGATCCTAACGTAGTTGGAAAAGAGCACTACGATGTGGCTCAGAGAGTGAAGCAGATTCTGGAAAAAAACGAGGAATTGCAGGACATCATTTCAATCCTTGGAATGGACGAGCTTTCCGAGGATGACAGAATTACGGTCAATCGCGCAAGAAGGGTGCAGAGATTCCTGTCCCAGCCGTTTAACGTGGCTGAGCAGTTTACTGGCGTGCCTGGAGTGATGGTTGACATTAAAGATACAGTGGAAGGTTTCAAGAGAATATTGGATGGCGAGGTGGATTATCTGCCAGAACAGGCGTTTCTGAACGTAGGAACTTTGGATGATGCGATAAATAAGGGCGAGAAGATCCTCAGCCAGACTAAATGACGAATATGGAATCGGAAGTTATTACGTTGGATATAATTTCTCCTGAAAGGATCATCATAAGCACCAAAGCGTCTAGGGTTGAACTCCCTGGTACTATCAGCCGTTTCGTGGTCCTGAAAGATCATGCTCCGATGATTTCTTCCTTGGCGAAAGGTGAGATAGTCTATGATGTCGGCGGCGAAGAAAAAAGGCAATCGGTGTCTTCCGGTTTCGTAAAAATTGAGGATAATCACGTTATGGCATGCGTGGAATTATGAAAAAGCTGCTGACTTTCATATTGGCTATCGTACTTCCTATGACGGCGTTGCCGGCACAAGAGGATGCCATGCCTTCTGGGGGACCGGGGATAGATATGAATGAATATCTCTATGGCCATGTCCGCGATGCTTACGAATGGCACATCACGACGATTAACGGCAAGGCAATCAGCATTCCGCTGCCGGTGATAGTGTACAGCAAGGCCACGGGCTGGCATGTCTTCAGCTCCAAGAGGCTTGAGGGCGGGGAATATAAAGGATTCTACGTCGCTTCGCAGTCTTCGAAATATGCCAACAAAGTGGTCGAAAGAGGAACCGATGGCATCGAGATCAGGCCGTTGGATTTCTCAGTCACGAAAAATGTCTTCGGACTGCTGATCAACAGTGCTTTGCTGCTTTTCATAGTCTTGGGCACTGCCAAGTGGTATCGCAAGCACGATGCTGCAGGAGAGGTTCCGAAGGGTGGAGTCGGTTTCATGGAAATGCTGGTGTCGATGATCGAGGAAGATGTAATAAAAGAATCAGTAGGGGAGGACTATAAGAAATATTCCCCGTACCTGCTGACGGCGTTTTTCTTCATTTTGCTGAACAATCTCATGGGCATAGTCCCGTTCTTCCCGGGAGGAGCGAACATCACCGGCAACATAGCTGTCACGTTCGTGCTAGCCATGTTTACCTTTTTCATCGTCAATGTGTTCGGAAATAAGCTTTACTGGAAGGAAATACTGTGGCCGGAGGTGCCTGCGTGGCTGAAAGTGCCAGTGCCTCTGATGCCAGCGATCGAGATAATCGGAATATTCACAAAGCCTTTCAGCTTGATGGTGCGACTATTCGCCAATATGCTGGCGGGACATTTCATGATACTCGGCGTAGTAGCGGTCATATTCTTGACTGCTCATATGGGGGCCGCTTTCAATGCCGGCTTGGGCATCGTATCCGTCTTGCTTGGAGTGTTCATGGACTGCCTGGAACTCCTGGTAGCATTCATTCAGGCGTATGTATTCACAATGCTCTCGGCTGTATTCATAGGTCTTTCGAGACCAAAGCCGGAAGCTGACAAGACAACCAAATAATTCAAGATATTATGTTACTTACAATGTTACTTCAAGCTGGCCTTTCGCTTGGCACTCTAGGAAAGGCAATAGGGGCGGCTTTCGCTGCATTTGCCGCAGCGTTCGGCATTGGTAAAATCGGTAATGCTGCTTTGGAAGCTGGCGCTCGCCAGCCGGAACAGGCTAGCCATTACAGAATGACGGCCATCATCATCAGCGCCCTCATCGAAGGTGCTTCGCTGTTCGCAATAGTTGTTTGTCTCATTGCTTAACCTACCATGTCTCTCATCACTCCGGATTTTGGGCTGATTGTCTGGATGACGCTGATTTTCGGCATCGTCTTTTTTATACTAGCCAAGTGGGGATTCCCGATGATTACGGATTCGGTCGCGAAGAGGGCTGATCGCATCAACGACTCCATTCGCCAGGCAAAGGAGGCAGAAGAGAGGCTGAAGAACCTTGCGGAGGAGCAGAAGAAGCTCATCGAGCAGACGAAGGCGGAGCAGAGCCGCATACTCAAGAAAGCTGTCGAATCAAGGGATGCGATGATTGAGAAGGCTAAGGCGCAGGCTCACGACGAGGCTGCGAAAATCATTGCGAAAGCCCAGACCGAGATTTCAGCCGAAAAGGAGTCTGCCCTGCGCGACATCAGGAGGCAAGTGGCTCTGCTGTCAGTGGGTGTTGCTGAGAAGGTTCTGCGTAAGAAGCTGTCCGATGAAAATGAACAGAGAGAACTGGTGAACAAGTTCGTCGATGAAATGACATCGGCTGACAAAAAATTATTGAATAATTAATATGAACACAGGAATCATAGCGCAACGATACGCCGAGGCTCTGCTAAAGCTGGTTTTGGAGAATGGCTCCGGAGCGAGAGTCCTAGCACAGGAGAAGATCCTGAGCAAGTCTCTGCGCTGTGTGCCTCAGATGAGACGAGCGCTTGAGGATTATGCTGTGCTGGATTCCCAGAAAATGTCCGTATTTGCTTCTGCGCTCTCTCCTAAACCTATAGAGCCTGACCTTGAGAAATTCCTTAAGCTTGTTTTGAGGAAGGAGAGGGTGGAATACCTCATCTATATATTCTCAAGCTTTGAGAATCAGTGGTATTCCCACAATCGGATTCTCAGGGGAACATTGTTAGTCCCTGAGATTAATTCAGGGGCGGAAGAATTGGAAAAGCAGGCAAAGGACATAATTCTGTCCCATACCGGCAAAAAACTGGAACTGGATGTCGTGGCCAAGCCAGACTTGATAGGCGGCTTCATTCTCGAAGTGGGAGATCGCCTTCTCGATGGAAGCGTCAAACGTCAGCTTGACATCATACGCCGTCAGTTCGTGGTTAGAAATAGAAGAATTGTGTAAAAAGAAATGGCGCAAAATAACAACATAAAACCAAGTGAAGTCTCTGACGTTCTTCTTCAGCAGCTGAAGGACATCGACACCAATTTGCATTTCGAGGAAGTGGGAAAGGTTCTTGAAGTAAGCGATGGCGTTGCTAGAATGTACGGCTTGAAGAATGCGGAGGCTGGAGAGATGCTTGAGTTCGAAAGTGGAGTCACCGGCGTGGTGATGAATCTGGAGGAAGACAATGTCGGAGCAGTGCTGCTAGGCCCCACCGATGAGGTGAAAGAGGGCATGTTGGTCAGAAGAACCGGACGCATAGCTTCCATAAAGGTCGGCGAAGAGATGCTTGGCAGGGTGGTTGACCCTCTGGGCGTGCCGCTGGATGGCAGAGGAAACATTAAAGGGGAGCTAACGGAAATGCCTCTTGAGCGAAAAGCCCCTGGCGTTATATTCCGCCAGCCCGTGAATGAACCTTTGCAGACAGGCATCAAGGCGATTGATGCGATGATTCCTATTGGTCGCGGACAGAGGGAGCTTATCATCGGGGATCGTCAGACAGGAAAAACAGCCATAGCAATTGACACAATCATCAATCAGAGAGAGAATTTCAAGGCAGGTAGGCCCGTCTATTGCATCTATGTGGCAATCGGCCAGAAAGGCTCCACTGTGGCCAACATTGTAAAGACGCTCCGCTCAAAGGGGGCGATGGAATATACCATCGTTGTCGCAGCTACAGCTGCCGACCCTGCTGCTCTGCAATATTATGCTGCTTTCGCAGGCGCTGCGATTGGTGAATATTTCCGCGATACTGGCCGCCATGCTCTGGTCGTTTATGACGACCTTTCAAAACAAGCTGTGGCTTATCGTGAGGTTTCGCTCATCCTGCGTCGTCCTTCTGGACGCGAAGCTTATCCTGGAGACGTGTTCTACCTGCATTCACGCCTGTTGGAGCGGGCTGCGAAAATCATTGATCAGCAGGATGTTGCTGAAAGCATGAATGATCTTCCAGATTCTCTGAAGGGCAAGGTCAAGGCTGGTGGCTCGCTTACCGCCCTGCCTATCATAGAGACTCAGGCAGGGGATGTCTCTGCATACATTCCTACTAATGTCATTTCCATTACCGATGGCCAGATTTATCTGGAGTCAGGGCTGTTCAACGCAGGCGTCAGGCCTGCCATCAACGTTGGCATATCAGTTTCCCGTGTAGGCGGTTCGGCTCAGATGAAGTCCATGAAAAAAGTTGCCGGAACCTTGAAGATTGATCAGTCTCAGTACGAGGAGCTGGAAGCTTTTTCGAAATATTCTTCAGACGTAGACAAGGTGACGGCAATGACGCTTGACAAGGGACGCAAGAATAGCCAGCTGCTAATTCAGCCGCAGTATTCACCTATGCCACTTGGGGAGCAGGTTGCGATACTTTATTGCGGTACGCATGGCCTGATGCAGGATATTAAGATAGAGCAGGTTCGTGATTTTCAGGATGCCTTCTTGGACAGGATGAGGACTAAATACGGTCAGGACGTGCTAAAACCTCTGTCTGAAGGAAAGATAGATGAGAACATCATCAAAACTATCGAACAAGTCGCAGCGGAAGTCATCAATGGCATGAAACATTCGTGATTTTGTTTCTGCCCAACGTTGCCGGCACTACGGAAGATGTTCAATAGAGGGAATTAGAATATGGCTACTTTAAAAGAGATAAAAGTCAGGATTGCATCTGTTAGATCTACGCTGAAAATAACTTCGGCGATGAAGATGGTGGCTTCGGCCAAGCTCCGCAAGGCTCAGCAGGCTATAGGGAACATGCTGTCTTACGAGCAGAGCCTGCAGGATATTCTTTTAAACCTCATTTCTTCTGGTGCTTCTGTCGATGTGGAGAGCATTCATGCACTGATGCAGCCGAGAGATGTCAGGCATGTCGCCATCGTGGCTTGTTCGTCCAACTCTGCGCTGTGTGGAGCTTTCAACTCCAACATCATCCGTGAGACAAAGGCTGTAATTAACGAATATGCTGACAAGACCATCACAGTTTATTCTGTGGGCAGGAAGATGGCGGATGCCATGAAGAAATTCGGCTACCCCAGCCCTGCGGACTATGCAAAAATGTCAGCTTCGCCTGACTATGAGTCTGCAGCAGCTCTTGCGAAAGAACTGGTCGATGGCTTCCTAAGTGGTCGTTTCGACAAGATTGATCTCCTTTACAACCACTATCAGTCCAACTCTTCTCAGCCTAGCCAGAGGAAGACGTATCTGCCGATGAGCCTAGCTGATGTCTCGAAGAAAACCACCATCGGAAAACAGGAGGAGGGCATCGAACCAGCAAGCGCCAATGTCGATTTCAGTTTCGATTCTCGGAAATTCATCATAGAGCCGGATGCGACATCTTTAGTCGCAGACCTTCTGCCGAAGGTCATCAGGCTTAGGATTTACACCACGCTCCTGGACAGTTCTGCCGCAGAGCATGCTGCGCGTACAGTCGCAATGCAGACAGCTACCGACAATGGCCAGGAACTACTCCAGGATCTCACCATTGAATTTAACAAGAGTCGCCAGCAGAAAATCACAAACGAGCTGCTGGATATAGTCTCAGGTAGCAGTTAGCAATTAGCAATGAAAAAATACCTCATCTCAATATTTCTTCTACTGTTCGGCCTGGCAGCTTACTGCCAGAACAAAGTCATTCTCGGAGATGAACGTCCCGATGTTTACCTGCCTCTTCTTGAAGGCCGCAGGGTTGCTTTGTTCAGTAACCAGAGCGGCATAGTAGGCGATAAGGTGACAGGTTCGGCTCTGGCCGACGACGTCTCAGAACACGGAGTCACCGACGAGAACAGCACCATTCCTTTCCTTCGTCCAAACAATGAAGGCGGCAAGATAGGATATGGTCCGCATATTCTGGATGCTCTGATTGCCCAAGGAGTCGATATGAGAGCCATTTTCTCTCCGGAGCATGGCTTCAGAGGGAATGCAGATGCCGGAGAACTGGTCTCCAGCAGCGTTGACGAGAAGACAGGCGTGCCCATTTTGTCTCTTTACGAAAAGGGATCGCATATTCCTAGCGAAGAGAATATGGGAAAGTTTGACGTGTTGGTGGTTGACATTCAGGACGTAGGGTTAAGATATTACACATATTACATCACGATGCACCACCTTATGGATGCTTGTGCGAAATATGGCAAGAAGATGCTCGTACTAGACCGCCCGAATCCAAATGGCTTCTATGTTGGCGGACCTATTCTGGATACGGCTAAATACAAGTCAGGCATTGGCTGGCTGCCAATCCCGACCGTTCATGGCATGACCCTCGGCGAGCTGGCGCTGATGATCAACGGCGAGGGATGGCTTACTGGAGGCGCTAAATGCGACTTGGAAGTGGTTACATGCCTTAATTATACTCATCAGACAAAGCATAGCCTAATTCTCCCTCCAAGCCCGAACCTCAAGGATATGAAATCCATCTACCTCTATTCGTCAACATGCTGCTTCGAAGGTACCGTTGCGACTGCTGGCAGAGGGACCCAGGCTCCATTCGAAATTTACGGACATCCGGACATGAAAGACTGTGAGTTCACGTTCACGCCCCGAAGCATCCCTGGGGCGAAGACACCACGCTATCAGGACCAGCTCTGCCATGGCGTTGATCTGCGCAGAAAGCCTCTGGCTGAAATTTGGAACGGAGGTGTGAATTATGAATATGTCATCGATGCCTACAGAAAAATAAATGTAGGAGACTCTTTCTTCCTCCCACACAATAGCTTCGAGCTGCGAGTGGGCGTTGGCTATATAAGGGAAATGATAGAGAATCCTGAATATTCCGAATTGACCCCAATAGAACTCTCGGCAAAAATCAATGCCCGTTCAGCGGTAGACGTAGAAACTTTCAAGGCCAGGCGTAAACCATATCTGTTATATTCAGAATAGCTGGCATTTGAAACCAAATGCTCCATTGGCTACATGCAAGGATTCGGAACATGTCGGCTGATGATCTCACTAAATGAAGAAAGAGGCGGATTTCACAATCGGCCTCTTTTCATTTATTCAATACTTATGAAATAACTATTGAGTCAGTTTTTGGTTTATGAGTAAAAATATTTATGTCGCTTTATCATTATACCATTTCCGTGCCAAATTGAAAGAAAAGATATTAATAGTTGTTTAAAATAGTTTCGGCGAATAAATATCTATGATCCCTTGGGGGCAAACATACAATTATGAGATGGAAGGATTTGTCCGTGCAATTAGCGGACACGGCACTATTCATTGCAGTGGCACGTCATGAGTTTATGCCTGTCCAGGGGGGCTTCTAGAAGCGGGACTGGGCATGTCATTATGTTGTGCAGCGCCTTCTGATGCAAACATGCGTGCCTGCCAATTGCAAACGTAGGAACAGAATCGTCTCTGGATGACGGGATGGTTGGACAAAGATCCAGAAACAAGTTCAGGATGACGTGGTGTGTCGTTCAGGATGACGTAGGATCGTACGAACATCGTGGAAATACCTATTCATAATCAACCAGTTACGAAGGACATGCGCACGGTCGTCATGACGAAAAGGTGACCGTGCGATGACAGCTAGCTAACTATTTTACACCAAATAGTTTGCTAAACGCCATCCGTACTGTCTTAATCAATCCTCCATAAATACTGGACTGAGCTGCTGAATAGTGTATTCATGGACTTGGTCCCAATTATGCCGTGCCGATGAATTATGAACGAAAAAAGCAGCGCCGTTTTTCAGCACTGCTTTACAAAGTCGGGGTACAGTGACTCGAACACTGGACCCTCTGGTCCCAAACCAGATGCGCTAGCCAACTGCGCCACACCCCGATAACGTTCCTTCGGGTTAACCCCTCAGGCCTTTCCTGACAACGAATCTAAGTGTTCGTCCCCGTTGGATTGGACTGCAAATTTAATAATTTTATTTTCAAAACAAAAATATATTTCTATTTTTCCTTTGATGCTTCATTGAAGCTTAGCTCCTCTCTTTGAGTTATAGAGTATAAACGTTATATTTGAGCAACATATTCGAAAACAACAATGGCAAGCATCATTGAAGCAAGAGGAATCCAGAAGAGTTTCGGGGCGTTGAATGTCCTGAAGGGCATTGACTTCAGTGCCAAGAAATCAGAGGTAGTGGCCATCATGGGTGCCTCAGGAGCGGGGAAATCCACTCTCCTTCAGATTCTTGGAACTTTGTCCACGCCAGACGCAGGCAGCTTGAGCATAGATGGAACGGATGTGCTGCATCTTGGAAGCAAAGAATTGTCTGCATTCAGGAACAGGCGGATCGGTTTCGTGTTCCAGTTCCATCACCTTCTGCCAGAATTCACGGCCATGGAGAACGTAATGATTCCGGCTTTCATCGCTCATTGCTCTGACAAAGATGCCAAGGATAATGCGGCACGTCTGCTAGAAGATATCGGTCTTAAAGACAGGATGGACCACAAGCCGTCTGAGCTTTCTGGAGGGGAGCAGCAGAGGGTCGCCATTGCAAGAGCCATAATAAATAGTCCTGCGATTCTTTACGCTGACGAACCTACAGGTAATCTGGATACGAAGACGAAGGCTGACATTCATCAGCTTTTCTTCGACCTTAGGGACAAGTACGGCCAGACAATTGTTATTGTGACCCATGATCCGTCTCTGGCGCAGATGTGTGACAGAACGCTCTACATGAGGGATGGATTGTTCGTGGATTCGCTGTAATTTGTATTCAGTCACTAGGTTAGGCAATTGCTCCAAGGTTGAGAATCTGTTTTGAAATGTTTGCCGCAGTTATTCATAGGGATTTTTCGAGACAGTTTCAATTGCTGAAGAGGGAGCATAGCCGTAGCTATGTGACCGATGACGCAGAAGAAAATGGCCGAAAAGGCACATAAAGAACAAGAGTAAATATTTCAAAACAGCTTCTGAGCCATGGGCGTTTTCCATTTTAAGAAATTTGATATCTGTGATGATCGGTCGGCAATGAAAGTCGGGACAGACGGAGTGCTGCTGGGCTCAGCGACAGAAGTTTCCATGAATACGAGGTCTGCCCTTGACATTGGCACAGGTTGCGGCTTGATTGCCTTGATGCTGGCACAGAGGCTTGCACTTGCAAACGAAACTTTCTGCGTGACAGGGATAGACATAGAAGATGGGGCTGCGGCAGACGCAGCTGAGAATTTCAGGATGTCGCCTTGGAGCGGCAATCTGGAATCTAAGAATATGTCGCTGGTTACTTTCGCAAATGCTTTTCCTGATGCCATGTTCGATTTAATCGTCTCGAATCCGCCATATTACGACAACTCTCTGGAAGCTCCGAATGTTAAAAGGAATGTGGCAAGACACACAAGAGGATCCCTCATGAATATTCCGTATTCAGATGGGGTTCTTTCTTATAAGGAAATTTTTGAATATGCTAAGGCGCATTTGGCGGAAGATGGGTCTTTGTGGCTCATACTTCCGGCTGATCAGGAGAAAGAACTCCTTCGCTATGCCAGGATGCTTCGATTAAAGGAATACAAGATATTAAGAATTAAATCTGTCGTTCGCAAACCTCCATTCCGGATAATCGTCGCCTTCAGGAGAGGCAAGACTATGCCTATTGAAGAAGAACTTGTGCTCCTAGACGGGAAAGGGAGGCGCACCCTAGAGCACGCCTCCCTGACGAAAGATTATTACCTCTAACTACTTGTTATTCTTCCCTTTTGGCCTGTCTCCATCCCGATGCCAGCGATGAATCTGCTCGCGCCGGAATTTCTCATCGCCAATATAAAGTTTCGCAACTTTCTGTTCAGGAAGAATCTCTCTATATTTCTCGGAATATTTCTTGTCAATCTCGCAGCCTTTCTGTTGAGCCGAAAGATAATTGTCTAAGGCCTTTTGCACCTCACTGTCACTCTTATTCTCATTAATGGCGGTCTCCAAGGCCTTGTAGGCATCCATTGTTTTCTTGAAGCCTTCCATCTTCTCCGATTCGGCCTGATTATAAATAGGCCAGAATTTCTGTGCTTCTGTGCTGGTCAGGTTCATATAATCCGTAAGATAGGCGACTTTTTCTGCCTTCATCTTTTCCTGCCATTCCTTTCTGTAAGGCTTGCCCTGAGCCAAGCAAGTGAACGTCTCGAGAATGAGCATGGCAGAAAGCGCTACTGAAAAAAACTTTTTCATATTATCTTCCATTTAATGTTTCTGAATATGCTAGCCTGTTAACGGACACTCCAGTCGCAATCAGGTAATCCTCGATGTCTTCGCTGGAAATCTCTGATGCTTCTTTGCTCTCGTAAAGAGAAGGATCGGCATAAGTTACAGGGATGAGGTCCGCATAGCCGAGGTCGTAGTAGAACTGGTCTGCGTCAGAGACGCTCTGTCCAGTTGTCATCTTCAATATGCCCGTCCCAACGATAAGCGAGATCAGGAAACATGCAGCCATGACAAGGTAAGGTCTAGATCTCTGCCATGAAGAAACCTGAACCTCTTTCCTTGGGATCTCTTCTAGGTGAGCCTGCAGCTTGTCGAAATAGCCTTCCGGCACGCTGAAACTTGGTTTCTTTATTTTATCTAATATGTCCTTTTCCATGTTCATTACGCAATCTTTGACAGATTTCATTTAAAATAGTTTAATCCGACTCGGAATATTTTTTTATTTCGTCTTTAATCTTCTCGGTGGCAAAGTGATACGAGGCTTTTAGCGCTCCGATGGATGTGCCTAGTATTTCTGACATATCCTCGTAAGACAGGTTCTCGAAATATCTGAGGCTGAACACCATCCTCTGTTTCTCTGGCAGTCGTCCTATTGCTTTTAGCAGCAGCCTTTGTGCATCGTCGCCGTTGAGATACGTATCCTCGTCGATCTTGTTCTCCATTTCGGAGGAAAGATCTTTGAAATTCAGGGCAGCTCGAATTTTCTGCTTGTGCAGGAAGTTGATGGCCTGATGCGTGGCGATGGCGTACAGCCAGGTGTACAACTTTGACTCGCCTCTGAAGGAAGGCAGCGACTGCCACACCTTCACGAATATTTCTTGGAGTAGGTCGTCGGTGTCCTCGTGTGAGCATAAGAAGTGGCGGACGAGCCAGTAGAGCTTCTCGCTGTACTTGGCCACGATCTGGTTAAAGGCCGCCTCATGCCTTCCAGAGTCATATAGTCCCAGAATCTCTTTATCGTCCATTATCTTCAAAAATACGAAGAAAATTGCTTAATTTTGCGATTATGAAGAATATTAGGAATTTCTGCATCATAGCCCACATAGACCACGGCAAAAGCACTCTTGCCGACAGGCTCCTGGAACTGACTAAGACTCTTTCCGAGAGGGATATGGAGGCTCAGGTGCTCGACAATATGGATTTGGAGAGGGAGAAGGGCATAACCATAAAGAGTCACGCTATTCAGATGGAATATGTCAGAGGCGGGGAGAAATATATTCTGAACCTCATCGACACCCCTGGGCACGTGGACTTCTCTTACGAGGTTTCTCGTTCAATCGCTTCATGCGAGGGAGCGTTGCTGGTAGTGGATGCTACTCAAGGCGTTCAAGCGCAGACTATTTCCAATCTTTATATGGCCGTCGATCATGGTCTGGAGATTATTCCGGTGATGAATAAAATAGACATGGACTCAGCTCAGCCGGAGGTCGTCGCAGATGAGATAGCTGAATTGCTAGGTTGCAATCCAGAGGAGGTTTATCGCGTGTCAGCTCGCACAGGCGATGGCGTGGCTCCGCTGCTGGATGCCATCGTGGACAAAATCCCGGCCCCGAAAGGCGACCCGAACGCCCCGTTGCAGGCTTTGATTTTCGACTCCGTATTCAATCCGTTCAGGGGAATAATAGCCTATTTCAAAGTTTTCAATGGCGCTATCAAGGCTGGCGACAAAGTGAAGTTCGTCGCTACCGGAATGGAATATGATGCCGAGGAGATCGGGGTGCTCAAAATGAAGCTGCATCCTACGGCTGAAGTGTCTGCGGGCAACGTGGGATACATAATTTCTGGCATAAAGAACGCCGTTGAAGTAAAGGTTGGGGACACCATCACGAAGGTTGATGAGCCTTGCGAGAAGGCTATTGCGGGCTTCGAGGAGGTTAAGCCGATGGTGTTCGCTGGAATGTACCCTGTCCAGGCTGATAAGTTTGAGGAACTACGCACTACGCTGGAAAAATTCCAGCTTAACGATGCCTCGTTCACATTCGAGCCGGAATCGTCGCTGGCTCTTGGCTTCGGATTCCGATGCGGTTTCCTTGGCCTTCTGCACCTAGAGATAGTGCAGGAAAGGCTGTACAGGGAGTTCGGGATGGACGTGATTACGACTGTGCCAAACGTGTCGTACAAGGTTTACTCTACTCAGGGTCAGGTGATTGACGTACACAATCCGTCAGGCTTGCCTGCTCCTACGCTGATCGATCACATAGAGGAGCCGTACATCAGGGCTCAGATAATCTCTAAATCCGAATTCTATGGACCGATAATGAAGCTCTGCTTGGACAAGAGGGGAACGCTCATTGGCCAGCATTATGTCACTGCCGACAGAGTGGAGCTTAACTACGACATTCCGCTTTCGGAAATAGTCTTTGATTTCTACGACAAGCTGAAATCAATCTCAAAAGGCTACGCTTCATTTGATTACCACATAATCGACTATCGCTCTGCAAGACTAGTAAAATTAGACATATTGCTGAATGGCGAGCCTGCGGACGCACTTTCTACTTTGATTCATGAGGATCATGCCTACGAGTTCGGGCGAAAAATCTGCCTGAAACTCAAGGAATTGATTCCACGCCAGCAATTCGACATAGCGATTCAGGCAGCGATTGGGGCGAAAATCATCGCTAGAGAGACGGTGCGGCAGGTGCGTAAAGATGTGACTGCGAAATGTTACGGCGGAGACGTGACCAGGAAGCGCAAACTGCTGGAGAAGCAGAAAGAAGGCAAGAAGAGAATGCGTCAGATTGGTACTGTGCAAGTGCCTCAGAGCGCGTTCATGGCAGTTCTAAAGCTTGACTCGTGATGAAAGTAGCCATCATCATAACTGCGAAGAACGAGAGCGACAATGCTGACACCTGTCTGGAAGACTGTCAGAGGCAGATTGATTCCCTTGCCTCCGATGAGAAATATTCATTTTCCATATTCATGAACACCCAAGGTAGCATAGGCATCGAAAGTACCTGGGTTCATGCGTCTAAAGAGCAGTTTGAATTCTATATATTCATAGATTCTAGTCTTTCTTTGATAGAAAATGCCATTGCCATATTCTTGGAGAATTCGGAATTTCTTAGGCATAAGGCAATCATTGTCGGATCCGTGGCTAGGAAAGGAGAGCGTATTTTTGGTGGCCGTACCAGGAGAGGAAGGCTAATTGAGCCGGATCCTGTGATTCCAGTGCCTTGCCGTCTATTTGACTTGAATCTGGTGTTCATTCCTGCATATGCTTTCTCGAAGGTCGCAAATCCATCTGACATATTTCATCGCAGCATCTTGGATTATGGCTATGGGGAGAGGGCGGCAAAGGCTGATATTGCGAGGGTGCTTGCTCCGGGCATATTGGCTGAAACTGTCATGCAGGCAGAAGTGCCCGATTGGAAGAACTATGAACTGAGCTTCTGGCGAAGGTCGAGTTCGTTTCTTGTCAACATCGTTAAGAAGATAATAATGGCGGTGAGGGCTTCAATCTGATAAATTATGAGTAACTTTATGCATAATGTTAAAACTAAAACTCTAAGAAATGAAACATCCAAAAATCGGTATTCGTCCAGCCATTGATGGTCGTCAGGGCGGAGTGCGTGAAAGCTTGGAAGAGAAGACCATGACTCTGGCAAAAAATGTCGCTGATCTGATTTCTAAGAAGTTAAAGTACAGGGATGGGGTCCCCGTAGAATGTGTCATCGCAGATAGCACTATCGGCCGGGTTGCTGAAAGCGCTGCTTGTGCTGACAAGTTCGAGCGCAGTGGGGTAGGAGGAACCATAACAGTGACTTCTTGTTGGTGCTATGGCTCAGAGACGATGGACATGAATCCATACTGGCCTAAAGCTGTATGGGGCTTCAATGGAACAGAGCGCCCTGGAGCAGTTTACCTCGCTGCCGTTTTGGCCGCACATGCTCAGAAGGGACTGCCTGCTTTCGGGATCTACGGTCATGATGTTCAGGATCTAGAGGATAACTCCATTCCTGGCGATGTTGCCGAGAAGATCCTAAGGTTCGCTCGTGCAACTGTGGCAGTGGCTGAGATGAGGGGAGAGTCATACCTCTCGATAGGAAGCGTCACAATGGGAATCGCAGGTTCCATCGTAGATTGCAATTTCTTCCAGAAATATCTTGGCATGAGGAACGAAAGCATCGATGAGGTGGAAATCCTAAGAAGGATGGATTTAGGAATATATGATAAGGACGACTTCCAGAAGGCAATGGAGTGGACCCGCAAATACTGCATGACTAACGAAGGCTGGGACAAAAATCGTCCAGAGAAGCAGAAGACTCGCGAGGAGAAAGATAAAGACTGGGAGTTCGTCGTGAAAATGACTCTCATCGTTTATGACCTTCTGCATGGCAACCCGAAGCTCAAAGAGATGGGTTTCAAAGAGGAGTCTCTCGGCCACAATGCCATCGCCGGCGGTTTCCAGGGACAGCGCCAGTGGACTGACTGGATGCCTAATGGAGATTTCACTGAGACGCTTGTGAACACGAACTTTGACTGGAATGGCCGCAGGGAGCCTACGATCCTGGCCACAGAGAACGATTCACTCAACGGCGTGGCAATGCTTCTGGGACATCTGCTAACCAATCTGCCAATGATATTCTCCGATGTCCGTACCTACTGGAGCCCTGAGTCTGTCAAGAGAGTTACTGGCAAGGAACTTACAGGCAAGGCTGCTCCTGGCATAATCCATCTCATCAATTCTGGCGCAACCACGATTGATGGATGTGGCCGATGCAGCGACGCAGATGGTAATCCAGTAATGAAGCCTTTCTGGGAGGTGACAGAAGAGGAGCAGAAACGCTGCTTGGAGCACACGCAGTGGATGCCTGCAGACCGCGACTATTTCCGCGGAGGCGGATTCAGCGTTCACTTCCTGTCGAAGGGCGACTTCCCAGCTACTATGATAAGGGTGAACATCGTGGACGGCCTGGGCCCTGTGCTTCAGTTAGCCGAAGGCTGGGTAGTTGACATCGATCCGGAAATTCATGAGAAACTGGATAAGCGCACCGATCCTACATGGCCTACGACTTGGTTCACTCCTCGTCTAGATTCATCGAAGGATGCTTTCAAGGATGTTTACAGCGTGATGAACAACTGGGGGGCAAATCATGGTGCCATAACTTACGGTCATATTGGCGCTGATCTTCTTACCTTGGCTTCCATGCTCAGGATTCCTGTGTGCATGCATAACGTGGCAGACTCTGAGATTTTCCGTCCTTCATGTTGGAATGCATTCGGAATGGACAAGGAGGGCGCTGACTTCCGTGCCTGCAAGAACTTCGGTCCAATTTACAAATAGTCCGGCATGACTGCTGAAACAAAGAAATCTTTTCTGAAGGCAGGATTCGTCCTGCCTTTCATGCTGATTACTACCTGCTTCGCTCTATGGGGGTTCGCTAATGACATCACGAACCCGATGGTTAAGGCTTTCTCTAAGATATTCAGGATTAGCGTAACCCAGGGAGCGCTGGTTCAGGTTGCATTCTACGGCGGCTATTTCTGCATGGCTTTCCCGGCCTCTCTGTTCATTAGGAAATTCTCGTATAAGTCCGGAGTTTTGGTAGGGCTTGGCCTGTATGCAATTGGAGCGTTGCTCTTCCTGCCTGCAAAGAACGTAGGCATCTATGGTTTCTTCCTTTTGGCATATTTCATAATGACTTGCGGCCTTTCGTTCCTGGAAACCAGCTGCAACCCGTATATTCTGAGCATGGGACCGGAAGAGACTGCGACTCGAAGGCTGAATTTTGCCCAGTGCTTCAACCCGATTGGCTCGCTGGTGGGAATGTACGTGGCCATGAATTTCATTCAGGCCAGGCTGAACCCGGCCAGCACTGCGGAAAGGGCTCTGCTGAGCGGCCCTGAGTTCGAGGCTATGAAGCAAGCTGACCTGAATGTGCTGACGGCACCGTACTTGGCAATAGGCCTTGTGATAGTCGCTATGTTCATCTTAATTCTGATAACCAGAATGCCGAAGGACGGCGACAGCGATCATAGCCTCAACATCGGTTCAACCTTAGGCAGGCTCATTCATAACTCAAAATACGTAGAAGGCGTGATTTCCCAGTTTTTCTACGTTGGCGTTCAGATCATGTGCTGGACATTCATCATCCAGTATGGCACGAGAGTGTTCATGGCTGAAGGCATGACAGAGAGGGATGCTGAGGTGTTGTCTCAACGTTATAATATTCTGGCGATGGTCATCTTCGTAACATGCCGGTTTATCTGCACGTACCTGATGAAATATATCAAGCCTTCCAAGATGCTGACTGTCTTTGCGATAGGCGGAATGCTCAGCATAATCGGCGTAATATTACTTCAGAACAGGCTTGGCCTCTACTGTCTCGTGGCTACGAGCGGATTCATGTCTCTGATGTTCCCGACAATCTACGGGATAGCCCTGGGAGGTTTGGGGGATGATGCCAAGATGGGTGCGTCCGGCCTCATCATGGCTATTCTTGGCGGTTCCGTGCTGCCTCCGCTTCAGGCTAAGATCATAGACATGGGAACTGTCTGGAATTTTCCTGCGGTGAACCTTTCATTCGTGCTGCCTTTCATTTGCTTCATAGTGATCTGCATCTACGGAGTGAGGATGACGAGGCTTATGAGATCTACATCTCACTGATGACAGTGAGGCAGTAAATGATGGCCTGGATGGCCTTATCGTTAGCCTGAACTAGAAGAATAGGGCATATTCCTAAAGCAGCTAGCGCGATAGTTGCAATTGAAAGCACCATTATTGCGCTTGTTAGCGGCAGCGCAATTAAGTTAGTAAGCAAGAAATATTTGGGGAAGGATTGGAAGTAGTGCCAGGCTAGAGGAGCAGTGAATACTTGGCAAGATGTTGATAAAGAAGCACTTTCCCATATCCATCTGAATGGGTTTTTCTTTCCCGATGATGGGTAAAAGCTTCTAAGAATAGGAAATATTAAGAATATCCCTAAAATCGCTGAATATGAGAGCTGGAAACTTATGGCTGCTATTGAGGATGGCTTGATGGCTAGCTGGATGGTGGCTGCCGCTGCAAGAAGATTTTTCGGCCTTGCCTTCCTTTCCAAAATCTTGGCGCTTTCATTCAAGAGTATGAATATGAATGCCCGCACCAAAGAAGGGGATGCACCAGTTGCCTTCACATAGAGGCTGCAAATGAGGATTATTAATATGCTTCTAGCGCCTCTGGCTTTCCTGAAGAGTCCTAGGGGCATGGTAAGCTTCATCAAGATAATGTAAATCATGCCGAGATGCAGGCCCGAAAGAGCTAGGACGTGGGCTGCTCCGCTCTTTCTGAATATGCTGACTATTTCTTCTGGTAGTGCGCTCCTGTCCCCAGTGAGCAGCGCTTTCACCAAAGGTGCGGAAGTGCCTGAAGGATAAGGAATTTTATCTACTATGCTTCCTATTGCAGCCATTGCGGCATTGCTGTTGGAGGAATCCGGAATATTCATAGAACAGAATGATGAATTTAAGGAGCAAAATATTCCTGCCAGGAAGAAAATGATAGTGGCAAAAAGTGAAATTTTCTTTCCATTATGGTGTTGGAAGGCCAGAAAACTAATAGGGACCAAGAATGCTGCTAGAATGGAGGCAGCTGCGTTCAGATGTAGTAATCTCGGGAATATGACAACTCCAAGCGCCGTCCCTGTGACGAATGGCAACCCCACTCCTCTTATGTCTCTCGCCACTGCCATTATGCTATGTAATATTTTTTCTAAAATTACTTAATATTTTGCTATATTTGTTCGGTTATCTCATAATTTTCTTATCAAATGATCATTTTAGTCATAAATTGCGGAAGCTCTTCCATCAAATATCAGCTTCTGGACATGAAGAGCAACGATGTCTACAGCCTTCTGGCAAAGGGAATCGTTGAGAAAATAGGGCTTCCGATGAGCCGAATTCAGCATACGCCGACAGGGAGGGACAAAGTCGTGAAGGATTTTCCTATTCCAGACCATAAAGAGGGAATGCGCATAGTTCTCGATGCCCTGGTGAATAAAGAGAACGGCATACTTGATTCGTTTGACGACATTGATGCCGTAGGTCACAGGATAGTGCAGGGAGCCGACTTCTTCAGCAGCAGCGCCATCGTGGATGACGACGTGATGAAGAAGATTGAATATTGCTGCGATTTCGCTCCGTTGCATAATCCTGCTCATCTGCTTGGCATAAGGGCTTGCCAAGAAGTGCTTCCTGGAGTCCCCGAGGTCGTTACGTTCGACACCGCCTTCCATCAGACCATGCCTGCTTATGCTTACATGTACGGCCTGCCTTACGAATATTATGAGAAATATCATATTCGCCGTTACGGCGCCCATGGAACCAGTCATCAGTTCGTAGCGAAAAAGGGCTGCAAGATGCTGGGCTTGGACATAGATAACTCGAAGCTGATTACCTGCCACATCGGCAACGGCAGTTCCATTACCGCCATAGTGAACGGAAAATCCGTGGACACCTCGATGGGTCTAACCCCGCTGGAAGGCCTCATCATGGGAACTAGGTGCGGCAACCTCGATCCGAACGCAATCCTCTACATCATGAAAAAAGAGGGTAAGACGCCGGATGAGATGTACAACATCGTGAACAAGCAGAGCGGCTTCAAGGGTGTCTCTGGCATGTCTTCGGATGCTCGCGAGCTGGATGAGCTGGCGAATAACGGGGATGCAAAGGCTAAGCTGGTGTTCAAAATGCTCACTCACCAGATGATCAAATACATAGGCGGATATATTGCCGAGATGAATGGAGTGGATGCCATCATCTTCACTGGCGGCATAGGGGAACATAACAGCCGTCTGCGCCGCAGGGTATGCGAGAATTTTTCTTACCTAGGGCTGAAATTCGACTATGAGGCGAATACTGCATGGGGAGAAGATGCAATAATTTCCATGCCAGACTCCAAGGTGAAGGTTGCCCTCGTCACTACTGATGAGGAGCTGGTCATCGCTCAGGACACAATGCGCTTGGTTCAGAATATGGAAGAATAATCCCAATGAATATGATTACGAAATTTAAAGACGTTTTTGCAGACCTTAAAGAGAAAGGGATCTGCAAAAGAATGGTTGCAGCTTGGGCTGTAGACGAGCACACGATTGAGGCTTGCTCAAAAGCAACTGACCTCGGCTTCGTTAAAGTAACGCTGGTAGGCGATGAGAACATGATTAAGGTCACGTGCAACAAGAAAGGAATAGACGTAGGCAAATTCGAGATCGTGAACGAGCCTGTGGAGCTGAAAGCCGTGGCAAAAGCCGTGCAAATGGTTCATGACGGCCAAGGCGACGTGCTTATGAAAGGACTTTGCTCAACTGATAAATTCCTTCGTGCTATCTTGAATAAAGAAACAGGCCTTCTGCCTCCGAAAGGGCTTCTCAGCCATGTGGGCGTGATTGAGAGTCAGATGTATCACAAACTCATATTCCTTACGGATATGGCCGTAATTCCTATGCCTGAGTTCCGTCAGAAGATGAAAATGGCCGGATTCGTAGTGAGTGTGGCTCAGTCTTTTGGAATCGCAAAGCCTAAGATTGCCTTCATTGCTGCTTCAGAACAGGTTTTGGATTCTATGCCAGCCTGCATGGAGGCTGCCGCCCTCGCAAAGATGTGTGACCGTGGGCAGATAAGAGGATGTGTCGGAGATGGGCCTCTTGCGCTTGACGTTGCCCTGGATAAAGAATCGGTTGAGATCAAGAAGCTCGCGAGTCCCGTGGCTGGAGATGCTGACTGCCTCCTATTCCCGAACATCGAATCTGCTAACGTTTTTTGGAAGACTAATTCAAAGCTGTCCCAGGGCGTGAAGCAGGCCGGAATGCTCGTTGGAACTACCGTTCCTTGCGTGCTCGCAAGCCGCGCTGACAGCGTGGACACGAAGCTGAACTCTATTGCTGAAGCAGTGATGTTCGTGAAATAAACTTTTATAGAGATAATAAAATCAGGGTACTCCAATCGGGGCACCCTGATTTAGGTTGTATACAAGCCAATTTATTTTCTATTGATGACTTTGCGAGCAGCATCGGCGATGTGGGCTGCATCCAGGCCGTAAGCTTTCAGAAGTTCGTCAGGAGTCCCACTCTGGCCGAACAGATCTTTGCCATTGATGAACTCGATAGGTTTAGGAGAGCTAACTGCCAGCACCCCTGCGATTAGCTCGCCAAGGCCGCCTGCCATATTGTGTTCTTCAGCTACTACAGCTGCGCCAGTCTTCATTACTGAAGCCAGGACGGTTTTTGTGTCAAGAGGCTTAATCGTTGCGACATCTATAACGTCTGCGCATATGCCTTCGCTTTCAAGAACCTCAGCTGCCTGCAGCGCTTCCCAGACCATGTGGCCAGTCGCAAAAATAGAAATATCCTTACCCTCATTCAGCACGTATGACTTGCCGATTTCGAATGGTTCGTCCGGCATGAAATCTGGCCATTTAGGACGGCCGAATCGTAAATACACCGGACCTTCATATTTGGCGGCTGCTATCGTAGCCTGTTTTGTCTGAGTCCAATCGCATGGATTGATGACGACCATTCCAGGAAGTGCCCTCATGAGAGCTATGTCTTCCATAGTCTGGTGCGTAGCCCCGTCTTCTCCAAGCGTGATTCCAGCATGAGAAGATGCGATTTTCACATTGGTCTTGCCATAGCAGACCTCCATGCGAACCTGATCGTAAACGCGGCCAGTGACGAACTCGGCGAAAGATCCCACGAATGGAATTTTGCCTGCAATGGCCATCCCTGCCGCTACGCCTACCATGTTTGCTTCAGCTATGCCGCACTCGAAGTATCTCTCTGGAAACTCGTTGGCGAAATCTCCCATTTTAAGTGAGCCTTTAAGGTCCGCAGTGAGAGCTACTATTCTAGAGTCTGCCTTTCCTGCTTCAAGAAGGCCTGTTCCGAAGCCGCTGCGAGTGTCTTTTTTGCCTCTGTCTGTATATTTCTTCATAATACCCCTATAATATTTAAAAGTCTCCCAATGTTTCTTTAAGTTGTTTCATGGCCTCAGCACATTGTTCCTCGGAAGGAGCCGTGCCATGCCATTTGTGAGTCCCGGCCATAAAATCCACTCCGTGTCCCATTTCAGTCTTGAAGAGCATCATCACTGGCTTGCCTTTGCCTAGCCTTGATTTAGCATCGGCGAATGCGGCTAAAACTTTGTCCATGTCATTTCCCTCGGCGACTATGACATCCCAGCCGAAGGCTTTCCACTTGGTCTCGAGGTCGCCTAATCCTGCGACATCTTCAGTGTCGCCATCTATCTGCTTGTGGTTCCAGTCGGTCATGGCGATAAGGTTATCCGCTTTATGATGCGGAGCAAACATAGCTGCCTCCCAGATTTGTCCTTCCTCGCTTTCTCCATCTCCGCACATTACGAATACAGTGTGTGGGTCTTTATCGAGCTTCTTAGACAGGGCAGCTCCAATAGCGGCCGATAGCCCTTGACCAAGTGAGCCGGAAGCCTGAACGACACCGTGAAGCCCCTTCTGAATTGAAGGATGCCCTTGCAGCCTGGTGCCGAATTTACGGAAAGTCGCAAGTTCGGAAACCGGGAAATAGCCTGCCCTGGCAAGAATTGAATAATAGACTGGCGTAATGTGACCTGCGGACAAGAAAAACATGTCTTGATCTTTACCATCCCTTGTCCACCTCGATGGATCTTGGTTCATGACGTTGAAATATAGCGCAGTCAGGAAATCAGTGCTGCTCATCGATCCGCCAGGATGTCCTGATTTTGCCTGCGTGACCATCCTGATGATATCCCTCCTGACTTGGGAGGCGAGGTTCTTCAATTCTTCTGATGATTGCATTTCTTATTTGATTATTTGAATTTAAAATATGCTATTTCTGGTATGGCTAACAAATATAAGACTTTTTTATTTGACACAGAAACTTTAACTTTGAAACATCAGGATTGATAGTTTTTAACCAAAATATTAATGGCACATGTTGTTATCATGCCCAAGCAAGGGCAGTCAGTAGAAAGCTGTATTGTTACAGAATTCAAGAAGAAGGTCGGAGATAAGGTTGAGGTAGGAGACGTGCTGTTCAGCTACGAGACAGACAAGGCTTCTTTCGATGAAGAGGCTAAAGTTGCCGGCACGGTGCTGATGATTTTCTTTAAGGAAAACGATGAGATCCCTTGCCTGACGAATGTAATGGTGATTGGCGAGCCGGGTGAGTCTTTTTCAGAGTTCGCTCCATCAGGCATGGCTCCTGTGACTCAGTCATCCCAGGCATCCGAGGCAAAGCTTGCCGAAGCGGCAGCACCTCAGCAGGCTCCTCAGCCGGCGGTGCCTGGTGCCCCTGTCTCTCCAAGGGCTAGTAATCTTGCAGCCGAGAAAGGGATAGATGCCACTGTCTTGGCGGGCAGCGGCCCTCATGGACGCATAATCGCTCGTGACGTAGAAGCGGCATCAGCCGCTCCAAGGTCCGGCTTGGCCAAGGCAATGGCTGCGGATGGTATTTATCAGGCTCCTGCAAGCGGCTCTGGCATTGGTGGCATGGTGAAGGGTGCGGACTTAAAAATTTGGCAGACGGAACACACCAATATTCCTGGCGAAGGAGAAGAGTTCACGGTCGAGAAAATGTCCAACGTGCGCAAGCTCATCGCCAAGTCTATGTACAATTCCCTGCAGAATACCGCTCAGCTCACGCATATGATGGGGGCTGACGCACGAAAGGTTCAGGAACTCCGTAAGCAGGCCAAGAAACTCTATGAGGATGGCAAGATAGATGCGAACGTCACCATCAACGATTTCGTATGCTTTGCGGTCATCAATGCTTTGAAGAAGTTCCCGAGAGTGAACTCTCATTGCCTAGGTGATGCATTAAGAATATTCAACGTGGTTAATCTCGGTTGTGCGGTTGATACTGAGCGGGGGCTCATGGTTCCTGCGATAAAGCGTGCTGAAGATTTGAACATAATCGGCCTGAGCAAACAGCTGAAGAAAGTCGCTGACGATTGCAGGATAGGTTCTATAAATCCAGACCTGATAAACCCTGAGTCTGCGTCATTCACTGTTTCAAATCTGGGAGGCTTCGGAGTGGAGTGGTTCACCCCAGTCCTCAATGTGCCTCAGAGCTGCATCCTAGGCATCGGTACGATGGTGCTAAGGCCGAAAGACATTGGTGGCGGAGTAGTCGCATTCGTGCCGTACCTCGGCCTTTCCCTCACCTACGACCACAGAGCGATCGATGGTGGTGAAGCAACCAGATTCCTCAAACAGGTGGCAATCGAAATAGAAAATCTTGAAGTCGAATTCTAAATATTAATTAATATGTATGATTTAGCGATAATTGGCGGCGGCCCAGGTGGGTATGTCGCTGCAGAAAGAGCAGGCGCTGCTGGTCTTTCTACAATAATCTTCGAGAAGAAGTCGTTGGGCGGCGTTTGCCTGAATGAAGGCTGCATACCTACCAAAACGCTTCTGTACAGCGCCAAGGTGTACAATTATGCTCTCACTGGCGAGCATTACGGTGTCCATGTCAGTAATCCTACGATAGATTACGGCGAGGTCATGAAGCGCAAGGAAAAGGTGGTAAGGAAACTGGTAGGCGGCGTAAAAGCTGCGATGAAGGCTAATAAGGTCGAGGTCGTAGCTGCTGAGGCGATGATTGAAGGCCGAGACGCAGAAGGAATAAAGATAAAGGCAGGGGAAAATGAATATGTTGCCAGAAACCTTCTCATTTGCACTGGTTCTGAGGCTGCCTTGCCGCTGTTCCCAGGCCTGAAAGAGGCAGGCGATGTGATCTGCACCAATCGTGAGATCTTGGCTCTTAAAGAGCAGCCAAAAGAGCTTGTGGTGATTGGCGGAGGGGTCATCGGGATGGAGTTCGCCGCATTCTATAATACGATAGGAACGAAAGTAACTGTGGTTGAGATGCTTCCGAAAATCTTAGGGCCTCTGGACGATGAGATAAGCTCGATGCTTCAGAAAATATATGCGAAGCGAGGGGTTAACTTCTGTCTCAGCTGCAAGGTCACCGGAATAGAAGGAAACACTGTAGTCTATGAAGACCCTGAAGGCAAGACCCAGAAGGTTTGTGGAGACAAGATTCTCGTTTCTGTAGGCCGCAGGGCCAATCTGAACGGATTTGGAGCCGAAAATCTCGGCATGGAGTACCTTCTGAACAAAAATGGGCGTCCAGTGGGCATCAAGGTTGACGAACACATGCGCACGAACATTCCTGGCGTTTACGCGGCAGGTGACGTGACTGGATTCTCCATGCTGGCTCATACTGCCAGCCGCGAGGGTGAAGTTGCGGTAAATAATATTCTTGGAAAGAAAGACCGTATGCGTTACGATGCGATTCCAGGCGTTGTCTACACCAACCCTGAGGTTGCAGGAGTCGGTCTCACCGAAGAGCAGGCGGAGGCCTCTGGCAAGGAATATGTCATAGTGAAGCTGCCTATGGCATATTCAGGAAGATTCGTAGCAGAGAATGAGGGAGGTGAGGGAATCTGCAAGATCATAGCTGGCAAGAAATATCATGAAGTGCTGGGTGTACACATGCTTGGAAACCCTAGTTCTGAAATCCTGTACGGCTGCTGCATGGCAATTGAGACTGAAATGACGCTCGAGCAAATGAGGGAAGTCGTATTCCCACATCCGACCGTTTCGGAAATCCTCAAAGAAGCAGCATTCTCATTCAAGTAATCAATATAAATTCAATATCATGCCGAAATCACTTTACATTGATCCTAAGAAAACCCTCCACCCGAAGGAACACGTAATCAAGATTCCAGACATCCCTGTTATGACTTATGACAAGACGGTCAAGCAGGAGCTCAAAGAAGGTAATTTCACAGAGGATGATCTTCTGCGAATATATCGTGACATGAGCTACATCCGTGAGTTCGAGACCATGCTCAACCTGGTGAAGACTACTGGTGGCTACAATGGCGTGGCTTATAGCAATCCGGGTCCGGCTCATCTTTCCGCAGGCCAGGAGGCTGCCGCTGTCGGAGTGGCTTACAACCTGGACACGGACGACTTCATATTCGGAAGCCATCGCTCTCATGGTGAAATTCTAGCGAAAGGTCTCCGCTCGATACAGATTCTCTCAGATGCTGAATTGAAAAAAATCATGGAGGAGTTCTGGGACGGAGCAACCCTTAAAGCCGCCAAGAAAGCATATTCAGGGAATGATGTCAAGGAGCTGGGAATCTGCTTCTTGCTCTATGGTGCGATGGCAGAGATTTTCGCTCGCATCACTGGCTTCAACAAGGGTCTGGGTGGTTCCATGCACACATTCTTCACACCTTTCGGAATATATCCAAACAACGCCATCGTGGGTGGTTCTGGAGCCATTGCGGTCGGTGCTGCTCTTTATAAGAAAGTAAACCGCAAGAAAGGCATCGTAGTCGCTAACTTGGGCGATGGCGCAATGGGTCGCGGCCCTGTGCTTGAAGCCATGACATTCGCTTCTATGGATCAGTTCAACACTCTCTGGGAAGGTGACATGAGGGGCGGTCTGCCGGTTCTGTTCAGCGTGATGGACAATCAGTACGCAATGGGCGGTCAGACTAACGGCGAAACCGGGGGCTGGCATTCTCCCGCCCGCTTGGGCGCTGGATTCAAAGATGATGCGATGGCTGCTGAAAGAGTTAACGGTTACGATCCTCTGGCTGTAATAGATGCTTTTCGCCGCAAGAAACAATACCTCCTGGATAAGAAAGGTCCTGCCCTTCTGGATGTGGTAACGTATCGTTACGGTGGGCATTCTCCAAGCGATCAGTCTTCTTATAGGACAAAGGAAGAAATTGCGGCTTGGGAGTCAGAGGACAGTATCGTAGCATTTGGCAAGAAGCTTATTGAGGCTGGCGTTGTCACTCAGGAGAAGCTTGACGAAATCCGCAAGGATGTCAATGACAATATCTTCACCTGCTACAAGCTGGCCATTGACTTCTATGAGTCTCCTCGCATGGACTTGGGTAAGAATGACGAGTCCCTCGGGGACATGATGTTCTCGAATTGCAGCGTCGATACCATGGCTCCTGGCGTGAAGCCTGATGTGCTGATGCCTATGGAAGAAAATCCTCGCGTGAAGCAGATTGCTGGCAAGGTGAGATTCTACAAAGACAAAGACGGCAAGGAAGTAAGCAAGATGAAGGCATACAACATCAGGGATGGAATATTCGAAGCCATCATCGATCGCTTCTACAAAGACGCGTCCTTGATTGCTTACGGCGAGGAGAACCGTGAGTGGGGTGGCGCATTCGCCGTGTACAGAGGCCTGACAGAGGCTCTGCCTCTCCACCGTCTGTTCAACTCTCCAATATCAGAGGCCGCAATCATTGGAACATCAATCGGTTATGCGATGTGTGGTGGCAGGGTGATTCCTGAAATCATGTATTGCGACTTCATTACCTGCGCGGGGGACGAAATATTCAATCAGCTGCCGAAGTGGCAGGCAATGTCTGGAAATATATTAAAGATGCCTGTAGTCGTCAGGGTGTCAGTTGGGTCCAAGTATGGCGCCCAACACTCTCAAGACTTCACGTCGCTTTGCGCCCATATCCCTGGTCTCAAAGTCTGCTTCCCAGTTACGCCTTACGATGCTAAGGGTCTCATGAATGCTGCCTTGCAGGGAACTGACCCTGTCATATTCTTTGAAAGCCAGAGAATATATGACAAGGGCGAGATGTTCCATGAAGGCGGCGTTCCAGAAGGCTATTACGAGATTTCTCTCGGAGAGCCTGACATCAAGAGGACTGGTAACGATGTTACATTCCTGACCATTGGCGCCACCTTGTACCGCGCTCTGGAGGCTGCTGACATGCTGAAAGAGAGATTTGGAATGGAGGCAGAGGTGATAGATGCTCGTTCCCTCGTGCCTTTCAACTACAATAAGGTACTACAGAGCGTTAGAAAGACCGGAAGGATCATAATAGCGGGAGATGCCTGCGCCAGAGGCTCGTTCCTCAACGACTTAGCATCCAACATCTCTGAAATGGCCTTCGATTACCTTGACGCAGCCCCTGTCGTACTCGGCTCTCGTAACTGGATCACTCCTTGCCATGAGCTTGAGGAGTCATTCTTCCCTCAGCCATCATGGTTCCTAGATGCAATTAACGAGAAAATCGTGCCTCTGAAGGACTATGTGCCAACGACGAATCAGACCGAGGCGCAGGCAATTATCAGGGCAAAAAGAGGTGTTTAATGAGTATGCCAACAATGAAAACCAGAGCTGTGCGCCTTTACGGCGTTGAAGATTTACGTCTGGAAGAATTCGACCTTCCACAGATGAAGGATAACGAGATTCTTGCAAAGGTAGTGAGCGACAGCATCTGTATGTCGTCCTATAAGGCCGCTCACCAGGGACCGGCTCATAAGAGAGTGCCTGATAATGTAGCCGACCACCCCGTAATCATCGGACACGAGTTCGCAGGGGAAATCATTGATGTGGGTAAAAAGTGGCAGGGAGGTTTCAAGTCCGGAGACAAATTCTCCATTCAGCCAGCCTTGAACTATGCTGGTGGGCCTGTAGGACGGCTCTCCGCCCCTGGCTATTCCTATAAATATATCGGCGGCGACGCCACATATGTCATCATTCCGAATGAAGTGATGGAAACGGGCAGCCTTCTGCCATACAGAGGCCCTGGATTTTATCCTGCGTCTCTCAGTGAGCCGCTTTCCTGTGTGATTGGCGCAATGCATGCCTGCTATCATACTCATCCTGGGTCTTACAAGCATGTCATGGAGATTAAGGAGAACGGCAAGATGGCTTTGCTGGCAGGTGTCGGTCCTATGGGGCTTGCCATGATTAACTATGTGCTGCATCGTCCGGACCGCCATCCTTCGATCTTCGTCGTGACAGACATAGACCAGAGTCGGCTGGATAGGGCTGCTTCTCTCTATACTGTTGAATATGCTGCTTCCAAGGGCATTGAATTACATTATGTCAATACTGGCAGCTTGGAAAATCCAGTTGAGAAGCTCAGAAAAATCTCCGGAGACACAGGTTACGATGAAGTCGTAGTCATGGCTCCAGTTCCTTCTGTCGTCGAGCAGGGCGATGACATCCTTGGACAGGATGGCTGCCTGAACTTTTTCTCTGGCCCGGGCAAGGCCGATTTCAAGGCTCTTCTCAATTTCTACAACGTTCACTATGCTTTCACTCATGTGGTTGGCACTAGTGGGGGAAATACCGAGGATATGAAGGAGGCTCTGAACCTGATGAGTGACGGGCTGGATCCAGCAGGTCTGGTGACGCACATCGGTGGCTTGAACGTGGTTCCGGAGACGACTCTGAACCTGCCGAATATCAAGGGCGGCAAGAAACTGATTTACACCCACATCGAGATGCCTCTTACGGCCATATCGGATTTTGCCGAGAAGGGCAGGATGAATTCTGCCTTCGCCGAGCTGGATCGTCTCTGCAAGGCGCATCATGGCTTATGGAATTTGGAGGCAGAATCCTACCTGCTTGCCAATCCTGACAAATTCAGAAATTAGGGTTCTGGTCTTGCAATATTTAAAAGCCGCCAGGAATGTGTATTTTCCCAGTTGGAGCGAGGGTTATGTCGTCAAGATGGAAAATCTCTCTGATAAAGTGAAGAATACATATTATGCTCAGCTTGCCATTGTGTTCTTAAAATCAGGCAGTGAGAAGATGGATGAAAATGAATATTCCACAGTCATTTCCATTTACAAGAAGCGAGAGTCCCATTTTTAAGGCGCACAGAGACACAATCACATACCACATGTGAATGGTGCAGCATATTCTCAGGGACGAATACGATGCCATAAGGGATTATAAAAAGGCTTCGCAATATTACAAGCATTTAGCTGTACTCGTAGGCAGCTTGAAAATGAGGGGAAGTAAAAGCAATGTCTTGGAGATGGCCGAGTTCTACGACAAGAGCAAGTCCAGGAGATAAAACAGAGTCCGCACCAGAATTCAGCATGATTGGTTATATCAATAAGAAAAGACTTGAATATGCCGTCGAGATATTGATGATGGAAATATGTGATCGGTCCTCTGAGCGGCATGTCAAGCCTGGAATGACGCGAGAGGAGTGAACACTCTTACGCCCACACCAGGGCCACACTACTTTGCGCAGCACATGCGATCATGGCCTATGAGAATTTGTCCGCGTAGTAAGCTGGCAGGGCAATACTCATTGCAGAGCTGCGTAATGGGGTTAAACCTGCCGACGTTCTTCTTAAAAGTGGGTTGGGCAGGCCAATTTGTGGCGTAGCTTCCCTAGAAGCGCTTCAACATGCCTGCTAATTGCAAAATACGCAAGAACTGAATCGGGTTTTGGACTTGGTCCGCTATTCTCCGAGAAGGAGAGAGCAGATTTCCGAGGCGTTGGCTGAGCGGAAATATTTTCCTGCTCCGGCCTTCTCTATGGCTGCAGATAGGGTAGCCTTGTCGTAGCGTAGCCCTATCAGCTTCTTGGCGAGGTCTTCGGAAGGCTCGTCGAAGAGGAAATCGCCAGAGAACGTCAGGGAAGTGATAATCCCCCTATCGATTCTCATGCTTGCTTCCACTGTCCCACAATGGAGCTTTTTCTTGTAATTGAAATCAGCTTCGTGCGAGTGGCCATAGATGAATTCCCAAGAGGCGAACTTTTCTGCGGCAATCTTACTGACTTCGGCATTGATTTCTTCTTGGCTTGGGTAGCCGCTACCTTGGGCTAGCAGCGGGCCATCGCTTCCAGAGAGGATTTCGAAAAGTTTCGCCTGCAGCTCGTCAAGCGATTTGAACAGGGGCAGATACTCCTTGAGATTGGCTACGTGACTGCGTACGGAGGATATTCCTTTGGTCGTCATCTTGGAAGACGGAGTGTCAAGTACATGCTGCAAAGTGTCTATGTCTACATCGTACATCAGCGTGCCGTGGATGATTTCTTGATTGCCGGCTACCCTGCGCGCATAGCCGGAGACTTTTTTGCCTTCGACGAATATGTCGTTCCTGCCAGTCAGTTCTGCTGGCACTCCAAGCTGCCTGAGGGCATCCACCATTGGCTGTGGCGATGGGTTTCTGCCGATTATGGTGTAGTTCATGTTTTGGAGGTCGTGGTAGACAGCGCCTCCGCCAGTAACCCTGCGCGCCAGGGTAATTCCATGTCCGTTGAGATACTCTAGGTTGACTTCTCCAAATGCGTTCTGGTTTAGCCCGATTATAACGGCGGGACGGTTCCTCCAAAGGAAGAAATAGGGTTCTTCGCTATGAATGTTCTCAAGGCAGTATTCGTCGAATGCCAGGTTGAAGTAGGGATCCGTGGAATTGTTAATCAAATATCTCATGCTCTTAATATTAAAATATTCAGTTATCTCTCCATCTCTTTCATCAAGATAGGGAGGATATATTTCTTTATTTCTGGGTAGTTAGGAAGGTGGCAGCCTGGGTAATAATGCGCCTGCCCCAGGTAATGCTGCTCAAATTCTGACCCGCAATGCACAAGCTCGTCGTTTTGGGCGAACATTCCTGTCGTCATTCCAATTTCACTTGGTGTCAGTCCCTCATATTGGGCTTTCTCTGCTTCGACATATTCATTGCAGATTTCTTCGCTTATTATGAAGGTCGTTTCGCCGTTCTTCCTCGGCGAGAGATACCTCTGTTCCCCGATTTTCGTCTTCAGGATTCTGGAAATATGCAGGTCAGGATTGATGAGCATCTTGCGCCGTTCTCTTAGCTTCTGCGCCAGGAATCCGCCCCATGAGAGACCGATCGTTATGTCCGGGTTTTCTCGCCGGCAAATTCCTTCTAGCAGATCCATGGCATCCGGCAGCCTGATTGGCACGTCGGGAGCTATTACATAGCTGTCTTTAAGCAATATTCTTAAAGAGGCAGCCATTTTGTAGGCGCCTGATGATGCCAGGCCGTGAATGAACAGTATTTTCATTTTTTAGCTTCAAGTAAGAGGTCTGCCAGCTCCTTGATGTCCCTGACGATGAGATCCGCAGGCCAATGCTTCGGGTGAGGATTTGTCTTGGCTTCCTGCGCGACTTCCAAGGCTGTCTCCAACGTCGTTTCTCCAGAGAGCACCAGTAAGCTCACCGCGCCAGCATTGTGTCCCATGGCGATGTCGGTGTAAATCCTGTCTCCCACCATAGCGATTTCATCTGCTTTCAGGCCATTGCGATCCATTATCCCATCCAGCATTGACGGGTCTGGCTTGCCCATGACTTTGTCCGGCTTTCGCCCACATGCTGCTTCGATGCATTTCTGCAGCGAGCCGCAGTCGACTAGAATAGTCTTGGCATCGGTCGGACAGACGAAATCGGGGTTCGTCGCAATGTATGGAATCCCTTGGCTAGCCCACCAAGTTGCCCTGCAAAGACGGGAATATGTTAAAGTCGTATCGAATGCTACCACAAGCATGTCTGGGACGTCGTTAGAATCGTCGGCGCAGGCTTCGAAACCAGCATCAATGAACTCTTCCTGCATGCTAGGGGTGCCCAGCATGAATAGTTTACGAACTTTCGGATAATGCTTGTGAATATAATCTATCGTCGCGATGGGGGTGGAATACATGTTCCCGGCATCGGCTTTTATCCCCATCCGATGTAATTTGGACAGGTAATCTTCTACTGATTTCGTGGGATTGTTGGTAAGAAAAGAATATCCTATCCCATTCGATCTCAAAGCGTCCAGCACTTCCAAAGTAAACGGGAAGATGTCATTCTCCATATAGATTGTGCCATCCATGTCCAAGGCCAGATGCTTGACTTTTTTTAGCTTTTCGCTTTGCTCTTTTGTGATCTTAGCGTTATAATTAGCTTTCATATTCATAACTGGATGACAAAAATAACTTTTTCCCCATAATTCCCTTTTTCAAATTAATAACTGACGGAAGAATCTGTCATTCCCAATTCTTGAAACATGTTCTTATAGACAGTCGCTTTTTGCTGGAGAGGAAGTGGGTATGCCCTTGACGATGATGGCAGGCGATAGAGACGCAAGGCGTGTCCTTTGAACGTGAATCCTGAATATTCCCCAGTCCTTGGCTGCGCAGCGCCGAATGTGGCGCAAAGCGTAGCTGCGGCCTTCTCCCCGGTCACGGCAATGGCCTTGCATTCGGGAATATGCCCAAGCAGCGCAGGCACATCCGTCGGCTCCACGACTTCCAGAAACTTGTCCGAAGCATTGTCTTTCAGCCTTCTGATTGCCGTTGCGGTGTCGTATAAGGCGATTCCTTTGGCTGAACAGAATTTGATTATGTCATCCAGCCTGAACTTCCTTGCTTTAGCATCTACGAACCGATCTTTATCCCCGAAGAACGCCAGGCCAAGGATTCTCCACATGTCATTTATGAAATTCGGGTAATAGAATCTTATGCTCCACCTCTTTTCCTGAGGTGGGAAACTCCCCAGCATCAGCACTTTGGCGTTGCTGGGGAGAAATGGCTCAAAAGGATGCTGCTCGATTTGCATCGAGGCTATTCCGTTTCATGCGCAGACGCAGCTGAGTCAGCCGCGCCTTCAATAAAGGCTACGATCTCGCCTTTCTCCACTTTGTTGCCTTGCTTGCCGAGGGTAGCAACCACGCGACCATCCACAGCGGGAATGAGTTCTTCCATTCCGTAATATGTTTGGACGAAGCCCATGCCCATTCCGGCTTTCACCTCAGTGCCGGCGATTGGGGCGGCGGAATCGTCATTCACGTCTACCTGCCACAGAAGCTGCCCTTTCGCCGGAGCTTGTACTGGAATGGCGTGAGGATAGCGTTTGGCATATTCATCGACATCGAATTTCGGCATTTCTATTACAGGACGTTCAATCTTGATAGGAGCGTGTGCTTTTGCCTTCAGGTCTGCCAGCTCGGCGTTGAAACGCTCTTTAGCCTTGCCATTCTTATAGTCGCGATACTGGTTCTCGTGCATGGCGAACTCGAAGAGTTCCTCCTCATCCTGACCTTCATCCCAGCCCTCTTCCTTCATCATCTGGCGGAACTTCGGCAGCTCGTCAGGGTACATGTCCTGAGGATCTCCTTCGTAGAATTCCAGTCCTTTCTGTTTTGCCAGTTCGATTATCTCCGGAGCCAGAGGCCCAGGCAGCTTGCCGCACTTGCCAAGTATCATCGCCCATGTATCTTTATCAATGGTAGACCATCTAGGCTTGCCGTTGAGGGAGCCGAGCAGATTCATCAGCGCCGTGTTCTTGACATACTGGCTGAATGGCGTTACGAGTGGCGGATAGCCAAGCTTAGGCCATACGTACTGAACCTCGTCGAACAGCTTTACCATAAGCGTGTCAAGACTGATTTCAGGACGGCCATGGGCCCTTTCAGCGGCATTGATAGCACCTTGGAATCCTTTCAGGTCGGACATCATCGAGCCCATCATTCCGCCAGGCAAGCCGCAGCCTACCAATAAGGAACTCATGACTTTGTTTGATGGATTAATCCAATAGCCTAGGAAATCGTCGATGAACTCCTGAGTTAGCCTTCGTACTTCCATGTAGGCATCCATGTTGATGTCTTTCACTAGGAAGCCGTCGGCCTTCATCATCTCATGGATTGTTATCACGTCTGGGTGAACCTTGCCCCATGCGAGAGGCTCCACTGCGACATCCAGGTAGTCTGCTCCTGCACGGGCTACTTCCAGCATAGAGGCAGGAGAGAATCCTGGTCCTGTGTGGCCATGGTACTGAACCAGAATGTTAGGGTATTTCTTCTTTATGTCGTGTACCAGCTGTCCGAGGAAGGTCGGGCGGCCCACTCCTGCCATGTCTTTGAGGCAGATTTCATCGGCACCATATTCCACGACCTTGTCTACGACTCCCATATAGTATTCAACCGTGTGAACCGGTGAATTAGTAATCGAGAGCGCAGCCTGAGATATCATTCCACCCTTCTTGGCGAATTCGACCGAACGTTTGAGGTTTCTGTGATCGTTGAGGCCGCAGAAGGAACGAGCGATGTCCGTTCCTTGCTTCTTCTTTACCTTGAACATCAGTTCTCTTACGTCGGCTGGCACTGGATTCATTCTGAGTGCGTTCAGACCCCTTTCCAGCATGTGGGTCTGAATGCCCGCTTTGTGGAAAGGCGCCGTCCATTTGCGGACCGCCACATTAGGATTTTCTCCGAAAAGCAGGTTCACTTGCTCGAAAGCGCCGCCGTTAGTTTCCACGCGGTCAAAACAGCCCATGTCTATGATTGCTGGCGCTACTCTCACTAGCTGATCCACTCTTGGAACATATTTCCCGGAGGATTGCCACATATCCCTGTACACAAGGGAAAACTTTATTTCTTTTGCCATAATTCTTTAATAAATTTTGACAAATATAATAAAAATCATGCTATTAAATAGACTGCCCCCAAGCTACTTTGACCTATTTCGTTTGTCTTAACTTTTAAGGCCTACTGTGCGAATCCAGCAAAGTAACTTTTGAAGATGACGCAGGTTATTGGGTAGCTGACGATTGTGGAAAAGCCGACGCTCACCAGTTTTGGCATCATTAAGCGATGGTTCAGCAGGTTCTTGGCAAATTTATCTTAATTTTCGATAAATCTCTAACCGAATCAGAAGAATGCGGCAGGCGGTTGCCAAAGCTGCGGCATTAGAGAGGCATCCGTTGACTCTGCGCTATTGGTCAGAGGCTCGTCGGCTTGTTTCCAGAAATGATAATGGCATCCGACGCTATAGCCTTTGAAATTACGCAGAGCCATGCTTTCTCCTCATTTCGGAAGAAACGGATTTATGAGAATCAGGTCGCTCTAAGCGCATCAGCTATGTCCGCTTCTCGTTAAAGCCGCATACCGTGGATTCTATCCGACATCTTTTCTGCCAGCTTCCCGGTTCCGTCGCTTTCGTTGCAAATTAAGAGACTGCCACTATTTTTTTAGCACCCTCCTGACCTTGGCGAAGCACTTTTCAAGGCCTGGCCAGAAATATATAGTCTCGAATGCGGAGGCACAGTCGAACCTACAGTTTTCGAAGGGCAGCCTTGAGACATCTCCATGCGCTATTTCGCATCGGCGGCTCTCGATTTCGGAACGGTTTACTCGTCGAGCCTTGCTGCCGCATACCTGTGAGAAATCGATTCCTCAGACTTCGGCTTGCGGACAGCGCCTGAGCCAGGAAGCGACGTTTGCCCCTCCTCCGCGGCCTATGTCCAGAATGCTTTAAGCTCTGTCAGCATTAATGTAGCCGAAGCCCCAGGCTGAGAGTCTTGCCTGTCCCTTGCCCATCATCGTGGTGATTATCTGGCCAAGAAGACCTTCCTGCTTATTGAGAATATTTTTCACGTGAGGAATGGCGTGAAAGCAGGACGAGAATAACAAAAGTTCCCTGTCAGCCTCTTAGAGCGAAGTAAATGAATATGTCAGAGATTATTTTTAAGATCTTTCACCCATGCGTCTATGCGCTCTTGAGTTTTGTCTTCTTCATTGATTTCATCCAGAGGCAGTCCTACGAATCTGCCATCTACGACGGCATCCGATGATGAAAAAGAGTAGCCTTCGGCAGGAACGCTTCCGATGAGCTTGCACCCTTTGTCTTTTACGGAGTCGTAAAGTGCTTTCATGCCCCCGCAGAAGGTGTCCCCGTAGGATGCACTGTCACCGCAGCCGAAAATGGCGACCGTCTTGCCGGACAGGTCTGTGCTATTAAGCAGTTCAATCCCTCTGAACCAGTCGTCTTGTACGTCTCCGGCTCCCCACGTCGAGGTCCCAAGGAGCAGTACGTCGTGATCTTTTAGGACTGATTCTTTCAGGCCGGTAACGTTTACGATGTCAGCATTTCCCTTTCCAATGTTCTCCTGAATTTTTCCTGCGACCGTTTCGCAATAGCCGGTCGTTGATCCATAAATAATAGCAATCTTGCTCATATTAATATTTCTTTTATGTCGCAACCGTAAATATGGTTGGCAAATTTTAACTTTTTAAAGTTACCTATACCTCACCTAATTGTCAATACCGAATAATGATGACTCCGTAGAGTTGGGGGCAGATATGGTTGTAGCTGCCAACCTGAATTCAGTGTACTGCGTGGCTCATTATTAGTGTACTGCGTGGCCCATTATTTCAGTAAGATTTTGTAAACGTTCGAAGCAGTCTATTGGTGACAGCGGACGCTGGCTTTGCGGTCTTTGATTATGGAATCCATCTTTTCTTTTGCCCAGCCAACAAGGCTGTCGATGAGTGGGAGCAGCGATTGCGCCCTTTCCGTCAATGAATATTCCACCTTGGGAGGAACCGCGGCATAAATTTTCCTTTTCACGAAGCCGTCTTCTTCAAGAGTCCGGAGAGTCACGGTGAGCATCTTTTGAGATATGTCAGGGATGCTTTTTTGTATTTCGTTGAACCTCATCACCTCGGCATCTTTCAGAACCAGCACGATGAGCACGGACCACTTATCGCAGATTCTAGCCAGCACATTGCGACCGGGACAGTCCGGATCGGACATGTCTATGATCTCTTTCCTATTCATGATTATATCTTTTTATATGTTTATTTTACTGCGTAAAAGTGACTAACATTATTTTATTCCGCAACAAGAAAAATTTATAGTGAAGTGGAAAGCTGCGCTTATTCCACCTTGTCATTCCGTGCTTGACCCGGAATCAAGGCTCACAAGTATTCTTGTGGGCAGCAGATCCTGAAACAAGTTCAGGATGACTGGGGGTGTCGTTCACGATGACTGGGGCGTACCGTGCAGGATGACGGGGACTGTGCGAGCATTGTAGAAATGCCTATAAACAATCAATAAGCTACGAAAGGCATGCGTGTGGTCTGCATGACGAAAAGGGGGACTGTACTATAATCGCTTATTAATTATTTAATACTCAATAGCTTGCAAAACGCCTTCTGTACGGTCTCAATCCCCAGCTCTCCCTCAAACACGGAGTTGGGCAATGAAACGGCTTTCGGAGGTCTTGCCCTATGTGATGTCTTGAGTATTATTCGTAATCGGGATATGGGGCAGGCCATCGTATAAGACTTTGAATTACGGTCATAGTCCACAATTAGCACCACTTCCAGTTCAGCCCCTATCCCCATCCTCTGGGACTTCAAAAGAAGCAACCTAAGTTTGATGAGCGTGAGGTATCATAATAGGGGAAATTGAACGCCAACAAGTTACGGGGGGCCATCTCACGCTCTATTGAGATAATGACCGAACGTGAGGGGCTTATCGCAGAATGTCTATATATCAACTAGTTACAATCATTAATCGCACGCTCCCTTGTTCGTTGGGGGGGGTGAGTCGCCCAGGGTGCAGGTGACGGGAATCGTGTTCATTTTCCTCTTGTCATCCGGGCTTGACCCGGAATCTAGGCTTGCAGAAACTAGATCCTGAATCAAGTTTAGGATTACGTTGTGGGGGTCTCTCAGGATTACGTTGTGGGTCCGTTCAGGATGACGTGGTGGGACCCTCAGGATGAATGGGTTGCGATGGGGAAGCGGCATCCTATGCGTTCTGTGCGTCGCAACTTCGTGCGGGTCCGGAAATGGCGGAGCGCATGGCGCTAAGGTCAGGATTGAGTCCTGTCATCAGGCTGTAACCGGTGAGGGCCTGGTATAGGAGCCAGCGAGTGCCGGGGATGTATATGCCATCTGCTGAGGCTATCTTGAATTGAGCGTCCTCATCGAATGACGGGTTGCGGTAATTTGCCTCTAGGATAACCTTACGGCTGCCTTCCATGACGAAGTCGTCAGCCGAAAACTCGGCGATTTGCCTAAGTGCCATCGGAAGCGTATAGATTATAAGTTCGCATTCTTTGACCGCTTCCTTGAAATCGTCAATAGGAACTGCCATGAATCCATATTCAGGATTCGCATTGATGATCGCCTGGGCTTTTTCAGTGCTGCGGTTCATCAGGACGGCCTCAAAGCCCATTTCAGCAGTAGCAATAGCGGCTGCCCTGCCGGCTCCTCCACAGCCCACGATGAGGGCCTGTGGGATGGTCTTGAAATGCTCGTCGCGGTTCAGCCTGAAAAACTGATGTATCTTTACAAAGAAACGATCTCCGAATTCGTGCATGAATTCTTCGATGATGCCAGGATAGTATGCTTCTGCGACGGCAGCGATTATTCCAGTAAAATCCGAGTTGTGAGCCTCGATGCCATCTTGTCCCTTCACGATGAGATTTGTCGCCCCTATCTTGGCAGCCGGCCCTGAGACCAGTCCCTTCCCTTCTTCAGCAAGTGAGAGGACTTTCGCGAAAGCCGGCTCCTTGAAAGGCGCAGTGACGTTTATGGCGGAATATTCATTTATAAAATGCTTCCAGGCATTCTCAAAGCCATCTTCCTCTATCAAGTCGTATGAATATGCGCTCCCGTCCTCCTGCATCATGCCATTATATGCGGCATTGAATAGCAGAGGACTCTTAGAGCCTTTCACTGGATTTCCTATGAGACCGAACTTTTTCATATTCATTAATTATTAAGAAGCTGTTTTGAAATATTTACTCTTGTTCTTTATGTGCCTTTTCGGCTATTTTCTTCTGCTTCATCGGTCACATAGCTACGGCTATGCTCCCTTTTCAGAAATTGAAACTGTCTAGAAAAAACCCTATAAAATAACTACGGCAAACATTTCAAAACAGCTTCTCACTTTTCCTTTGGCGGAGTGCTTCGAATAATAGGATAGCGGCTGATACTGAGACGTTTAGCGAGTCAAGGCGACCGAGCATCGGAATGCGGATGCGGGCGTCGGCTGCCTTCCGCCAGATGTCTGTGAGGCCGGTGGATTCAGTGCCCATCACGATGGCGGTAGGGCCGGTCATGTCGGTGTCGTAGTAGAGGGAAGAGTCTTGCAGCTGAGCAGTAAGTATCTGAATATGATGACTTCGGAGCCAGGCAATGGCTTCTTCCGACGTGGCGGCGGCTAATTGCCTCGTGAATATGGCACCTAGGCTTGCGCGGATCAGGTTCGGGTTGTACAGGTCGGTGAGTGGATTGCATACTATCACTGCATCTGCCTCGGCTGCGTCTGCGCTGCGCAGCACGGCTCCAAGGTTGCCGGGCTTCTCAACGCTTTCCAGCACTATGATTAGCGGTTTTTTGCCGATTTTAAGAGAATCCAGGGTGCGTTCTTTTGAAGCCACCTCTGCTATTATGCCCTCCGTGCTGCCCCTGTATGCTATCTTTGAATATATTTCCGAAGGTACTTGTTCTATTCCTACGTTCTTGTTCAGTGCCTCTGCCTTCCCGACTATTTCGTTCAGGTCATCTTCGGAGATGAATTCTCCGCAGATGAAGATCGTTCTGGGCACGAAACCGGCATCGAGGCAGTGGCTGACTTCGCGGCTCCCTTCGACCACAAAGAGTCCCTCTTCGCACCTCAGCTTGGATTTCTCCTGAAGCGCCAGCAGACCCTTAATCTTCTGGTTGTGAGCCGATGTTATATTCTCAATTCGCATGTCGCTTTGTAGAGACTTCCACTTTGTCATCCTGACGGAAGTCAGGATTTATTCCTCTTTATTGGTGGCGGCCTTTTCCGGTCGCATCTGTGGGAAGAAGAGCACGTCTTGGATAGTCTTCTGTCCGGTCATGAACATCGTCAGGCGATCTATTCCCATTCCGAGACCAGACGTAGGCGGCATGCCATATTCCAGGGCTCGCACGAAATCGTAGTCAATGAACATGGCCTCGTCGTCACCATGGCTCTTTAGGGCAGCCTGCTCCTTGAATCTGTCCAGCTGGTCGATAGGGTCGTTCAGCTCGGAGTAGGCGTTGGCAAGTTCCTTTCCGCAAACGAACAATTCGAACCGCTCGGTGAGCGTAGGGTCGTTGCGGTGGCGCTTCGTCAGAGGCGACAAAGAGACAGGGTAGTCTATCACGAAAGTAGGCTCAGTGAGATGCTCCTCGACATATGCGCCGAAGATTGCATCGATCAGCTTGCCTTCGCCCATAGTAGGATCGGTCTCCACTTTCAGTTTCTTGCAAGTTTCGCGCAGCTCGTCCTCATTCATACCCTTTACGTCTACACCGGCATATTCCTTTATAGCATCCAAATACGGCAGCCTCTTGTACCCGGCTTTGAAATCTATTTCCTTGTCCCCGATTTTCACGACGGAAGTACCATGAAGCCTCACTGCTATTTTTTCCAGCATCTTCTCCACGAATTCCATCATCCAGATGTAGTCCTTGTAGGCCACGTAAATCTCCATGCAAGTGAACTCTGGATTGTGCGTTTTGTCCATGCCCTCGTTGCGGAAGTCCTTCGCAAACTCGTAGACGCCATCGTAGCCGCCTACGATCAGCCTCTTAAGGTAAAGTTCGTTGGCGATTCTCATGTACAGGTCTATGTCCAATGCATTATGGTGCGTGATGAATGGGCGGGCGGTGGCGCCTCCAGGAATAGGCTGCAGGATCGGGGTCTCGACCTCCAGGCAGCCAGCCTCGTTGAAATATTCACGCATGGTGTTGATTATCTTGGCTCTCTGCACAAACACATCGCGTACCTGTGGGTTCACTATTAGGTCTACGTATCTCTGGCGATAGCGCATCTCAGGGTCGGTGAAAGCATCATGTACCACTCCGTCTACTTCCTTCACGACAGGCAGCACGCGCAAAGACTTGCTAAGCAGAGTCAATTCTTTGACGTGAATGCTCAGCTGGCCTGTTTGCGTGAAGAAAGCGAATCCCTTCACGCCGATTATGTCGCCTATGTCAAGTAGTTTTTTCCATACGGTGTTGTACATCGTCTTGTCTTCGCCTGGGCAGATCTCGTCCCTTTTGACATAAATCTGAATCCTCCCGGTTGAGTCTTGGATTTCCCCGAACGATGCCGCACCCATTATCCTGCGCGACATGATCCTGCCCGCCAGGCAAACGTCCTGGCACGTTCCTTTCTCGGCATCATATTCCTTTGCTATGCTCTGTGCCGTCGCATTGACTGGATAGAGAGCTGCCGGATAGGGGTTGATGCCTGATTCTCTTAATTTTGCGAGAGATTCTCTCCTGATCATCTCTTGCTCGCTGAGTTCTGTATTCGTCATATTCTTTTAAATAATAATCAACATAATTGCCTGCCTGGCAGGCCAGAACTTTCAAAATTAGCACTTTTAATTTACATTCTGAAATTAAATAATTATATTTGTAAATATGGCAAAAGAGCGTAAATGGATTATCAAGGAACCGGCCGATCCGGAGAAAGTCGAAAGGCTGTCAACGGAATTAGGCATAGATAGTGTCCTTGCCGACATGCTGATTAAGAGAGGCGTTGAGACCTTCGAAGATGCTCGGCATTTCTTTCGTCCTAGCCTGGGCGACCTGCATGACCCATTCCTGATGAAGGATATGGACAAGGCTGTGGAAAGGCTGAGACGGGCCATAACTTCCGAAGAAAAAATCCTAGTCTACGGAGATTATGATGTCGACGGCACCACCGCCGTTGCCTTGGTGTACTCATTCTTCAAGAGATATTCGCAAAACGTAGACTTCTATATTCCCGACCGCTATGACGAGGGCTACGGGGTCTCATTCAAGGGCATAGACTGGGCCAGAGACAACGGTTTCGGGCTTATAATAACCCTGGACTGTGGCATAAAGGCGAATGAGAAGGTTGAATACGCTTCCGCCAAGGGGATAGACATGATAATATGCGACCACCATCTTCCGGAAGAAGTGCTTCCTCCGGCAGTGGCCGTGCTGGACCCTAAAAGAACCGATGACCATTATCCTTTCGATGATTTGAGTGGCTGTGGGGTAGGATTCAAGCTCGTTCAGGCATATTCCCAGCAATACGGGATTCCTTTCGAGACGCTCATCCCCTTGCTTGACCTCCTTGTGGTGAGCATTTCCTCAGATCTCGTGACTATGGTGGGGGAGAACAGGGTGCTGGCGCATTTCGGGCTGAAGCAGCTAAATGAGAACCCTCGCAAGGGGTTGCAGGCGATGGCTGCCATTTCTAAGCTTGAGCCTTCGCATATCACCATCGACGACATAGTCTTTAAAATAGGGCCGAGGATCAATGCTGCAGGGCGTATGGAGACGGGCCGGCTCGCGGTGGAATTGCTGACGGCTTCCGATGACAGGACAGCCAACGAGATAGCCCAGAAGATCAACGACAACAATAATGAGCGCAAGAGCATAGACAGGGAGATCACCCAGGAGGCTCTGAATATGGTGCAGGAAGGCACTGCCCTGACTACTCGCAACGTCACCATCGTCTACAATCCGAACTGGAACAAAGGCGTGGTCGGGATAGTCGCCTCGCGTCTCGTAGAGGCTTTCTACAAGCCAACGATCGTGCTCACGAAATCGAACAATTTCGTGACCGGATCTGCTCGCAGCGTGGCAGGTTTTGATTTATATGAGTCCATCGAAAGCTGCTCCGACTTGCTGGAGAACTTCGGGGGGCATGTCTATGCTGCCGGCCTGACCATGAAAGAATCGAATCTAAAGACGTTCGTGGAGAGGATAGACGCTCACGTGGGCGAGAAAATTACTAAGGAGATGCTCACCCCAGTCATCGACATAGACTCTAAGCTGGAGTTCAGCCAGATAACTCCGAAATTCTTCCGCGTGCTGAAGCAGTTCCAGCCTTTCGGCCCAGGGAACAATAACCCGGTGTTCCTGACGGAAAATGTCTCGGACGCTGGCAACGGACGCAAGGTGGGTGCCGGCGGAGTGCACGTAAAGCTGGATCTGATAGACGAGAAACAGCCGTTCCACCAGATTCCTGCCATTGCATTCAACATGGGTGATTACTATGAATATATCAAAGGCGGCAATCCTTTCGATGTCTGCTACTCGATAGTCGAGAACTTCTATCGCGGCAATTCCACCCTACAGCTACGCATCCGCGACATAAAAGAACGCGAGGAATTCATCTAGACTAGGATGTCCTTCGGTGCTCCAACGAATCAAGTCCAAAATCATGTGTCCAGCCGTAGAGTTGCGAGGATTTGGGTGGCTGCTTGGTTTGGGGCGAGGCCGTCGGTGGGGATGATGTGATCGGCGGCGGATTCGTAGAGTGGGGCGCGGGCGGTCATGAGCTGCCCAACCCTTTCCATTAGACTGTTCTCGGTCATCCGGTGCCCATCTGGATTGAGGATAGGCCTGTCTGCTGGGTCGTTCAGAAGGTTGCGCACGAGGGTGTTGCTGCTGGCTTTCAGGTAAAAGCAGATTGCATATTCCTTTAATAGCTTGCGGCAAGGCTCCGTGGTTATGGCGCCTCCGCCAAGGGAGATAATCTTTCTCCGCCCTTCGCCTGTCGCTTCCCTCGATTTCTCGCCTATGAATATCTTGGCGAGGGCGTGAGCTTCCAGATCCCTGAAAACAGACTCGCCTTCTTCTTTAAATATGTCTGGGATGCGTTTCCCTGTCATGGACTCTATGTATTCGTCCAAGTCGATAAGGATATATTCAGGGAGCAACTCTGCGAGAGCCTTGCCGACGCTCGTCTTGCCGCACCCCATGAAGCCTGTAAGGGCAATGTCCTTCCTCGTATTCATCAGAATTAGAATAACGTAGGCTCTTCTATGTCGCCTTCGTCTGGAATGTTCTTGATGTCGGGCTGTTTATTAACGTCCGATGACTTGCCTTTCTCATTCTCCGGCAGCATTATGTCAATTGGTTCGCTGCTTTTGGCGCTTTCTTGCCTGTTGTTCTGAGCGTTCTCTGGGACAATGGCAGGATCATTACCCTCTTCGTCATCAGCCTCTTCAGGAATGTCGTCTTCTGGCTTTTGCAGAGGCTCGATAAACACGACTTTCTTGATATCGAACGAGCTGCACTTCTTGCCCTTGGCTTGATAGCCCTTCTTGCCAATGAACTCCTCGGCATCGACACTCTCTGGATCCTTATGCTCCTGCTTGCCGCCGAATGTAATCTGGAACTGAGGATGCTTGTCGTCGGATAAATCTACCAAACGAGACTTTTGCCCCTCTGCGATGAATAGCACCGGAGTGTTGTCGCTTTCGATGAAGCTGAACCTCTTCACGTAATATGCCTTAGCCTTGGCATCGTAATAGAGTGCCGTGTAAGTCTTGTCGGGGTCGAATTTCTCGATTTTCAGCACATTGCCCTGGTAACGGTTCGACACGTCGAATGATGTCGTGTAGAACGTGCCGTCCTTGAATATTGCCAGAACCTTGTCTTCCGGGCCGAACTCACCTAGGCTAATGCCGCGGCCTTCGTCATTAAGCTTCTGAATGTCAGCATCGTACCATATCTCTTTGCCACCAATTGTAGAAACTCCTTTGGCCTTAAGCTGAATCTTGGCGATAGGATTCTTAGTGACAAGATTGCCCCTAGCTCCCTTTCCCTTGATGGACAAGGCAGAGAAATCATATTCAAGCTGAGTCTTCTTCAGCTTCGGCCTCGGACGGAGATATATTCTTACAGTCTCTGCCTCCCCATTGTGGTTGGCTGTGAACCAGAGGATCTTAGAACCTTCCTCACCGGTCGTGATGTCATATTCCTTATCCCTCGTGACAGACGTTATTGCGAATCTCTTGGCATATGAGATGGAACTTTTGCCTGAGCGGTAAATCACGTTATAAATGGTTCTGGTGTCGCCTCTATTGAACACACCCACGTACAATAGGTCTTTCTCGAAAAATGCCTTGTCTGTAACTTTCGTGATGCGGTATTTGCCATCCATTCCGATGGCGATGATTTCCGAAAGATCCGAACAATCGCAAACATATACTCCGTTGTCATCCTTCTTCATGCCTATGCCCACGAAGCCCTCTTCGTAGTTGGCGTAAAGCTTGGCATTGTTGCTGACGACTTTCGTTACGGCGATGCTCTCGAATGCTGTTATTTCGGTTTGCCTCTTGAAAGGTTTGCCATACTTCTCTTTCAGCATCCTGAACCAGTCTATGGTGTATTCAGTGATATGCTCGATGTTGTCACTCACCTTCGCCATCTCGTCTTCGATGGTAGCAATGCGCTCGTCCATAGCCTTCGTGTCGAACTTGGAGATTTTGCGTACGGGTTTCTCTACCAGCTTAAAGATGTCGTCCATGACAATCTCGCGTCGGAGAAGGTCTTGATAGGTCTTCATCTGCTCGAATACGTCCTGCAGCTGTTCTTCCCACGATTTCTGATCCTGCTCAAGGATTTTATAGACTCGATTCTCGAAAAAGATCCTCTCTAAAGAGTCGTAGTGCCATTCGTCTTCAAGTTCGCCCAGCCGGATTTCCAGCTGCCTTTTCAGAAGGTCTCTAGTGTGGTTTGTGTCGTAGATTAATATGTCCTTGACCGAAAGGAACTGCGGCTTGTTATCTACGATGACGCAGGCGTTAGGGGCGATGTTGCACTCGCAGTCGGTGAATGCGTAAAGAGCATCTATGGTCTTGTCCGGAGACACGTCGTTCGGGAGGTGGGCTATGATTTCCACCTTATCGGTGGTCATGTCTTCGATTTTCTTGATCTTGATTTTTCCCTTGTCCTTTGCCTTCAGGATGGAGTCTTTAATTATCTCAGAGGTCTTACCATAAGGAATTTCCGTTATGGCGACAGTGTTCTTGTCGATTTTCTCGATTTTGGCACGGACTTTCACGTTTCCGCCTCTGGCTCCGTCCTTGTAATTGCTGCAATCGGCGTAGCCTCCTGTAGGGAAGTCTGGATAAATTGTGAAATCCTTGCCTTGGAGAATGTCTATAGAGGCATCTAGAAGCTCGTTGAAATTGTGAGGCAGAATCTTTGATGCCATGCCGACGGCAATTCCTTCAGTGCCTTGAGCTAGGAGAAGAGGAAATCGAACCGGAAGTTCGGTTGGTTCCTGATTACGGCCATCGTAGGAGGTCATCCAGTTGGTGATTTTCGGATCAAAGACCACTTCCTTCGCGAATTTGCTGAGACGAGCTTCTATGTAACGAGGAGCCGCGTTTGAGTCGCCTGTCAATATATTACCCCAGTTTCCTTGGCAGTCTATCAATAAACCTTTCTGTCCAAGCTGCACCAGTGCGCCGAGGATAGAGGCATCCCCATGAGGGTGGTACTGCATGGCCTGGCCGACGATGTTCGCCACCTTCGTGTAGTTACCATCTTCCATCTTGTACATTGCATGCAGCACCCTTCTCTGAACCGGCTTCAGTCCGTCCACTATATGAGGAACGGCCCTTTGCAAGATTACATAAGAAGAATAGTCCAAGAACCAATCCTTGAACATTCCCGATAACTTATATTTCTTGCTGTCCGAGCCTAGAAGCTTGTCGTATTTGCCAGACGTTCCGGCAGAATCATCTAGCGGTTCCTCGTTCAATTCATCATCCTCTTGCTGCTGCATGTCGTCCCACTCGTCTGTTGCCATATTCCTAAACCTCTATTTTTAAATATGATATATTAATATAACTTATTCCTCGTAACCGAATTTCCTCAGCTCTTTCTTATCTTCCCTCCAATCCGGATCAACTTTTACGAACACAGTAAGATAAACTTTTTTTTGAAAAAAATCTTCCATCTCGTGCCTTGCTTCTGTCGCAGTTTTTTTTAAGGCAGAGCCGCCCTTACCTATGATTATTCCTTTCTGGGAATCTCTCAGGACGTAAATCACTGCGCTGATGTCATAGCGTTCATCTCCTTCATTGAAGGCTTCTATCTCTACCTGGCAGCTGTAAGGGATCTCTTCCTTATAATTCTCGAGAATACGCTCCCTGAGTATCTCGGAAGCGAAAAATCTCATATTCTTATCGGTGAACTGATCCTTGTCGAACCAAGGTGGAGCTACAGGAAGTTGGCTGACGACTGCGTTCAGCACGCTGTCCAAGTTGAATTTCTCCTTTGCGGAGATTGGAATCACCAGTGCCGACGGCAGAGTTTTCTGCCAAAAAGAGATCAGCTCCATCACTTTCTGCTGATCGCTCAGGTCGATCTTGTTGATTGCCACGACGATGGGGCATTCAAGTTTCAGGAGCTTCTCTATGTATTCTTTGTTTTTTTCCGGTTTCTCTACGACATCGGTTACGTAAAGTATTATGTCAGCGTCCCCGATCGCTGTGTCCACGAAAGACATCATGTCTCTCTGGAGCCTGTAGGCAGGCTTCAACATGCCAGGAGTGTCTGAATACACTATCTGGTAGTCGTCGGTGTTCACGATGCCCATTATCCTGTGCCTTGTGGTTTGGGCCTTGGACGTGACAATGGACAATTTCTCGCCAACGAGAGCATTCATCAGCGTGGATTTGCCAACGTTTGGGTTACCGATGATGTTTACGAAACCAGCCCGATGCTGCTCGTTAGACATAAGCGCCCATCTTCAATATGTTCACTTCGCCCTCGCTAAGGTATCTCCACTCGCCTTTCTTCAAGCCTTTCTTCGTTAAGCCTGCGAAATAGACCCTGTCCAGAGCTTTAACTTCGTAGCCGAGAGTTTCGAATATTCTGCGGACGATGCGGTTCTTTCCGGAGTGGATTTCTATTCCGAGCCTTCTGTGGTCATCTGCATCGATATATTCAAGCTCATCTGCCTTTACGTTGCCATCGCTTAAGTCTACGCCTTCGCCTAATATTTTGTCCTTGTCGGCATCTTCGAGAGGCTTGTCAAGGATGACCTGATAAATCTTCTTCTTATTGTACTGCGGATGAGTAAGCTGTTCGGCTATTTCTCCGTCGTTGGTGAACATCAGCACGCCAGTTGTGTTTTTATCTAGGCGCCCTACTGGGAACACGCGAGTCTTGCAACCTCTCAGCAGGTCAATGACTGTCTTTTCTGCGTGAGGATCGCTTGCGCTTGTAACAAAGCCTTTCGGCTTGTTCATCACGATATAGACTTTCGGTTCGCCTTTCAGCGGCTCGCCGTTGAATTTAATCTCGTCTTTCAGTACGTTGACCTTCGTTCCAAGCTCAGTGACGACTTCTCCGTTGACTGTTACTACGCCTGCCTGAATGAAGTTATCAGCCTCTCTACGAGAGCATATTCCTGAATTCGCTATGTACTTGTTCAGACGGATTTCCTCTTTGATAGGAGTCTTTACTATGTCGTTATCTGATAATTCAGCATTCTCGGAAATCTGAGGCTTAGTAGAGAGCATCTGATTGATGCCAGCCTCATCGGTAGCCGTGAAGTAAGCCTCATTTCGGCTGCCCGGCCTTCTTCCGGCTGGCCTTCCTGATCTCTGGTATCGGTTCCCAGACCAGCTGGAGCCGTAGCCCCTGTTCTGGGAATATGGCTTCCTGACATATTGCCTTCTCTCTCCGTTCTCGCCATCAGCTGATGGCCTTCTTGAGTAGCCGTTGTCTTCGTAGCTGCGAGAATTATCTCCGTAGCTGCGCCTCTGACCATAGCTAGGGCGGTTCGAAGAGTAGCTAGGACGATTCGAAGAGTAGCTAGGACGATTCCCATACCTTTGGCTTCCTCCTTCGTAACCGTCATCTTGTCTAGGGCCGTAGCTTCTGCGAGGTGCAGATTGGTCGCCATAACTGCGGTTGTTTCCATAGCTCCTGTGCTGACCATAGTGGTCGTCTCTATTGTAGCTGGGACGGCTGCTGTGATAGCCAGAGTGGTCATCTCCATAGTTGGAGCGTCTTTCCCCGTAGCTTGAACGTCTTTCTCCGTAGCTTGAGCGTCTTTCCCCGTAGGCAGGACGCCTTTCGCCGTAATTTCCATGTGACTCGCGTGAAGATTCCATAGCTTGATCCGAGACTTTCTCGGCAGTTACTTTTCTTCTATGCCTTAGTTTTCTTCCTTCTGAAGAATAGCCCGCCTGGGCCTGCTCGCCAGACGCATAATCCCTACGCTCCTGGCTTTTGTTGTTTTCATTAATGATTTCTTCCATGATGTTTGTGAATGGATTTGGCTCACGCCAAGTGTGAATAAATAAATGATAATTACTTGAGTTTAAAAATATATGTTATAGTTCCTTGCTGTAAGGCTGGTGCATCCATGCTCTGATTAAAATGCGCTTTCATGGCAGCGGCTCTCGCAGCTGCCCATAGAGACTTATCGGTAACGGTAGTCCCTTGCCCGCCAGCTATAGCTTTTTGTACGTTTCCATAGTTGTCCACCCAAATGTCTACAACTACGATTCCTTCGTTTTGAACTGAATATGTTGGCTTTGGAAGTGCTCCGAGAGTGGAACGCCCTTTCAGATGGGCATTTGGAGCGCCTTCGGCTTTCCCAACAGCTGTGTTGCCCTTCGGGTGGCCGGCTTTATAAGCGTCGCTGCTCTTTTCTGCTCCGTGATGGGCGAGGGACGAATCCTTCTTGCTCATGCCTGGAAATAGCGCATTCTGGTTTATTTCTTCCTTAGGTGCAGGTACTTCTACGTCACCATGCTCGTCGGGTTTAGCGATGGCCGTCTTGTTTTCTTTTTGCGAGACTGTCGGAGACTCGCTTCTCTGAATAAGTTCTATCGGTTTTGTGCGGTCGACTTCTTCAGCCTGAGGCTGTCTTCCTAAAGTCTGACGCTTGACAGGCTGTTCTTCCTCTTCGAAATCTATTACGAAAGTCTGCTCCTGTGGCGGAGGGTATATGTATTTAAGCCCAGAGAACACGAAGAGCATGCAAGCCAAGACGTGAACGGCGATAGTGAGCACTATCCCCGTCACGGTCGAGACCTTCGACTCTTTTTCTCTTTCTCTAAGGTAAGGTTTCATCATTCCGGCTGCGTGGCCAGTATTACTTTGTAATGGTTCCGTTTAGCAATATTCATCACCGCGACAACTTCTTTGATGGGAACGCTTTCATCGGCGTAAATCGAGAAAGTCGGGTCATCCTGGTCCTGAAGCATGGAGACGATGCCGTCTTCAAGGTCGACAAACGGGGTCGGAGTCTCGTTGCCGTTAAGGTGGTATGTGTAGGTGTCGTTCCCCCAATCTTTAATGGACACGGTCATGGCCGGCTTTGCGGAAACTTGTCCTGTGCTCTTTGGCAACAGCAGCTTTATCGCATTCGGATTTACGAGCGTGGAGGTGATCAGGAAAAAGATGAGCAGCAGGAACACGAGGTCAGTCATCGAAGACATCGCCGTGTCTGCCAGCACCTTTGTGGATCTTTTGAACATTTCTACTTCTCCTCCTCGTTGTCTGCTGGCTCATGCAGAAGATCCATGAAATCAATCGTAGCGCTTTCCATCTTAAGCATCACGTCCGAAATCCTGGCAGTCAGGTAGTTGTATCCGAAATAAGCCAGGATGCCGACGATAAGGCCGCCCACGGTCGTGATCATAGCGGTGTAAATGCCACTGGAAAGCAGAGAGATGTCAACGTTGTTGCCAGCATTGGACATATTAAAGAAAGCCTGAACCATTCCTAGCACGGTGCCGAGGAATCCTATCATAGGAGAACCTCCCGCTATGGTGGCGAGGGTAGGCAGTCCCTTCTCAAGCCTTGCTATCTCCACGTTTCCGGTGTTCTCGACGGCCGTCTGAATGTCTGAAAGCGGCCTTCCGAGCCTTTCTATACCCTTTTCGATTAAGCGTGCGACTGGTGAATCGAATTTGTCACAAAGGGAAATGGCTGACTTGATTTTACCTTCATGAATATAATCCCTTATGTCCCTCATGAAGTTCTTGTCTATTTGCGTCGCTTTGTGCAAAAGCCACCATTTCTTGCCGAATATGTAGATGGCTATGATTGAGAGAGCTAGGAGAACCAGCATCAGCCAACCTCCTTTGGCCGCCATCTGAATCAAAGAAAATGATTGCTCAACTTGCTGAGGAACAACTTCTGAAGCTGCCCCGACCGCGGGGGCTACCGCATTGGAAAGAGAATCGGCGGCATCGGCTGCGGCCATATCCAGGCCGGTGGCCTGTAGTAATTGGAACAACATAATTATTACGTACGTTTTTTAATTTCTAATCCACGGCGCAGTCGTGCATATTTCACGCCGAAACGGTGCAAAAATACGAAATTTTTATTAATATTTTATTCTGCATAGAAAAAGAGCGTGGCCGGGGACGGATTCGCCTGCATCGGAACGAGTTCCGCCTTGTAGAAGCTCGTCAATCCATTGTGCGTCCTGTTTGCCGCGGCCTACGTCAATTAGCGTCCCGACCACGGCCCTCACCATATTCCTTAAGAACCGGTCGGCCTTGATCGTGAACATAAGGTAGTCACCATCCTCGGCAGGGTAGCCCATTATCCTGACATGGCTTGGAGAATAGCTTTCCCATTTTGCCTTCGTCACCGTACATATAGAGGTTTTGTTGTCCGAGCCTATCTTCTGAAAGCATTTGAAATCGTGCTTGCCGAGAAGCTTCGAGGCGGCCTCATTCATCTTTCCGACATCCAGCCCATAGCCGCAGAACCATGAATACTTTCTAATGAAGGGATCTTTCTTTCTATGCAGGAAATATTTGTATTCCCGTTCCACAGCGTCAAACCTTGCATGGAATCCGGAATCGGCCTCTGAGACGCCGTGAACCTTGATTTCTTGCGGTAATATGGCATTTAATTTGTAGGCTAGGAGATTTGCGTCAAGGTTGTCGGAAAGGCTGTCGAAATGAGCCACGTAAATGATTGCGTTCACCTTCGCGTCAGTCCTGCCAGCTCCGGTGACGATTATGCTTTCGTTCAAGAGTGTCGATAAGGATTTTTGCAGGCACTCTTGAATGGTTGGCGTACCTGGCTGAGCCTGCCAGCCGGAGAAGGAAGAGCCATCGTAAGATAGAATGACCTTGTATCGCATTGAAATGAAGATTATGCAGTTGCAAAAATATTAAAATTTATGATATATGGAAAGCGTTAACATCAAAGAACTGAACGACAGGATTCAGCAGGAGAGCGCTTTCGTCGACATGCTGACCATGGAAATGGGTAAGGTTATCGTCGGACAGAAAGCTCTCGTGGAAAATCTGCTGATCGGATTGCTGGCTAACGGACACATTTTGCTTGAAGGTGTTCCGGGGCTGGCGAAAACATTGGCGATCAGCACATTGTCTCAGGCCATAGATGCTAAGTTCAGTCGGATTCAGTTCACTCCGGATCTGCTGCCTGCGGATTTGATAGGCACCATGATATATTCCCAGAAGAATGAAAGCTTTGAGGTGCATAAGGGACCGGTTTTCGCCAATTTCGTGCTGGCAGACGAAATCAACAGAAGCCCGGCAAAGGTACAGAGCGCCCTTCTCGAGGCAATGCAGGAGAGGCAGGTTACCATCGGCGACCAGACATTCAAGCTTCCGGAGCCTTTCCTCGTTATGGCTACCCAGAACCCTATCGAGCAGGAAGGCACGTACCCACTGCCGGAGGCTCAGGTCGATCGTTTCATGCTGAAGGTCGTAGTCGGTTACCCTAATAAGGAGGAAGAGAAAGAAATAATCAGGATGAATAATTCCGGTGCGTTCCCTCATGCGAATCCGGTCGTGAAACCGGAAGACATAATCAGGGCGCGAGAGGTAGTGAGGGAAGTTTATATGGATGAAAAAATAGAAAGGTACATAGTCGACATAGTTTATGCAACCAGGATGCCTCAGGATTATGGCCTGCGAGACCTTAAGGACCTTATTTCCTTCGGCTGCTCTCCACGCGCCAGCATTTCTTTGGCTAAGGCTGCGAAAGCCTATGCCTTCATCAAGAGAAGGGGCTACGTGATTCCGGAAGATGTCAGAGCTGTCTGCAACGAGGTTCTTCGCCATAGGATTGGCCTGACCTACGAGGCAGAAGCAGAGAATGTCACTACGGAAGACATCATAGCAAAAGTTATAAACGCGGTGATAGTGCCGTAAACGAATATGCCAGAGAATTCCTCAGCAAATGATCTTTTACGCAAAGTCAGGAAGATAGAGATTCGTACCAGGGCTCTGTCGCACCAGATTTTCGCAGGCGAGTATCATAGCGCCTTCAAAGGTCGTGGAATGGCTTTCAGCGAAGTTCGCGAGTACCAGTACGGCGACGATCCTCGTTCCATGGATTGGAACGTGACCGCCCGCCTTAGGTCTCCTTACGTCAAGGTCTACGAGGAGGAAAGAGAAATGACCGTGGTTCTGCTAATCGACATCAGCCGTTCGGGGCTATTCGGGACTGCCGAGATGACTAAGAAAGATCTGATAGCCGAGATTGCTGCAGTACTAAGTTTTTCTGCCATAATCAATAACGATAAGGTGGGCGCATTGTTCTTCAGCGACAAGATTGAGGAATTCATTCCGCCAAAGAAAGGCCGAAGCCATCTGCTGCACATAATCAGGGAAATAATCGAACTGAAACCAGAGTCAGACGGCACCGACATAAGCGAGGCTCTGCGATTCCTGACCAATGGAATTAAGAAAAAATGTACGGCTTTCGTGCTTTCCGACATGCTGGACGTGGACAGGAACGGAACTCCTCGTTACGAGGAGGCGTTGAAGATTGCGAGAAACAGGCACGATGTGTCCGTCATAAAGGTTCATGATCCTAGGGAGCAGACTATTCCTTCAATGGGCGTAGTCAATATTAAGGATTCTGAGACCGGAGAGTCTGCGCTCGTGAACACTTCTAGCAGGAGGGTGAGGGCCGGTTTTTCGAAATGGTTCCAAACGGTCGATGAAAGAGAGAGGAAGCTGTTTAATAAGTATCAGATAGACTCCGTGGACATAGCTACGAATCAGGACTATGTGAAAGGGTTGATGACGTTTTTCGGGAGGAGATAGAAATGAAGAAAATAGCAGTCGGAATATTCATCATCTTGTTTTCTGTTTTTGGGCTTTTCGCTCAGGGGCAGGCTCCTGATTCAGAAGCTGTGGTGGGCGCTCCGAAGTCGAAGGGAATGGTCATTCGCTCGGATGATTCTTTCTTGGAACAGCTTCAGAAAAGGGATTCCATACTCATAGCGGATCAGCTTAGGTACGGCTTCCACATGAAAAAAGTTGCTGAGGGCACTCAGCTGGCTCTCCCTGATTTATCCAAGGGGTTCATGGACAGCGTTGAGGTTCTTAGTCCTTGGCTGGCCGACACAGTTAAAGTTTACGGTGGAAAGAACGAGAAAAAGGCATTCGACATAGATGTGTCCATTATAATCACATCTTTTGATGAGGGAAAACATGAGCTTCTTCCGCTTTCCGTCGTGAGGACAGTTACAGGTTCCGACAGAATTGACACGCTGATTTATGCTCCTCAGACCATAGACGTGAAGACAATGCCAGTGGACACCACCACTTATAAAATCCACGACATAAAGGGACAGATAAAATACCCACTGACGTTTGCCGAGATATTGCCTTATGTTTTAGGAATATGGGGCATTGCGATCATCGGAATATTAATATGGGCTCTCCTTTCTAGGAAGAAGAAAGAGTCGGAGAAGCCTGCGATCAAAGAGCCGGCTCACGTGATTGCCCTTAGAAAGCTCGACCATTACAGGGGAGACCAGTATTGGGTGCCTGAAAAGCAGAAAATATTCTATTCGGGCATCACTGATGCTCTTCGTGAATATATTTCCTCTCGCTACAGCATAGATGCCATGGAGATGACCTCTGGCGAACTGTTCCGGGATTTGAAGTCTACCGACATCCCTGCCGACTTGCAGTCAGAGATGAAAAATCTTTTTGAGACTGCCGACTACGTGAAATTCGCAAAGGCTATGGCCTCTGATGATGAAAATTCAAAGGCATTGCCACTTGCAGTAAGGTTCGTCACCACGACTTACCAGGAGCAGCTGGATGAGGAAGCTAAAGCTAAGGAGGAAAAGGCGGCAAATATGAACGGGAATAAGGAGAAAGGAGGGGTGAACAATGTACTTTGAATATCCCACAGTGCTCTGGCTGCTTATCCTTCCTCTCCTGCTGATTGTTCATTATGTTTACATGGAGATTAAGGGACGAAGTCCGCATTTACGAGTCTCGAATGCCATTCCATGGAAGCAGGAGAAAAACACAGTTCTTAATATAATCAGGCATCTACCGTTCGTTTTAAGAATTGCTGCTTTGTCTCTGATAATAATCGCTATCGCTCGACCTCGTTCATCCACGAAATTGGACAAGGTGCAGTCTGAGGGCATAGACATAATGCTCACCATGGATGTGTCTACGAGTATGCTAGCGAGGGATTTCACTCCAGACAGGATTTCCGCCGCCAAGGATATCGCCATCGAGTTCATCGCCCAGAGGCCTTCAGACCGAATGGGAATAGTTGTGTTCGCAGGCGAAAGCTACACCCAGTGTCCGCTCACTACCGACAGAGCTACTCTAATCAATCTGATGAAAGAAGTCAGCACAAATCTTCTCGAGGATGGGACTGCAATTGGTAACGGCCTTGCGACGGCTGTCGCGAGGCTGAAAGACTCTGACGCAAAAAGCCGTGTGATAATTTTGCTGACCGATGGCGTGAATAACAGCGGAGAGATAGCCCCAGAGACTGCTGCTGACATTGCGAAGACCTATGGCATCAGAGTTTATACCATAGGCGTCGGGGCGAACGGAGAGGCTCCTTATCCTGTGATGACTCCATGGGGTGTCGACATTCAGAAAGTTAAGGTGGAAATTGATGAGCAGCTGCTCACCAATATAGCGAATGAAACTGGCGGGAGGTATTTCAGGGCTACCGATAACACCAAACTCGCTGCAATATATTCAGAGATAGGCAAGATGGAGAAGACTCGCACCACGATTGACAGTTTCCCTGTGTATAAAGAACTGTTCTTGGGCTATGCAGTCGCTGCCCTCATATGCCTAATGCTTGAGCTTTTTTTGAACGTCTTTGTAATCAGGAGGCTGCCGTGATCATATTCGCAAATTATCAATTCCTGTGGCTTCTGCTGCTGATCCCACTTTTCTTCGTGTTCCAGATCGTAAGAATGGCGGTTCGCAAGAGGCGTATCCGCAAGTTCGGTGATGAAGCTCTCGTGAAGGAGCTGATGCCATCTTGGTCGAAGGCAAAGTCCTGGGTAAGGTGCGTGCTGTATTCTCTGGCGTTCTTCTTCTTCGTCATAGGGCTTTCCAGGCCGCAGATAGGTGCAAAGCTCAAGGAACACAAGTCTCAGGGTGCTGAAATCATGATTGCTCTGGATGTCTCTAATTCCATGCTTGCTAAGGATTATTCACCGAACAGACTGGAACGGGCAAAACTCGCTATCTCAAGAATCGCTGACAAATTGAGTGGGGACAGAATCGGCTTGATCATTTTCGCTGGCAGTTCCTTCGTGCAGCTGCCTATCACGACAGATTACGTTAGCGCCAAAATGTTCCTGAATTCCATTTCCACGGAGTCTGTTCCTGTTCAAGGCACTGCGATTGGGGAAGCAATTGGGACAGCAGCAGGCAGTTTCAGCAGCGAGAGCGACCACAGCAGGGCGATAATCGTCATCTCAGATGGAGAAAACCACGAGGACGATGCCATTGTTTCTGCTAAGAAGGCCGCAGAGAATGGCGTTAAGGTTTATGCCATTGGCGTTGGTTCCACTGAGGGAGAGCCTATCCCAATGAAAGATGGAGGGCTGATGAAGGACAAGGATGGGAAGATAGTGGTGACTAAGCTTGATGAGCAAGGGCTAAAAGACATAGCGGATGCTGGGAACGGAAAATATGTGCGTGCCGGCAACGACGAGTTCGGCTTGACGCCTATAATAGACGATATTAAAAAAATGCAAGACGAGAAATTCAACTCTGTCGTGTTCGAGGAATATGACGAGCAGTTCATGTATTTCTTCGGTCTTGCTCTTCTATTTTTCGTGCTGGAAATGCTAGCGGGAGAGAGAAAATCGAAAAGGCATTTATTTGATGGGAAAAATGCGTAAGATAATTGAATATATCATATTGGCTTCTGCTCTATTGCTGGTGAGTTTTTCTGCTGCTGCCCAAACCGACAGGAGAGAGGTTCGCTCTGGCAACAGGCAGTTTCGCAAGGAGAATTTCACCAGAGCTGAAATTGATTATAGGAAGGCTCTGGTAAAGGATTCTTCGTCTTTTGCCGCTTCATATAACTTGGCGAACTCGCTTTACAGGCAGAACAATTTCGAGGAGGCTGGGAAAACTATGGAGAAGGTAAAAGACATCGCTCCTATGAGCCCATATTCTTCAGATTATTATTATAATCAGGGTAACGTGGCTTGCCAGAAAAAGGATTGGCAGGCTGCCGTGGATGCCTATAAGCAGTCTTTGCTGAGGAATCCTGGAGACATGGATGCGAAGGAGAATTACATTTATGCTAAGCTGATGCTGAAGAACCAGGGTGGTGGTAGCGGCGGAAATGATAAGAACAACCAGGATCAGAAGCAGGATCAGGACCAAAATCAGAACCAGCAGGATCAGGACCAAAATCAGAACCAGCAGGATCAGGACCAAAACCAGAACCAGCAGAATCAGGACCAAAACCAGAACCAGCAGAATCAGCAGCAGGGCCAGCAAGGGCAGGGCAAGATTTCTCCTCAGCAGGCTCAGCAGATGCTCAACGCCATTCAGGCGAAGGAAAAGGAGACCCAGGACAAGGTCAATAAAGAAAAAGCCATATTGCTTAAATCTAAACAGAAGGAAAAGAATTGGTAGAAGTCTATGAAAAGAATTCTCTGCATATTAATAGTATTTATTTCAGTTGCTTTCGCTTCTTTTGCTCAGAATGAGATAAAGGTAGAAGCACCTGATGTCGTCGCAGTCAATGAGCAGTTCAACGTGACTTTCATAATAGAGGGCGAGAAGGAACCGACTGATTTCTCATGGGCACCGGGGAACGATTTCCAGCTGGTCTGGGGTCCTCAGAAAGGAACTTCCAGAAGCGTTCAGATTATTAATGGCAAGAGAAGCTCTTCGTCTCAGACGACGTATACTTATATTCTTATTCCTAAATCCAAGGGATCTTTCAACATTCCTTCGGCTACTGCAAAGATAAAGGGGAATGACATTCATTCTGCTCCGGTTTCTATCCAAGTCGTTTCCGATGGCTCTTCTAGCGGCTCTAATAATCAATCTTCGGGCGGACAAGGCAATCCCCGGACGGATAATCAGACAACGACTGGGGACATTTCTGGGAATGACCTTTTCATGAAACTGTCCGTGAGCAAGTCTGAGGCTGTGGTAGGCGAGCCGATTACTGCAACTCTGAAGCTTTACCAGAGAGTTAACATCGCTGGTTTTGAAAATGCTAAATTCCCTACTTTCAATGGATTCTGGAGTCAGGAGACATATTCGCCGACCAATATCGAATTCAGGCGGGAGAGTTACGACGATAAGATTTATAATACTGCGGTACTCAGGTCTTACGTGCTGATTCCTCAGCAGGCTGGCACAATCACCATCGATCCTGCGGAGTTGGTGTGCCTAGTGAACGTAAGAGTTAATTCAGGCTCGTCTGGCAGCATATTCGATAGTTTCTTCCAAGATGATTACAGAACTATTCGTAAGAGAGTTGTCACGCCGGCATTGAGGGTTAGGGTTAACGCCCTGCCTTCCGGACAGCCTGCTTCCTATGGTGGCGGCGTGGGTAATTTCGGCATTTCCGCAAGACTCACGTCAGACAATATCAGCACTCACGATGCTGCGTCTCTGATCGTAACTGTGTCTGGACGAGGCAATGTGGCTCTGCTTGAGGCTCCGAAGGTGAATTTCCCTCCTGATTTCGAGGTTTACGATATGAAAACTACAGAGAACACGGATAAGAGCACGGGCGGCACGTCTGGAAGCAAATCGTTCGAGTTCCCATTCATTCCTAGGAGTCACGGAGATTTCACTATTCCGCCGATAGAATATTCCTATTATGACGTGAATGCTGGGAAATATGTCACTTTGCGCACCGAGCCTTTGAATATTAAAGTCGCTAAAGGCAAGGGTGGCGATGCTCCTTCTGTCTCTCAATCTTCGCTACAGAGCGTGGAACGTAGCGGAGTTAAGAATATATCGAATGATATTAGGTTCATTTCTACTAAGAAGCCTTCGCTGAATAGCGATGAAAGTTTCTTCCTAGGTTCTGCAGGCTTCTGGATAGTTTTGGTGCTGCTTTTTGGTGGCGCTTTCGCACTCGTGCTAGGTGGCAGGAAAATGGCCCAGAGAAAGGCTGATGTGGCTGGGGCTAAGAACAGAAGGGCGACGAAAATGGCGTTGGGCAGGCTTAAGCAGGCTCAGGAATATCTTGACAAGAATCTCTATTCTGCCTATTACGAGGAACTGCACAAGGCTCTTCTGGGATACATTTCAGATAAACTGAACATGGATATGTCGGAAATCAATAAGGATAGCATAAAAGTGGAGCTGGTTAAGGGTGGCGTAAGCACAGAGCAGTCTGACAAGTTCATCGACCTTCTGGATGCTTGTGAGTTCGCCAGGTATTCTCCTGATTCTGGAAGCAAGGAGATGAAAGGGCATTTTGAGGATGCTGTGGATGTGATATCTTCAATCGATTCCAGCTTAAAGGGTCGTAAAAAGGGTTCTGGGAAGGGCGTTGTGGCTGCAGTCAGCATATTCCTATGCTTAGGCGTTGGCTTATCTTCGCTTAATGCTGCTCAGGCCGGTTCTCAGCAGAAACCTGATGGTTCTCCGCTGACGCTCACAATCCAGGATTCTAGTGTATCTGCTAGGCAGGCGCCATTCTCTGTGGTTCCAGATACTACTGCTTCTGCGGTTGTGGACACGCTTTCTGGTGATGCTGCCGTTCTCTGGGATGAGGGCGTTACGGCATTCAATGACAATAAGTTCGCTCAGGCGGCTTCGTGCTGGGAGTCGATTTACTCATCTGGCAAGAGCTCTCCAGAGCTGTTCTATAATCTTGGCAATGCTTATTTTAAGCAGGGAAACTATCCTCGTGCAGTGTTGAATTATGAGAGAGCTTTGAAAATGGATCCTTCCTATAAGGATGCTCGCTACAATCTGGATTTCACGGGCAATTTCGTGCAGGACAAGATTGAGCCAGTGCCTGAGTTCATTCTGAAGACTTTCGCTCGGAACGTCAGCAGGATGTTCGCTTCGAACACTTGGGCTTGGCTATTCATCATATTATTGGCTCTTACCTTGGTTATGGTGGTCGTATTCATAATGGCACCAAAGCCTAGCAGCAGGAAATGGGGTTTCTTTTTAGGAATATTTTTACTCATATTGTCGCTGTGCTGCCTTGGTTTTTCGGCTTGGCAGAAGTCTGACTTCTCGAAAGCTGACGGTGCGATTATCATGGCTCCTGTTACTTCGGTGAAAAGTTCTCCTTCGGATGATGGCGGCAAGAATCTGTTCATCCTTCACGAAGGCAGCAAGGTGCAAATCATTGATGAGGTTGGCGGCTGGAAGAACATCTCTCTTGCCGACGGGCGCCAAGGCTGGATCAAAGACTCCGACCTTGAAATAATTTAATAAGCTGGTTATAGAATTTTATCGTTATGAAGGAATATAATCTTGGTTTTATATCTGATGAAGATATTTATGCCCATGTTAAAAATACGGTTGAATCATATAGGCATGAAATTACATTGGGTCAGTTTAATTCGAATATAATAGATCCGGTTAAGCTAACGTTCGATGCGAAAGTATATGGAAAAGCTATCGAACAAGTGATCGACGATGAATGTTTCCGTCAGATTGATAAATCGAACTCTAACTGCATAGGTTATTTTCATCAGAACTTTTTCCGGTATGCTGGCCATGGGTGGAAAGTGCCTGATGAAGGATTTGATGTGGAGAATGATGATCGCCATATCTATGTGGAATTGAAGAATAAACATAATACGATGAATTCTGCCTCCTCGCAGAAAACGTACATGAAAATGCAGGCGAAACTTCTCGATGACGACCAGGCTACATGTTATCTTGTTGAGGTGATTGCGAAGAAATCGCAGGATATCCCTTGGAAGATTACTCTAGATAAGAAGCCTCGTTGCCATAATAAAATCAGGCGGATGTCAATGGATAAGTTTTATGGTTTGGTGTTCGGAGACAAATCGGCTTTCTGCAAACTTTGTCAAGCACTTCCTAGAATCATAGAAGATGTTGTCTCAGACAATGAGGAATTCTCTCTTCGTAATACGGTTTATGAGGAACTTGCTAAAGAGCACAAGAATATGTTAATCTCTTTATATCTCTTAGCATTTTCAAACTATGACGGTTTCAACGAGTTCTTGAAATAGATATATGCTCTCAAATACTATATCCGTAAATAATTTCGCTTACCTTGTCGGTGTCTCGAGGGCAACAGTAGATGCATGGATAAATTCGGGGAAATATCCCATAAGAACTGACGGGAATGGCAAGCGTTATTTTAATCTGAATGATGTACGCGATGTCCCGGAAGTTGCTGCGATGCTATCCTCTAACTGGGATGAAGAACTTAAAGTCAAGCCTTCCAGAACATACACCTCTGTAGAATTATTCGCAGGTGGCGGAGGGCTGGCTTTAGGAATGGAAAAGGCGGGGTTCCACCATGTCTTGTTGAATGAATTAGACCACTGTGCTTGTGAAACTCTCAGACATAACCGGCCGGATTGGAATATTGTCGAAGGGGACATTCATGAAATTGATTTCACTCCTTTCAGGAATAAGGTGGATTTCTTATCTGGGGGGTTCCCTTGCCAGGCTTTCTCCTATGCCGGCAAGCGATTGGGTTTTGAGGAGACAAGAGGAACTTTGTTTTTCGAACTTGCCAGGGCTGTTAAAGAAATGCGGCCAAAGGTATTCCTTGGGGAGAATGTGAGAGGTCTTTTCGAACACGATCATGGCAGAACATTGAAAACAATAAAAAATGTAATAGCAGAACTTGGCTACACGTTAGTGGAGCCGAAGATCCTTAGAGCTATCCAATATAATGTTCCGCAGAAGCGTGAGCGTTTGATACTTGTCGCTGTGAGAAACGATATCGCTCCACATGTGAGTTTTATGTGGCCGTCTGTATGTGATGGGGTGCGCACTCTTCGAGATGCCTTTTATAAAGGCGTTCTCTATGATTGCGACGTTCCGGCATCAGAAGGGCAGAGGTACCCGGAAGCTAAAAGAAAAGTCATGGATTTGGTTCCTGAAGGAGGAGATTGGAGAGACCTTCCGGAGGAAGTGGCGAAAGAATATATGAAAGGCAGTTATTTTCTCGGTGGAGGCAAAACGGGAATGGCACGCCGCCTATCTCTTGATGAGCCTAGCCTGACTTTAACATGCGCACCGGCACAGAAGCAGACTGAGCGATGCCATCCGTTAGAAACACGGCCTTTAACTGTGAGAGAGTATGCTAGAATACAGACTTTCCCTGACGATTGGCAATTCGAGGGTACCATTTCCGACCAATATAAACAGATTGGAAATGCTGTGCCTGTTAATCTCGCATGGGCCTTGGGGCGTTCTATCATTCGTCTTTTCAATGACATTGATTCTCTTAATATCGTTGAATGGGCGAATGAATATAAAACCCTTAAACCTAACACGAAACTTCACGGAATCTTCGAAGGGATGGCCTGTGATGAGAAGATTCCGTATGGCAAAAAATAATTTATGCCTATAGCGTTTGTCCGCCGATGAATTCTCGCATTATAGAGGTTGGTGGGATGGCGGCTATTTCGGAAGGCTGAAGGGCGACTATGTAGTCTAGGAACTTCAGCAGCCTAGTGGATTCCGTGTAGGCAGGGGAGTTTGGCGCAATGCGCATTAGAAGCGGCTCCGCATAGTATTTCAGCATAGGCATTTCGTATATGAGCGCTGAGTTGAATAGCACGTCGGCATTCTCTTGGAATGGAAAGATATGCTTGCTCTCGCCGCGCCTCACGCTATCCCAGCGAAGGATAGTTTCCTCTGGAGTGATGCCCCTAGTGCGATTATCGCGTACCATCCTGCGCAGAATGCGATTGTCTGAAGTTGAGAGATTGTTGTTCTCATCAATGTTGAGGGATGTGAGTGCCGAGGCAAATACCCTGAATATCTTTGAGTTATCCACAGAGTTAGTCATTTCAGGATCCAAAGCATGTATTCCTTCCATGATTAGGATGTCTTTGTCATTGAGGCGGAGCTTATTTCCCTCAAAGATACGGTGACCAGTCTTGAAATCGTATGTTGGTATCTCAATCTCTTTTCCGTCAAGCAGGTCATTGAGCTGCTGATTCAGGAAATCCAGATCCATTGCGTACAAAGACTCAAAATCGTAGTTTCCATCTTCATCTTTTGGCGTTCTCTCCCTGTCCACGAAGTAGTTGTCCAACTCAATCACCTTTGGTCTCAGTCCAAGAACTTTGCACTGAAGGGCTATGCGCAGGGATGAGGAAGTCTTTCCGCTGGAAGATGGCCCTGCAATCATCACTATGCGTTTCGAGCCTCGATACTCGTAAATCATGTCGGCAATCTTGGCGTAATTTCTCTCGTGGAGGGATTCGGCAAGATTAATGAGGTCTGTTGCCTTGCCATCGAGAATGGCCTTGTTCAGCGTGCCTATAGACTCTATGTTAATGATGGAACACCAGTCGGAATATTCCTTAAGGGTTGCGGCTATCTTGCTCTGCCGCCTCATTGGCATTACTTTGCTGAAATCGTTAACTGAGGGCTGCTGCAGGCAGAAGCCGTTGCCGACTCCAACTATGTCGAAGACTTTCAGGTAGCCTGTGGATGGCAGCAGAGGCCCATGGAAGGTGTCCATGTTTCCATCAAGGAAATAAACGCTGCAGCTGAAAGTGCCCAAGCTCTTTCGAAGCTCTGCCTTCTCTGGCTGGTTGTTTTTTAGGAATATTGCCTCGGCTTCTTCAGAAGTCATCTTGCTTTTCGTGAAGGGAATGTCTCTGGAGATGATTCTCTTCATCTCTTCTTTTATCTGCTCCAGCTCTGCGTCTGTGGCGAAATAAGGCTTTGGACGTCCATCTTCCTGCCTTCCTAGTTCCTGAATCTCACAATATAGTCCGCTAGGAAGCGAATGATCTATGACTAGCACCTTATCTGGGTATAATTTTCTGACTGCGTTCTGGAGCACGAAGCATAGCGACCTAACGTAAGTCCTGCGACCGTCAGGGTGATTTATCCCTATGAACTCAACCTGCCTGTACTCTGTCGGCTTGTAAGATAGCTCTTTCAGCTGATTATCCACTAGAGCGGCAAGGACTGGAAAAACTTCCCCGGTCTTTTCATCTTTTACCGTATTGCAAAATTCTTTGGATAAATCATAGAGGTCTCGCCCCATGTCAATCTTGTGCTTCTGCCCGTCATTCTTGCAGAAGATGGTTATTTTATTGTCCTGCATTATTTATTAATAGATTTCTATGCTAAATTATATAGTCTTTCATAAATTATTCCTAAAAAACAAAAAACTTTTTCATTACAAATAAAAAAGTAGAAATCTTTTTTCTGTTTTCATCAGAGAAATTTCTGTTTCTTTACGAGATTGCAGTTTCCATTCAGCATCTTTGCCAAAAACTTAGAAGCTGTTTTGAAATGTTTGCCGCAGTTATTTATAGGGATTTTTCGAGGCAGTTTCAATTGCTGAAGATGGAACACAGCCGTAGCTATGTGACCGATGAATCAGAAGAAAATGGCCTAAAAGGCACATAAAGAACAAGAGTAAATATTTCAAAACAGCTTCTTAACTATGCTAATAAATATTCATTGTGCGAAATGCATTGGTATCGATGCGATCCCTGTTACCGTAGAGGTGGACATCACGAAGGGGATAGGAATACATCTGGTAGGACTGGCGGATGCTGCGGTAAAGGAGAGTCTGTTGCGCACCATCACCGCTATGCAGACGCTCGGTTATCATGTGCCTGGGAAGAAAATAGTGATAAATCTGGCTCCTGCCGACCTGCAGAAGAATGGCAGCGGTTATGATTTACCTATCGCTTTAGGAATAATAGCGGCATCGAGACAGGCTGAGATGCCTGATCTTGATAAGTATCTTATAATGGGAGAACTCGGGCTGGATGGCTCGGTTCGTAAAGTCCCTGGTGCCTTGCCTTACGCCGAACTGGCTGCGAGGAAGAAATGCCGAGGCTGCATCCTTCCTGTGAGGTCTGCCTTGGAACTGTCGGAAATAGAGGGCATTGAAGTTTACGGAATAGAGACCTTGCAAGATGCCATCTCTATCCTCCAAAGGAACGAGGGCTGTGAAGATTTGCTTGTCCAGAATACGAAACTGTTCTGGAAACTTACCAAGTTTCCAGAACAGCTTGTGAAGGAGCCTAGGAATGATTATATGGATTTTTCTGAAATCATCGGGCAGGAGGGAGCGAAGAGAGGAATAGAGATAGCTGCTGCAGGTGCGCACAATGTAATAATGATTGGCCCGCCAGGATCGGGGAAAAGCTCTATCGCTAAGGCGATGGCTGGCATTCTGCCACCGATGACTACGGAGGAGGCAATCGTGACTAGCAAGATTTATTCTGTAGCAGGGCTTGGTGGATCAGAACCAGGACTGGTGCGGACGCGTCCTTTCCGGTCTCCGCATTACAGCGCATCGCTTCAGGCTATAATCGGGGGAGGATATGGTGGGGACATAAGGCCTGGCGAAGTTACTCTGGCTCAAAATGGAATCTTGTTCCTGGATGAGTATGGCCAGATTCCCAGATCTGTCTTGGAGTCGCTCAGGGCACCGATGGAGGACAGGAAAGTAACGATTTCCAGGCTGAAATCGAAGGTCGTATTCCCGTCCTCGTTCATGTTGGTAGCAGCGTCAAACCCTTGTCCATGCGGATATTACGGTGAAGGTGACAGGTGTACTTGCTCTGCTAGCCAGAGGATGAACTATCTTTCAAAGCTATCGGGTCCGATAATGGATAGGATTGACATTCACTTATGGCTGCATCCTGTTGATACAAAGAAACTTGTGAATCGGGAGAAGGGGGAGCCGTCGGCAATAGTCGCCAAAAGGGTGGGGATGGCCAGGAATATTCAGAAGCGCCGATTTGCAGGGGAAGGCATATTCACTAATGCTGAGATGAACGAGAAAATGCTGGAGCGATTCTGTCCTTTGGATGCAGGCTGCAAGTCGCTGATGGAGCATCTGATAAACAGCCTTGGGCTTTCCGCCAGGGCATATTCACGAATCATCAAAGTCGCGAGGACTATCGCAGACCTAGCAGGTTCTCAAAACATAATGCCAGCTCACCTCAGGGAGGCTGCGGGATATAGATTCTTGGACAGGTTTAAAGATTAATCTTCCCAAGAAACTGTCCTGGAATCGTCTGGGTTAACCGTTATTGAAATTCGCAGCGTTTCGTCTGGAAGTATCTCTTCGATGTTCTCTGGCCATTCAATGATACAAAGTCGTCCGCTGTCGATGTAGTCGTAAAAACCCACGTCCAGAGCTTCTGCTATCCTCGTGATGCGGTAGAAGTCGAAATGGTACATAGAATCGCCAGTGCCGGTCTTATATTCATTTATTATGGCAAAAGTAGGGGAGCTGACGGCATCTTCTCTCACTCCCAGAGCCTTGCATATGGCTGTCGTGAATGTCGTTTTCCCTGCCCCCATTGGAGCGAAGAACGCTACAATTTTGTGGTTTCCGATTTCTTTCAGAAATTCCCATGCTGCTCTGTCAATATCGCTTAGATCATGTATTGTTATGCAATGTTTCATATTCATGAATATATTATTGAGGCCTTAGCCAGGTTTCAGGGTTCTGCGGGTTGCGGCTCTCCCATATCTGGAAATGCAGCTGAGTGTCTCCGCTGATTGTATCTACCGTGCCTATGGCCTGGCTGGTCTTCACCTTATCCCCGGATTTCACGTAGACAGCTCCCAGCTTGCAATAGAACGTAAAATATTTTCCGTGCTGCACTAGGACGCATTTATTGTAGCCAGGCATCACGATTATTTGCTTTACTACTCCCTCGTAAACGGCCTTCACTTCAGTGCCAGGCTGAAGGGCTATTGAAATGCCGTTATTGAACGGCAGCTTGACGTTGGAGTAGACTGGGTGATAATGCTGGCCGAAATGATCAACTACCGGGCCGTCTGCAGGCCATGGCAGCTTACCTTTGTTGTTCTGGAAAGCTCCGGAAAGCTTATAGTCGATAGGCTGTGAAGTCTTTTTCCCTCTGCCTGCTGATGTTTTCCCAGATGATTTCTCTTCAGGAGCCATCGCTTCGCGTATGATGCGCTCTATTTCTCTATTTAGTGCTTCGACTTCTCTTCGTTTTTGCGACAGCTGTTTCTGGTATTTTTTCTTATTCCTATTTAGCTGATTGACAATCTCTCTGGAATCATTTTCCTCGCTTTGAAGCTGCTTTACCTCGGCCGCATGCTTAGCCCGAACGACTTCCGCTTCAGCCTTCAGCATATTTAGTTCCTCTGTTTCTTTTTCAAGCTGAGCCTTCGCGTCCTTGTATTTCTCTGCCTGCAAATTCAGCTGTTGCGAAAGGTCTCTCAGATAGCCATAGCGTCTGAAAGCCTGCCCCAGATCATTACTTGCCAAGATGTACATGTACCATATTTTAGCATTGCGGTTCTTGTAGGCGCTGCGCACTAGCTTGCAATTATAAAGCGAAAGCGTGTCCAGGCGAGCCTGAGTAGCTGCTATTTCTTTCTCTTTCAGATTGATGTGGACCTCATAAGAGTTTATCTTATGGTTGCTCTCCTCAAGCAGCTCTTTCCTAGAAGAAACTTTTTTCCGAATGAGAGATAGGTTGCTTAGGGCATGGGAACTCTCTTTGGCATTCGCCTTCAGCTGCTGGTCTATTATGGCTATCTCCTTCTCTAGGCGAGCCTTTCTATCTTCCTGTGCTTTCGTATCCTGGGAATATGCCAGATTCCCGCCAAATGCTGCCAATGCAAGGACGAGGCAAATTTTTATGAATATATTGCCGGCAGTTCTCATTGCCTATTCATCTCCTTTGGCCTTAAGCTTCTCTGCCTGAGACTTGTAGACGTTCGCTAGTTCTTTCTCCCCGAGTGCCTCCAGCACTATGCTGTAGTGTTCCAGAGTCGTTGCGCTCTCTTTCCCACCATAAATTATGGCATGCTTGAACACAGCCTTCGCCTCATCATTTTTCCCTAAAAGATGAAGAATCCAGCCGTAAGTGTCGAGGTATGTAGGATTGTCAGGCTCTCTGTCGATTGTCTTCTTGCTCATCTTGCAGGCATCCTTCAGATTTTTACCTTTCAGCGCGAGGTAATAGGCATAATTGTTCAGTACGGGAGCATAGTTGGGATTTAGCTTGAGGACTTTCTTGTAAAACTTGAAGGCCTCCTTCTCTTGCCCCATTTCGTGATAGACATCGCCTAGCGTAGCCATTGCAGGAATAGTCACTGATGTGTCTCCATTATATTTGTCTATGGTCTCTAGACAGTTCTTGACTATTCCTTCGTAATTCTTTGTATTAAAGAAAGCCGCATTCTCTATCTCCACGAAATCTATTACGCTTGGAAAATCTGCCTTAGCCTTGGCCGTTTCCTTTAGCATATCATCGAAATCCTTCTCACTCCAGAGGTACTGGATGTAATAGAGTCTGGCGCTGGCGCTTTCAGGATTATATTCTGAGTTGGATTTGAAATATGACTTGGCCGTATCTTTCCTATCCGTGCTGTAGTAATAGCGCCCTGCAAGCATCAGAATTGAGGAGTCTCTAGGACTCAGTTTCAGCATGTCGTTCATAGTCGTATCTAGCTGCGGTCTGAAATTCTGCAGGAAACGAGGCTCGCTATGCTGAAGCAGCATATTCATGTACTGGACTTTTGATTGCGCAGGGGTTTCCTCCGATGCCATGAATTTTTTCAGGACGGCGAAATATTCATTGTAATCCCTTCTGATTCTATATACTTCTGCCTTTCCTAGCATTGCAGGCATGTAGGAGTCGTCTAGCGAGATGGACTCGTTGTAGTAGGCTAAGGCCGCAGAATCTTTGTATTGAGCCATTGAAAAATCGCCCATTTTCGAGAGAATCGCAGGAGAAGAGAAATCATCGTTGTATCTTTTCAGCTCTTCGAAGGCTTCCTGCGGCTTATTTTTCTGAAGCAGGATGTCGTATTTCGTGGATGTGACAGCCTCGCTCTTTCCAAAAACGGTTTCGATCTGGTTCAGGCACGCCATGGCTTTGTCTAAGTCGTTCTGCTTCAGATAAAGGTTAACCAGAGAGAAATAGATGTCGGTCTTTTTAGGGAACTCTTTCAGAAGATTTTCGTACGAGGCAATCATCATGTAATCATTCCCGTAATATGAGTTGGCCAGCCAGTATTTGTACCAGAAATTCTTAGGGTCGAGTTCGGAAGCTTTCTTCAAGTGCTCTTGCGCAGCTTTCACGTCGTTCTGCTTCAGCATGCACCAGCCGAGATAATAGTAAGCTGCATCATTGCCGGGGTCCTTTGCCACAAGCTTATTCAGAATGTCGGTGGCAGACTTGAAATCACCGTCGTCTATTTTTGAGACGGCCTCTATGACTTGGCTTCCGGCCTCTCCGCTATATTTATTCACCTCATTCTGTCCTAAAGCGGAAGATAAGGAAAGAATTGCGCCAGATATGATAGATAACAATATTTTTTTCATTCAGTTTCAATTTGCTTTTGCCTATGCAAAAATAGTACAATCTAAATAATTTTAACACCTTTGATTAACATAATGACATATTAATAAACTAGAACAAAAATGCTTATCGAATAAATTTTTCTGAAGTGAGAGTTGATTTCAAAAAAATATTAATTTGTGCAACGGATTTTTCAAATCTGCATCTTATTTCTCGGAAGCGGGATGAATCAGACCAACGGGGAAATGAGGCTACGGCTAATTCCCAGATATCTGAAATACTCTCTTTGCAAGCAAAGTGACAGACTTGTGCAAAAACGATTGTTCGATTTTCTTGCTTCCAAAATGCTGCATTTATGCAAGCGTTACATGGGGGATCTTACGCCTAGCTTCGAAACGGTTTTCAACTTGTATATTATCGAAGGTTTCTCTCACAAGGAAATTGCTCAAGCCCATCGGATATGATTTCGGTCTGCCAGATAAAAAGAATGAGGGCTGCGGCCCTCATCACAAGCGTGACAAATCCTATGTTGGCGTATATTATATGTTCTAGCGGATTTGATAAAATATTAGCCGTTCATAAGGAATATGGACGGCTCTCTTGTGGCATAGCTTATGCTTTTAGCCCACGACCCAGACAAGCACGTGGTTGTCGAATGTCATATATTCAAGGTCGAAATCTTCCTCATAGCCGTCCTTATGGATGAAAGTGGCTTCTAGTTCGCCTTCTCCGCGTGGACGGAAACGCTCAACTTCTATTTGCTCGGCGAAGTCTACGCCGTATGCCGAGATTCTCTTGTATATAGCTTCCTTCGCACACCAGTATATTGCCAGCTGCTCGTTTTTTTTGTCTTCGTCAAGATCTTCGATCTCATCCTCGGAGAGGGCTTTTTGCTCAACTGCGGAGAAGTCCCTTGACAGAGACTCCATGTCTATTCCGATGTCTTCGTTGTCATCTAGGATGACGGCGACATATTCATTCGTATGAGTTATGCTTATGTTCGTTACGCTATTTTCGATGTAAGGCTTGCCATTGTCATGGTGACTGAGGTAGACCTTTTCTCCGAACATATTGTTAAGCAAAGCTTTCACTGCAAGTTTCTGCTTGCGTAGCGACTCACTCTTTATGAAAGAGATTTCCTCCATTTCATCAGTTGGAGCAGACGCAAGCTCGCACAGTTCATCTTCCGATTCCGTTATATGCCAGATGCCGATTCTGGATCTAGTCTCTTCTAATTCTTTTATGAAATATAGTGCCATAAGTTTTAATATTCAGTCTTATAGTTTTAGTTCAGTGGAAATTTATACGCATTGCCGATTCCTTTGCGGATTATGATAGCAAACACTTTCGGCAATCCTTGCATTGTCGAATTCTCTTTTTGATGTGTTAATAAGTTATACGATAGCGGATCGTCAGATCGGGGATCCGCCTTGCTAGAGTTATCTGTTGTTATAGAACTGGGAGGTTCCATATTGTATATCCGAAATTTTATCGTCGCAAATATAATGAATTTTCTTTTTCAAAGAAAATACAAGTTAAATTGCTATATTTGCGAGTTGAAAGGCAAATTGATATGGCACGTTTTTAGTGCGAAATAGATTTTGTTTTTAGAATAGGCGGAGAACTTTATCAAATCTATTAATATAATTATGGGATTTTTAACAAATGACAAACTGGTCATTGTCGGCGCTGCCGGCATGATTGGCTCAAACATGGCTCAGACGGCCGCAATGTTGAAACTCACTCCGAACATCTGCCTTTACGATGTTTATGAGCCGGGACTGAAAGGAGTAGTGGCAGAAATGGCTCACTGCGCCTTCGAAGGTGTTAACTTAACTTGGACGACGGATCCTGCCGTTGCCTTCAAGAATGCGAAGTACATCATTTCTTCAGGCGGAGCTCCTCGTAAAGAGGGCATGACCCGTGAAGATCTGCTCAAGGGCAATTGCCAGATAGCCGAGGATTTTGGAAAGAACGTGAAGAAATATTGCCCGAGAGTAAAGCATATAGTTGTTATCTTCAACCCTGCTGACCTTACTGGACTCGTTGTCCTTCTTCATTCAGGACTTAAACCTTCACAGGTTACTACTTTGGCTGCTCTCGACTCTACTCGTCTGCAGACCGAGCTTGCAGCTGAATTCAAGGTTCCTCAGTACAAGGTTACGGGAGCACGCACATACGGTGGCCACGGAGAGGCTATGGCAGTGTTCGCTTCAAAGGTTAGGATTGATGGCGTTCCGCTCTCTAAGAAAAAGCTTTCTGAAAAAAGATTCGAGGAGATTAAGCATGCTACAATTCAGGGTGGCTCTACCATAATCAAGCTTCGTGGCCGCAGCTCATTCCAGAGCCCTGCCTATAATTCAGTCAAGATGATCGAAGCTGCCATGGGCGGCAAGAAATTCACCTGGCCTGCTGGTACTTACGTTAATGATGACAAATTCCAGCATGTCATGATGGCTATGCCTACCGTGATTGACGAGAATGGCGTAAGCTACAAGGAGCCTAAAGGAACAGTTGCTGAAATGAAAGCCCTTCAGGCTTCATACGAGCACCTTTGCAAGATGCGCGATGAGATTATTACCCTCGGCATCATTCCGGCCATCGACGATTGGAAGAAAGTCAACCCTAATCTCAAGTAATAGGGGTTCATGAATATATTAGAGCGTGCTTCGGTCTTCGTAGCACGCTCTTTTTGGGTGTCCGCCCAGCATAGGCATGCTCTAACTGGTGCAATTCCCAAGCCGCCCTTATAGTTGGAAGTCTAAGGCTATATCGCCATATGCTTGAACTTTGGCCGACAGAAGTCCTGCGAACCCCTATTCTTCTGTCTTCAGCGACCCGCCTTCGAAAGCCCGGCATCTATTGATGGTTGTTTTGCTCCTTGCTATAGTGAAGTGGTAGAATTTCCCTAGTAAGTAACTGGTAATAAATGATGGTGTTGCCCACCTTTATGAGGCAAGGAGTCCGTTAATGTAGATGAATATATTGGCGATCAATTACATACGTAGTATCCTTTGCCTATCCTCATTCGGAATTTCATCTGCTAAATGCTGGTATATTGCGTCAAACGAAAATGAACCAACTTGCTAAATTTGTGTCGAAAATTTTGTAGATGATATGCTGGATCGCTATAGTTATGATATATTCAAGTAATATGGTCGCTAAATAAAAAGAATAGCTACAGCTTATTCAAATAACATCCGGACGCTATAGGTGCAGTTTTAATAGAGGACTCAGAAGCATGCGGTAAGGCAACCATACCATAGAGGGTAGCCAAAAGCGTACCTTATTTGTAGTGGTGGATGGCTACAAACTCTTGAGCCTAAAACAGATAAAGGCGCACTTTTGCAGCCACATAATTACTATGATGCCATGATAATGTCAGAAATTTCGTAAGTTGACAATGTCAGCAAGTCTCATGAAAGAGCCCCTAAAACGTGCTAACGCTCTCGTATGTATTTGAAAATTATAGGTGTATTAAATTTTTACAAGCTATTATACAAGAGATATTTCGTTTGTTAACAATAATTTATGAGTTTTTGGCGCATTTTTGTGGAAAACTTCAGACTTTTTAATATATTTGTTCAAGAGCAATAGCTTAATGCACTAGAACTAATAATCACAATCAGTAGTTGCACTACTGAGACTAAGTTTTATAAAGTGGCCTCAGAGAGGCTGAAATTTGTTAAAAAATAAGAGTGAAAACACAGTAGAAACATTCGTAAAGTCTCTTAAAATAAGTAACTTAAAAGGGAAAACTGCTGTGGATTTTTTCTGCTGCAGTTTACAGTGTCAGAGAACCAGTGGAACCTTCTTCAGCTGGCTTAACGAACAAACGAATATTCAAAGAGCTAACAAATGTCGCTCTACTGCCGGATTGTTAATGCATACGCTAGGCAAACTTGCCGTTGCATTCATATTTTTGATTTTTTAACTAATGATTCTAATTGATAATATATGAATAAAAATTTTTTGTTCTCGTTATTCTGGGTGGTATTTGCGTTCTCGCCATTCAAGCTTTCAGCGCAGGTTGAAATAAAAGAAACAAAGATTGACATTCCTACTTATCTTGTGGGTGATCCTGAGAAAGCACCATATTTCTTTACGGGAAGAACTTACCAAGGTGCTGCCGGACACATTTATCCTTATCCAATATATGACATTCTTACGGATGATAGAGTAGAACGACAATACAAGTACCTGACCGTGGAGAATGAGTATACTCACATCGGGGTGCTTCCAGAAGTCGGAGGCAGAATTCTGGATGCTCAGGACAAGCAGTCTGGTTATTATTTCTTCTACCGGCAGCATGTAATAAGGCCGGCATTGATAGGAATGATTGGCTCTTGGATATCTGGAGGCGTGGAATGGAACGTTCCTCATCACCACAGAGCATCTTCTACTCTTAATACTGGATATGCGGTAGTTGAGAATCCGGATGGTAGCAAGACTATCTGGGTCGGTGAAACAGAATTGCGCCAACGCTTGAAATGGAATGTCGGTCTTACGGTTTTCCCCGGAAAATCTTATGTGGAGGCAACTTTCCAGATTCAGAACAGGACTCCTATGATGCAGTCGTTCTTATATTGGGCCAATGTTTCTGTACATTGCAATGAAGATTATCAGGTTCAATTCCCTCCTGAGACAGTTTATGGCATGACACATAGCAAAACCGAGTACATAGACTGGCCTTATGGAAGAAGGGATTCTGAAGGGAACTTGGTAGAGGGAAGTTGGTGGAAGAATTACCCTTTCAGCAACTCTACTTTCGCAGTGAACTACACTGATGATTTTCTAGTGGGCTACGATTTCGGGAAAGATGCGGGGACTGCACACATAGGTAACCATCATGTGGAACCGGGGAAAAAATTCTTCTTGTGGGGTACAGGAAGCGTATGGAGCGAGATGCTTACAGAGGAGGACGGAGCATATCTTGAACTGATGGTTGGAACTTATTCAGACAATCAGCCTGATTATAGCTGGATAGGACCGAATGAAGTGCGCGAAACAAAGCAATACTGGTACACAATCAAGGGCATAGGTGGGGCAAAGAATGTGACCCTGCAAGGTGCCGTCAATATGGTTAGGGAGTCTCCGACATCTGTCATGGTTGGATTTAATGCCACTCAGAAATACAATAATGCGAAAGTCCTATGCAAGGCTGGGGATAAAGTGATTTCAGATAAGCGAATCAATATTGACCCGGATACCCCTTTCAAAGAATATTTCAATGTTGATTCTTCCGTGAAAGACGAAGAATTATTCGCTGGCCTTTATGACAAGGATGGCAATGAGCTAGTAAGCTATCAGCCAAAGCCAAAGCCTGAAGAGCAAAGGCCTCATCCTGCTGACAGACCGAAAAAACCTGAAGAATATGACAGCATTGAGGAACTATTGCTTGCAGGTCAGAGGTTGGATGAATTCCATAATGCCAGACTTAGCCCGGTTCCTTTCTATGAGGAAGTATTGAAGCGAGACTCTCTGGAATCTAGGGCTAATGTGAGTCTCGGTATATATTATGCGCGACAGTATCAATGGGAGAGAGCCGAGAAATATCTTCAGAGGGCATATAAGCGTCTTACAGGACTGCACTTTATGCCAGAGGTCAGCAAGACTGGAGTCCTTTACCAAACTAATCCTAAAGATGGTGAAATGTTCTATTATCTTGGCTTCGTGTCCCAGCGGCTCGGCAAGCTAAAAGAAGCTGAGTCATATTATTGGAAATCGACTTGGTATCCAGGATTCCAGTCTTCCGCATTCCTTTATCTTGCGGAAATGAAAGCAGTCGCCGGTGAATATGAGAAGGCTCTGAAATTGATAGACAGATCTATTGAATATAGCGGTAGGAGCACATTGTCTAAGTTCGTGAAATCCTTCATCCTGACTAAGTCAGGTAAAGAAGACGAGGCTAGGAAACTGCTGAGAGAGAACCTTGCGTTCGATCGCCTCGATTTCCTTAGCATGATAGAGCTCAGTAGGCTTGACAATGACCAGAAAGCATTAGCCGGCGCAATCAGCCACATGGGAATCCCTCTTCAGGAAATCCTTGAAGCAAGTACATATTATGGCGCCGTAGGAGGTTACCAAGAAGCCGTTGGTCTCTTGGATTTCGCAATGGAGAATGGCTCTGAATTCTCTTCGACACCGATGCAGAAGAATGCCATCGAGCCATTCACTGCATCTCCGTTATTGAACTATATGGCAGGGTATTATTCTAATCTCGCAGGAAGGGCTGGCAAGGCGAAGGAATATTACGCCAAGGCTGCCGCTATGTCTCCTGATTATTGTTTCCCTTCACGTATTGAGGAAGAAAACATGCTCAGGGATGCTATTTCGATGAATCCGGAGGATAGCAAGGCTCATTATTACCTTGGTAATCTGCTTTATTTCAGCGACCGAAAGGATGAGGCAATTTCAGAGTGGAAGGTGTCTGCGAAACTTTCTCCTAATTACGGAATGGCATTCAGAAATCTTGGCTTTGCCGCAGACAAATACCTTTCTGACAAAGATGCTGCTGCTGATTACTATCGTAAAGCTATTAAAGCCGATGGCTCCGATCCTAAATTCTTCACGGAACTCGATATTATCGAAGAAGCACGGAAAGTCCCTTCTAAAGGGAGATTGGCTTTTATGGATAAGAACAAGAAGACAGTTTTCAAGTCTGATGATGCTACTACAAGGCTAGTGCGCCTGTATGTTGAGAATGGACAATATGATAAAGCTCTCAATATACTAGAAACACGTCACTTCCGTGTTTGGGAAGGGGGCATGACAGCCTATGCTCCTTTCGTAGACGCTCATCTATTGTGCGGTCTTGACCTATTGTCAAAGCACAAAAACCAGAAAGCACTTGAACATTTCCTTGCAGCTGGCACGTTCCCAAAGAACCTTGAAACAAATGAACTGTCCACAGGGCCTATCGTGGCTAAGGTTGCATATTATCAAGGACTGGCTTATAAGGCTCTTGGCCTGAAGGCTGAAGAATCAAAAGCATTCCAAAGAAGCATTAATGCCGCCAAGGATAGAAATCTCGCTGACAGAATAGATGAAAGCAAATATTTTCTTGCAATGGCTGAAAAAGAACTTGGAAATAGCAATGGCTTCAAGGAAGTTATAGAGAGTGTTCAGAATAAGATTGATGCGTTCAATAAAGCCGGCAATTCTGCTGTGGTGGACATTTACTCTAAATTCGGAGAAGATGGTTCAAGTGATGCAGTGAAAGCAAGAAATATTTATGTTCAGGGTCTGGTATGTCTCGCTGAAGGTAAAAAGGGCGAGGCTCGAGAAAATTTTGCCAAGTCTTTAGAATTGGATTCATCTAATGTTTGGGCGAACTATTTCTTTAACACTTCAAAATAAGACAATTAATAATCTTTACTATTATACTATTAACATTAAAAATCATGAACAAAACACTAAAACTAATGATGACATCATTGATTTGCATGTTGTTATTTACTCCATTTAGCCTTTTTGCGCAAAGGATTTCCGTGAGCGGAAAAGTTGTAGATGTTGGAGGCCAGCCCCTGGCTGGAGTCGGTGTAATAGAGAAAGGCACGAGTAACGGTGTCGTAACAGACGGCGATGGGAACTATTCTATCAGCGTCAGCTCTTCTACAGCGACATTGTCTTTCTCCTGCATGGGCTTCCTACCTGTTGATGTCCCTATCAACGGAAGATCCGTCATAAATATTAGCTTGAAAGAAGATTCTGAGCTTCTACAAGAAGCTGTAGCCATTGGTTATGGTACCGTTAAAAAGGTAGATTTGGCAGGTTCTGTCGGCGTTGTAAGAGACAAAGCCTTCAATGAGCAGCCTATCACAAATGTCGCAGATTTGTTCCAAGGCCGAGTAGCCGGAGTAACAGTTGAAAACTCAGCTATTCCGGGTGGCTCTGTTCACATTAGGGTTAGAGGCGTAAACTCTATCAGTAAAAGCAATGATCCGCTTGTAGTCGTTGACGGCATCGTTAGGGAAAGTGGGCTTGAAGGATTGAATCCTGACGATGTTGGGTCTGTACAGGTGTTGAAGGATGCTTCTTCGACTGCCATTTATGGTTCTAGAGGATCCAACGGCGTGATTATCATCACGACGAAGACAGGAAAGGCCGGCAGGACTATTGTTTCAGCAGAAGGCTCCATTGGTATCTCTACCATGGCGAAGTATTATGACACTGTAGACCCATACACTTTCGCGATTAATTACAATAAGTACAAAGGGAAGTCATTCTCTGATTCTCAGCTTGAAGCTTTCAAGAATGGTACTGCCGGAACAGATTGGCAGAAAGAAATCACGAGGACTGGTTTTGTGCAAAACTATAAGTTAGTTATCAGCAGTGGAAACGACAAATTGCAGTACTATGTTTCCGGCAACTATGCTAGGACTGATGGAATTGTAATTGAAACTAATTTTGAACGTTATTCTTTTCGTTCAAACGTGAACTCAAAACTTACAAGCTGGCTGACGGCAACTGTGGACATAAATGCCTTTGCCGGCCAGGGTAGACGGGGTGGGTTCGGAGCTGATAAAGCAAACAGCATTCTTGCTGCCGTGAACTTTGCTCCTGTGGTCAATGTCATGAATGAGGATGGAACAAAATACCTTAAAGATTCTTATAGTGCAGTGCTTACAGGCAACCCGGTGGGAACGCTGAAAGAAAACAAGAATTCACATGAGGCAAAAGTGGTTGATGCACACATAGATTTGAAATTCGATATCCTTCCCGGCCTGACATTCACTACTAGCAATTCTGTGGATTACGGCGATTTCAAGTCTTATGCCTTCAGTGGTGTTAAAAAGCTCATGGGTGGCACGAGCAGCATGTCGAATTACGATAATGACAGGCTCTCTCTCCAGAGCACTAACAACCTTACTTATCAGAATCAGTGGGGCAAGCATAATTTGACTGCCACCTTGGTTGGCGAGGCTTCAAGAGCAACTTATAGGAGCATGGGATTCAATGGTAAGAACCTTCTCATTGAGGGTGTCGGTTGGTGGAATGTCAGCATTGCGAATTCTGTAACCCCTTCAAACAGTTATTCTCAATGGACTCTGCTTTCAGGGGTGGGGCGACTGATGTACAATTATGACAATAGGTACCTTCTGACAGGAACAATGAGAGCCGATGGCTCCTCAAAATTCATGAATGATAAATGGGGATACTTCCCATCCATTGCTTTTGCATGGCAGTTAGGCAACGAGTCTTTCATGCAGAATCAGAATATTTTCAATGACATTAAAATCAGGACAAGTTATGGTGTTGTTGGCAGCCAGGGCATTAGCTCGTACGAGACTCTTGGGCTTCTCAGCCCAATAAAATATTCATTCGATTCCGGAACCAATTACACAGGATACTGGCTTGGCACAAACGTTTCCACTCCTGACCTGACTTGGGAAAAGACTAATCAGTTTGACATCGGCGTTGACTTCTCTGCCCTTGATAGCAGATTGAATGTCAGCCTAGACTATTATTATAAGAGAACCAAAGATGGCTTGCTGAAAAAGAATATTCCGTATTATGACGGAGGAGGCTCGGTATGGGTGAATGCCGGAGAAATCAGCAATAAAGGATTTGACCTGACATTGGACGGGAGAATTCTTGATGCTCACGGTTTTGTCTGGACATCAACATTCAGCATGACATATCTTAAAAACAGGGTAGAAGACCTTGCCGGTCTTGATTTCGTGGCAGGAGATTGCCCTATGCCTGGAGTATCTCCTACTGATGGCGTGACTAGGATCAAGGAAGGATATCCGGTCGGGACATTTTACCTTTATAAATGGAAGGGACTTGATAAAAATGGTCTGGATACATATGAGGACATTGACGATGATGGAAAGATCTCTGCAAACGATCGTTTCATGACTGGGCAGGCCAATCCAAAGTTCACATATGGCTGGAATAACAGCTTCTCTTGGAAGAATTGGAGTATGAATATGTTCTTCTCTGCCGCTACCGGTGGATTTAGGCTGAACCTAGTGAGATTCTATGGATGCTCCCTCATCGGAGACTCTGTTTTCTATAACCTGAAAGAAGCGTTTGAGAACACGAAGAGATATCCTTCTCCAGGAGTCAAGGGAAATGACTTCCAGTCTGCTTCTACTAAATGGTTAGAAAAAACGGATTACATTCGTTGTGAAAATCTCTCTATAGCATACAATCTAAGCAAGAATTTCACAAAGTTCGCTGACATGAAACTCTATTTCAGCGTTCAGAATCTATTCACTATTTCTGGTTATTCTGGTCTTGATCCTCAAAACGCTACTTCTTTCGGAGGGCATCATGATGTGAATGATGGCGTTGATTCTGGCGCCTACCCTTTCGCAAGAACCTATACATTTGGAATGAAGTTTAACTTTTAATTGACATTCGCCATGAAAATTAAAAATATAATATTATTGACTCTGGCATCTATGCTAGGGTTATCCGCATGTTCGTTGGATGAGCAGCCTAAAGGGACTCTTACGCCATCGACCTTTTATTCAAGCCAGGATGAGCTTAACATGAGTGTCTATGCTCTATATAAGCAGGTCGTGAACTTTGAATGCAACACGAACCAATTTTCTCCTATGTTCCAAGGCGATGACATGACCACTAACCCTGGAAGCAACAAGCAGCGTATTGCTCAGGCTGATGCATTTAACGTGACAGTTGGGAATATAGGCCTTGACAATATGTGGCAGAAACTATATTCTATAATAAAGGCTGCGAACGATATAGTTCTTAACGCAGGCAGGACTCCAGTATCAGAAACAGAAATTAACATAGCTTTAGGCCAGGCAAAATTCTGGAGAGCTGTTTCTTATTTCTATCTAGTTCGTTATTATGGCAAGATTCCTATAACTCTAGAAACGTCTACTAGCACGGAAAGGACCTTGGCCGATTTCCCTGAAATATACGGCCAGATAGTTTCAGACCTTCAAGATTGCATTAATACCCTGCCGACTTCATATGCTGACCAAAAAGAACCTAGGTATATGAATGGAGCAAATATCTACATCACGAAGCAGGCTGCCCAATCTACCCTTGTTGCAGTGTACATGCAGATGGCAGGTTATCCGATGAAGGAAACGAAATATTATGCCGAAGCCGCAAAACTTGCGAAAGAAGTAATAGATAAATGCAACAGTGGGGAGTACGAATATATCCTTGAATCTCAGTTCAAAAGTGTCTATTCGATAAGTCATAATTATACTAATGAAATCGTCGTTGGCCTTAATATGTCGGATAAGTTTGGTCAGTGGTCTGAAGATTTCCAGATGACGTCAAGTAACTATTTCGAGTTTCTTGGCGGTTGGGGAGATGCTTTTGGAGAAATAAAATTCTGGAAGAATTATCCGGATTGCGACAGAAAGAATTGGATTTATGCGCCTACTATTCTTGTACGAGGCAGTCTCCTCGAAAAAGGTAAAGATGGAGTAGATGATATGTCTCTCGTATGGTATGATGATTTCTTCAAGACAAAAGACTATCAGCCGGAATTCTGCCTGATGTCCTATTCTGTGGACAGTTACGATGATATGTATAGTCAAACTGCCATTCGAGACTTTGACCCTGCAAAACCCCCTTATCTGGGGATGACAACCAGCATGAGGATAAGGATTGTGCGTTATGCCGAACTGTTGCTCTGGTATGCTGAGTCTCAGGCTCGAGTAGAGGGCACTCCGAGTGTTTTCGCTTATGAATGTGTCAATAGGGTAAGGAGGAGAGCCGGGCTTCCGGATCTGCCTGCAGGCTTGAATGGGTCAGAATTCGCTGATGCCTGCTTGCAAGAACATGGTTGGGAGGTTTGCGGATATTTCATGGCTCTTGTCCCAAGGCGAGACGATATGGTTAGGATGGAACTTATGGAGAACTATTTCAATCAGAGAAAAGCTAACGAAGCAGTTGAGGTTGCTCCTGGTTTGTTTATTAAAGAAAAAGTTCTTATACCTGATGGAGTGACATGGAAAGGCGATAAGACAATCTTCATGGATTATCCTGCGCTTGACAGCGGACTAAATCCAAACCTCAAGTAATAAGTGGTTTATGAATATATTAAGAGCGTGCCCTGTGCTTCGGGGTATGCTCTTTTTAGCTGCTAGGATAAATTCATGACAGCATCTTGTGATACTGTTCCAAAGAGTGTGTCTGAGGTGAGATAAAAAGAAAGTCTACGTATTTCTTTTGATTTGTAAAAGAGAAACAACAAATACAAAAGAATCGTAGACTAATGGATTTCACAAAGGAACAAATTTCCGAGGTTTTATGCAAGCAAGCGGAAAGAGAAAATGGTCTCCAGGACCTGATGGAGATAATGATTGAGAGTATGATGGTAGCAGATAGGCGTGAGTATTTGCGCGAAGATGGGCTTCGTGGCGATAAGGGAAACGGCAATAGAGTAGGCCACACGTAAGGTCAGGGTCGAACCCTTACCTTCAGGATACCACGGGATCGTTATGGCAACTTCCATCCGCGTATACTGGCAATATTGCGCAACCAGGAAGAGGAGCGTGAAAGACTTGCCGGCACACTCTACAGCAAGGGTCTGACACAGGAGCAGGTCGGTGATGTCTTCAATGACATCTATGGCGAACACTACAGCAAGGCGAGCATCTCGAGGATGCTGGACTACCTGAGAAAAGATGTCCAGGAGTGGCTTGACCGCAGTCTGGAAGCATACTATCCGGTTCTCTTCATTGACTGCGTGCATATAAAGATCCACCGCAAGCGCAGTGTGGACACGGAAGCATTCTATGTGCTTCTGGGCGTGAAGGAAGACAAGACGAGAGAAGTGATAGGCATCTACAACAAGCCGACGGAAAGTGCCCATGGCTGGGGCGAGATGCTTAATGACATATGCGAGAGAGGTGTGGCGCGGATAGGTCTAATATGTGCGGATGGCCTTAAAGGACTTGAGGATGCGATAGCCGAAGTCTTTCCTAAAACGCCCTTGCAGCGCTGTACGACGCATC
>JAQYTJ010000020.1 GCA_028724885.1 Bacteroidales bacterium | reverse complement strand
GCCATATCTGCTTTCCTATTTCATGCAGCTGCTCTACGGACTCGCGGACCTGTTCGTAATCGGACTGTACGACGGAGTGGCCAGCACTACCGCCGTGTCAATCGGCAGCCAGTTCATGCATTTTCTTACGGTCATGATCGTCGGGCTGGCTATGGGCTCCACCGTCACGCTGGCAAGGGCGGTCGGGGCTAAAAACGAAGGAGGGGCATCCAAGGCAATAGGAAGCTCGGTCTCACTGTTCATCGCAGTTTCAGTCGTGACGGCAACGGTTCTCCTGCTCATCGCAAGGCCGATAGTGAGCGTGATGTCAACCCCCGCCGAAGCGACCGACGGCACTGCCGACTACCTAAGAATATGTTTCATCGGCATTCCTTTCATAACGGCATACAACGTAATCGCCTCCATATTCAGAGGCATCGGGGACAGCAAGAGCCCGATGTACTTCGTGGCGGTGGCATGCGCATTTAATATATTGCTGGATTTTATATTCATAGGCTCCATGAATATGGGACCTGCAGGGGCTGCCCTAGGCACCACGCTCTCTCAGACTTTCAGCGTCGTCGTCTCGCTCTTCTACCTGAGGCGCAAAGGGTTAGGAATACGGTTCCATAAACATGACCTGCGGCCAGACCGCCCTACGCTCTCGACGATACTTAAAATCGGCACGCCGATAGCGCTCCAGGATGGATTCATACAGATAGCTTTCCTTGCGATAACCGTGATAGCGAACAATCGCGGCCTAGTGGATTCCGCTGCCGTCGGGATAGTGGAGAAGCTCATCGGGATGCTGTTCCTGGTGCCATCTGCAATGCTTTCCACCGTGTCCACGATGACGGCACAGAACATCGGCGCAGGCAAAGCCCAGAGATGCCGACTGACCCTAAGATATGCCGTGATGATTGCCTTGAGCTATGGAATGCTCATGGCCATACTCATACAGTTCACTGCAGAACCTATAGTCGGATGGTTCACATCGGACCCTGAGGTCATCCACGCAGGTGGGCAATATTTCAGGAGTTATGTCATAGACACGGTGTTCGCCGGCATCCATTTCTGCCTCAGCGGCTACTTCGTGGCTTACGGCTATTCTATCGTGTCATTCATTCACAACGTGGCTTCCATCATATTGGCAAGAGTGCCCCTATCCTACATATTTTCAGTGAATTTCCCAGACACCCTCTTCCCGATGGGCCTCGCCGCTCCAATCGGCTCCCTGCTCTCGGTCCTCATCTGCATAGGCTTCCTCATCTGGTTCCGCAAACACGGAAAGCTGTAGCTATCAGTATTTTGCAGAAACATCCACTCCTTTTTCGGCTAAGGATTCCGTTACAGATGGATATTAGCATCCATTAGCAATGGAAAGATTTGTCCATTCCAAATGGAAGGCTGGTTCTTTAGCCTCCTTTTCGATGAAATCCAGATGGATTAGCTGATTTTCGGCTGAAAATCCCTAACTTGCGAGACTATGGCAAAGTTCTTCCTGAAAGTTTTCGATTTCCTGGCCGAGAGAAGGTGGATAGCAGCGATTATCGCTATCGTCATCGCAGCCGGATGTGGTCTGCTTGCCACAAGGCTGGACTATGAGGAGGACATTGCCAAATTCCTGCCTGGAGAGGAGGAGAGCAAGAAATATTCGGAGGCGTACGAGGACCTTGGCAAGAAGAACAACATAGTGCTTATCTTCTCTCATGCCGCAAATGATAATGAGGGATCCGAGGCTGCCGACGTGAACGGCGACGGTGACGAGGATTATGAATATGCCATCGAGGAGGCGATGGATGCGTTCGGGGAGGTTTTCGCAAGAATCGATTCTACGAATATGATTGCTGGGAGGCAGATAAGAGTAGATGGCGACAAGGCGGCAGCTATGTTGGAAGCTGTCATAGGGAGCTACCCGCTGTTCCTGACAGAGGACGATTACAGACGCATAGATTCTCTGCTCAGCACTCCAGGCTTCGTGAAAAATCAGTTGCAGGCAGACAAGCAAGCACTGATGTTTCCGACCGGAGACATGGTCGCAGAAAACATAAGCCAAGACCCATTGCACTTGTTTTCGCCTATCCTCCAGCGGCTTAGGACGACAACTGCCAACGACGATTACACGGTAGCCGACGATTACATATTCCTGAAAGACGGCAAGGGCATTGCCTTCCTGACATCTCCATTCGGCACTAGCGAGTCCGCAATGAATGCCAAGGTGGCCGCAATGGTGCAAGAAGCCATAGACAGCACCGAGGCAGGACATCCTGACATAGAGATCAGCGCAGTTGGGGCTCCGCTGATAGCTGCAGGCAACGCCACGCAGATCAAGAAAGACAGCATGCTCGCCATCTCGCTGGCAATGATATTGATAGGCTTGCTGCTGGTTCTAACTTACAGACGCTTTTCCGACATTTTCTGGATAATAGCCTCAACCCTCTTCGGCTGGCTCATCGCACTGGGAGCGATGTCTCTGATACGCCACAGCATGTCCATCATCGTGCTTGGGGTAGCCTCCGTGATTATCGGGATCGCAGTGAATTATCCGCTGCATTTCATGGACGGCCTTAAAACCGGAATATCCCCGCGCCAGAATCTCAAGGAAATGATAGAGCCTCTGCTGATCGGGAACATAACGACCATAGCTGCCTTCCTCTGCCTTATTTTCCTGAATGCGACAGCAATGCAGGACATGGGTTTGTTCGCATCCCTGATGCTGGCAGGAACAATTGTCTTCGTGCTCATATTCCTGCCGGTCTTCGTCCGAAGGCGTAATCCAAGCGCAAGGACAGTGGAGCTCGGCAGAATATTCCCTGATAAGGTGCCATCCAGCGGCTGGTTGTTCGTAGCGGTCATAGCTTCCACGGTAGTGCTGGGAATATTCAGCACCCGCACCAAGTTCGATTCTGACATGCAGAGCATCAACTTCATGACCAAGGAGCAAAAGGCGGCTTTGGCGCTTCTGGAGCCGCAGAACCAGGGCAAAGAGATGTACGCCATGGCGGAAGGCGCAACCTTGGAAGAAGCCTTGGAGCGGAACGACGAGCTGCGACAGCGCATTGCGAAATTCGGCGATTCCGTCATGGTGAAAGGGGCTGGGAACATGCTGCCGTCCCTTAAGGAGCAGCGTAGGAGGATTGAGCGGTGGAACGCTTTCTGGGGCAATGGGAAGGCGGAACGACTGAGCGAAGAGTTTCGGGCGGAAAGTGCCATGGCTGGCTTCTCCGAGAATGCTTTCGCCCCGTTCATGAGCCTTCTGAGTTCAGCCCCCGTGCCTCACGCCATCACTATGGACTCGCCTCTGGCGGCTGCCTTCGATGGGACTTACGTCCTGTCTGGAAGCAACGGGTACCGCATCGTCAATAAGATATATTACCAAGACCCGGACTTCCGGCAGGACATCAAAGACGCTGCCGACGGGAACGGCACCTTGGTTTTCGATTCCAGCGACATAAGCAGCAGGCTAGCCTCAGTGCTTTCGGAAAACTTCGACTTCATTGGAATAGTTTGCAGCTTGGTTGTATTCATATTCCTCTGCCTCAGCTTCCGCCGCCTGGAACTCAGCCTCCTCGCATTCATCCCATTGGCTGTCAGCTGGTTCTGGATTCTCGGCATAATGGGGATGTTCGATATTCGCTTCAACATAGTGAACATCATCCTGGCTACCTTCATTTTCGGGCAGGGCGATGACTACACCATATTCATGACGGAGGCCATGATTTATGAATATGCCTACGGCAAAAAACGGCTCTCGACATATAAAAACAGCATATTCAATTCGGCGCTCATCATGTTCATAGGCATTGGCGCGCTGGTGCTGGCAAAGCACCCTGCGATGCGCTCGCTGGGAATCGTAACGGTGATAGGCATGTTCGTGGTGGTCGCCATGGCATATTACCTGCCTCCGGTCATATTCAACTGGCTGACCCTCAGGAAAGGCATCAAGAGGGACGTCCCTATCACTCTCGGCAGGCTGGCAAGGTCGCTTTATTCCATCTGCGCATTCGCCCTGATAATGTTCCTGTTCGTCTATCCCTACACATTCTTCCATTTCCTTTTCCGCAAGGGCGAGGAGGCTGCCGAGAGCTATCACCGCTTCATCAGCAAGCTGTCCAAATTCATAGTCATGCGCATTCCAGGAGTCAGATTCACGATGGAGAACCCTTTCGGGACCACCTTTGACAAGCCCGCAGTCATCATCGCCAACCACCAGTCCCATTTCGACGCCATCTGCCTGCTACTGATGCATCCCAAGCTGGTTTTCGCAACCAATGACTGGGTTTGGAACAATCCGCTCTACGGCTACCTGCTGCACAAGGCGGAATGCCATCCGATCGCCGAGGGGCTGGAAAAGAATATGGACAAAATCAGGAACCTGGTTGCCAGGGGATATTCGATAATAGTATTCCCGGAGGGCACCCGGACAATGGATGGCAGCATCGGGCGATTCCACAAGGGGGCATTCTATGTTTCCCAGACGCTCGGGCTGGATATAGTCCCTGTCTGCCTGCATGGGGCAAATCACGTGCTGCCAAAGAGCGATTTCATGCTGCGCAAAGGGGCCATTCATCTACAGATAGGACGCAGGATGCCACCAGCGACCGATTATCATGACGCCGCAAAGACTTTCAGGCATGCCATGATAAATGAATATGATGCCTTGCGTCGTCGTCTGGAGACTCCTGAATATTTTGCCGGCTATGTCCTGAGCAAGTATCTCTACAAAGGCGCTGACCTCGAGACCCGCGCCCGCCAAGCCCTACGCAACCTCGGCAACGTGGACTATCTGCATAACGGTGATTCGCCTAAAGAGATTGAAATTCCTGATTGCGGCATAGGGGCATACTCCCTGCTGTATGCCCTGATGCATCCGGAGACCGAAGTCTGCGCCTCCGACCCAAGCGAAGAAAACCTAGCCATAGCCTCGCACTGCTCCTCCCTGCCAAAGAACCTGCATTACGAGCCCGCCCAGCCTCGATGATTCACAGTGGTGCTTTTAGAAGCGGGGCTGGGCAGGCCATTATGTTGTATAGTGACTTCTGACGCAAACATGTGTGCCCGACAATTGCAAACGTAGGGATAGACTCGGCTCTGGATGACGGGGTGGTAAGGTAATAAATCCTGAAACAAGTTCAGGATGACGAGGTGAAACTCTCGGGATGTCGTAGTGGGTCGTGCTGGATGAAGTAGAGAGTCGTTCAGAATGAGAGTGGTGGAATTTCGCAAAGTGCTGTCGGAGTATGTCCTTCCGGAGGCTCTGCAAAGGGGGGTTGGTCGACAACGTGGCTCTTTGGAGGTCTCGATGTCGAGACATGCCCTTCCCTAAGCACGTCTGTGTAGCCTGCCTCGACAGCGTTTTGCGAGACACTTCTTCCGGAGGGTTTAAATACACGTATGCAATTCTTTATTGCTTCAGCATCGACAAGGTTTTGTGAAACCTAGAAGATAGGTTTTAATTATTCACAATTGCAGGCAACGGTGACATTCATTTTAAGTCCACGGAGGTCACCACACGCCCGTCGTTGCCGCAATTGCAGGCAACGGTGACATTCATTTTAAGAGCCGGGGACACATATTCCCATTGCCGACCCCCGTTTAGTGAAACTGGGTGGGCGGCGCAGTCCTTCATTACAAGCCAACCGGTGACACGCCACCGTTGCCATTAAATGTGAATTTTTCTTCGCCCCTCTAAGCGAGGACATGGATGTATGCTTTGCGACCACAGCCTTACCGACAGCCCTGCATTTCACGATGACTGTAAAACGCGTTCATCCTTCTTCCGCCATCCGGGCTTGACCAGGAATCTAGTTTTGCGAAAAACAGATCCTGAATCAAGTTCAGGATGACGGGGTAGGTCGTTCAGGATAACGGGGTAGGTCGTTCAGGATGACGGGGAGTATAGGTAAGGATGACGTGGTGTATTCTTAAACACAGGGTATGTCCTTAAACACAGGGTATGTCCTTAAACACAGGGTATGTCCTTAAACACAGGGTTTTTGGACTTAATTCGGCATTACCTTATTTGATGTGGATACGGAGATCAAACCGTATCGGTTGAACCTGACTGGAGTTTGGGACTTAATTCGGCATACCCTCTTGGATGTAGGCGAAGGATTAATCGAGAGGCTTCGTTGCTTTGTTCTATCCTGAGAGTCCACGGCACCCACTTCGATGGTCAGTCCAATCTGCTAGAATGCGTAGGAGAAGCCCTTGACCTTGTCCCAATCGCCGCGGGTGAAGTCCGGAACTTTGACCGGCATCGAATTGTTCTCAAGAGAGATGCGGCTGAGTTCCTGCACGCTGCTCCATTCTGCAGCATCATAGACATCTTCGTCCAAGGGAAGTCCCTTGCGCAGGCAATAGATGAGCCTGTAGTCCATGATGTAATCCATGCCGCCGTGCCCTCCTACTTCCTTCGCCTTGTCTTGGATTTCCTTAACGAAATCCAGCGTATAAGCAACCATGAGGGAATCGAACTGTTCCTGCGAAACGTAGGAGTGTCCGTTTATGCCTTTCACTGAAATGCCGGGCTGCCCATATTTGTTGGCGAATCCTTCCGTTCCAGTAAGCTGGTACATTCTGGAGTACGGCCTGTAGGCATAGACATTATGCTGCACTTCCATGACCTTGCCTTTTTCCGTGCGGATGAGACTTATGGTGTGGTCTCCGTCAAGGCACTCTTCAACACCACGGAATTTCTTAGCGGCAGCCTTTCCGTTGTAGGACGGAGTGTCCATTGCAACTAGGTAGTCGAGTTTATCTCCTCTGTGGATGTCCAGCAACTGGCAGATAGGGCCGAACCCGTGCGTAGGGTAGTTGTCCCCTCTGTTCGCCATATTGTAGTCCAGTCTCCAAGTCTCGCTGCGATCCCAGCCGTCCGAGAGGAAATGGATGTAGGCACCTTCCACGTGGTACACTTCGCCGAATAGTCCGTGCTGAGCCATGTTCAGAGCTGCCATCTCGAAGAAGTCGTAGCAGCAGTTTTCAAGGATAGTGCAGTGTTTGCGAGTCTTCTCGCAAGTATTCACAAGATCCCAGCAATCCTTAATCGTCATCGCTGCGGGAACCTCAATTGCTGCGTGCTTACCGTTATTCATGGCGCAGAGCGCAATCGGAACGTGGTCGAGCCAGTCGGTGGCTATATACACCAGATCGATGTCATTCCTGGCGCAAAGGTCCTTGTAAGCCTCTTCGCCAACATATTCAGATGCTTTAGGAAGTCCTCTCCCCGTGATTATCTCGTTGCAATATCTTGTTTTTGCGGAGTCGAGGTCGCAGAAAGCGACGATTTTCACCCCATCGATGTAGGTATAGCGCCGGACGGCAGAGGTTCCGCGTCCTCCGACTCCGACAAAGGCAATCCTGACTGTGTCGACAGGATCACATGCCATTGCCAGAGCGCTTTCCTGGCCAGGCTCGCGGGCGGGTGTTTCTAGCACTACGGCTCCGTCCACGATCTTCGCTGGAATGGATGCCTCGATTTTCGTAGTCTTCTGGCAGGCTGTCAGGGACAGCGCAAGGGCGATTACCGCATAAAAGGTTCGTTTCATATTAATAATCAATTGGTTTATCATGGTTTTAGGGAATCTTCGAAAATATCTTCTTCCAAATTTGCTGAAAAATTCTTGATTTTCATTCCCCTATGGCCATGAAACGAAAGAAAAACTGAAAATTAAATTCCTATTTTTGAGGGAATTTTCTTAGAGAGCCTACGAATATATTAATGAAACGCCTTACCAGCATAGTCATAATTCTTCTAATCGGTTTTTCCGCAGAGGCGCAGAGACTGATCCCGTTCCTGCCGGAGCCAGGCCAGGCAACTGGAATGGCAGTGATAGTGTGTCCAGGAGGCAGTTATCTCTGGCTTGGCCGCAAAGTCGAAGGAACGGAAGTGGCAGAAAAGCTTAGGGAAAATGGAATTGCCGCATTCGTTCTTTATTACAGGCATGCAGGAACCAGATATTTCTTATTCGGTCCTCTGGCGTTCCCACAGACCCATTACCCGAAAGCTCTGCAAGACGTTCAGAATGCCATCATCAGCATCCGTTCCAAAGCCGAAGAATACGGCATAGACACTTCCAAAATTGGCGTTATGGGCTTTTCCGCCGGTGGCCACCTTGCTCTGAATAGCGCCGAGGACTATGTCTCCTCTGGGGGCATTTCCTCTCGTCCATCATTCGTAGCTGCAATTTATCCTGTTGTGACAATGAGCGACGAGGCTATCGTCCACGAACGCTCCAGGAAAGCCCTTCTGGGCAGCCACAAGAACGACCCTGATTTACGTCGCAAACTTTCGATGGAGCTGAACATCCCGGCAAGCATGCCGCCAGCATTCGTGGTCAGCTGCATGGACGACCAAACCGTCAACTACCACAACAGCGTTGCGCTGGACTCCGCCCTCACCACCGCAGGCATTTCCCATGAATATCATCAGTTCGAGAAAGGCGGTCACGGTTTCGGCTCAGCCTCCAAAGACGCCGACTGGCTCCCACTCTTCCTCGCCTGGGTGAAAAACCTTTGCAAAAACTGACAGAGTTTTCTGGACTTTTTCCGAGTTTTCAAGGAACAAAATCGGGACTTTCACAGAATGCGATAAACCTGCTCCAGTGGAAGTCGTTTATGGTGAGTTCCGATGAATTTGGAAAATAATTAATTTCTGATTAAAACTCAAAATGAGTATCTTTGCGCAGATTATGCGCTTTCGCAATCATGCCATTGAACCAAGACATTGAATTTCAAACAGCTGACGTAATCAAAGAGTTTCAGGAACGCAAGCTACACGAGGCACTTGATTACTTGGCTGCTAATTCTCCATATTACCGGAGAATGTTCCAGAGCTATTCTATCGACGTAGACAAAATCCGCCACATCGAAGACCTGGTAAAGATACCTTTCACCGAAAAGAAAGACCTGCAGTTGTTCAACGAAGATTTTCTCTGCGTGCCTAAAGAAAAAGTCATCGACTACATCACGACCTCAGGCACTTTAGGAGATCCGGTGACATTTTGCTGCACAGACAAAGACCTCGACAGGCTGGCCTTCAACGAAAGGAAATCCTTCCATTGCGCCGGCGTGAGGCCAGGCAACGTGGTTCAGCTGATGACCACCATCGACAAGCGGTTCATGGCCGGCCTGGCATATTTCCTCGGCTTGAGAGCCCTCGGGGCAGGAGTTATCCGGGTGGGGAACGGCATCCCCGAGCTGCAATGGGACACTATTCAAAGGATAAAGCCAGACACGATAATGTGCGTGCCGTCCTTCATCCTCAGGCTCATCCAATACGCAGAAGAACACGGGATAGACTATCGCAAGTCCAGCATCAGAAAGATAATCGGCATAGGCGAGGGTCTGCGCAATCAAGATTTCAGCCTGAACCTGCTTGGCAGCAAGATAAAAGAAAAGTGGGACGTGGAACTGTATGCGACATATTCATCGACGGAGATGGGCGCTACTTTCTCGGAATGCCGATATGGCTGCGGCGGGCATGTGCACCCTGAACTCATAATAGTCGAGATAATCGGCGAAGACGGACTCCCTGTGAGAGACGGCGAAGAAGGTGAAATCGTCGTAACCACGCTCGGGGTGGAAGGGATGCCTCTGCTACGCTTCCGCACCGGGGACATAGCCGCCAAAATAGTAGAGCCTTGCAAATGCGGCAGGAACTCCTACCGGCTGACTCCACTCGTAGGCAGGAAGAACAACATGATAAAGCTCAAGGGAACGACTCTTTATCCGCCTGCGATAAACGACGTGCTGGACAACACGGAATATCTTGCCAACTACGTGGTTTACGTGCAGGACTCCGAGGCCGGCACAGACGACGTCATTGTGAAAGTTGGGCTGAAAGCCGAGCAGGACTTCGATGTCGTGAAAGAGCTGAAAGACCGTTTCCGTTCTCGCCTGCGCGTTGCCCCGAAGGTGGAAATACTGCCGGCGGACGAGATTCAGAAAATAAATTTCCCGGCAAAGAGCCGCAAACCAGTGAAATTCATAGATTTAAGAAAGAAATAGATGATTAGAGACCCTCAATTCGACGACATCCGGCCTTATTACGACGAGGAAATCCCTGCGGCAATGCAGCGCATCGCCGATAATGAGGTTTTCCCTCTGCTGGCATCCTACATATTCCCTGATAAAAGCGTGGAGCAGACGCGCAGCCTGCTTAAGAGCATAAAGACATGCGATGAGTTCCAAGTGAAGGTAATGTGGCACGTGAATGACCAGATAAGGCAGCGCAGCATGACGGATTTCACATATTCAGGAATAGAAAATCTCGAGAAAGACAAACCTTACCTCTTCATTTCCAATCACAGGGACATAATGCTGGATGCCTCTGTGCTGCAGAACGTGCTGTACGACAACGGCATGGCGACGACAGAAATCACCTTCGGGGCAAACCTCATGACTTCCAGCCTTGTGATCGACATCGGCAAGTCGAACAAGATGTTCCGAGTAGAAAGGCCCGGGATAATGAACCTGAGGGAATTTTACATAAAATCGAAGCATCTTTCAGATTACATCAGGTTCACCATCACCGAAAAAAAACAGTCTGCGTGGATAGCGCACAGGAACGGCAGGACCAAGGATGGAAACGACATCACGGACCAAGGCGTGATCAAGATGCTTGGCATGAGCAAAAGGGAAGATAAGATAGCCGCACTGGAGGAACTGAATATAGTGCCACTCGCCATCTCCTACGAGTGGGAGACATGCGACTACATGAAGGCCTTGGAACTATACCAATCCAGATTCGAGAAATACGTGAAGAAACAAGGCGAAGACCTTGCCAGCATCCTCAGCGGCATCACCAAGCCGAAAGGGGACGTGCACCTGAGCATCTGCAAGCCTGTCTCGAGAGAAGATCTCTCCAAATTCGACTCGCTTACGAACATCGAATATGAGAGAGAGGTGGCTAAACTGATAGACCGCCGCATTCATGAAGCTTATGCCCTCACCCCCAATAATTTCATAGCCCACGACATCAGGTTCGGAAAACATGAATTCAAGGGGCTGGAATATGATGACGAGCACGAGGCCAGATTCATCAACCGCATCAATGGCCTGCTGAAATACGAGGTCGAAGAGCCGGAAGTGCTTAAAGATATATTCCTGGGGATATATTCAAATCCCGTGGACAACTGCTTCAAGTACTCCAGCACTGCCCACGCCAGCCCTATAGCTTGATTTTCTTCTTAAGGAAGTAATAAGAAACTGTCCGTCCGATCTTTTCGCCGGTTTCCTCCATGCCATCGCCCATAAGGTTGCAGAAAGTTCCGAAACGGCCTCCAGAAGCATACAGATTGTCAATTTTTGCGAAGGCATTTCCTTTCTCGTCAAGAAATCTGACATTCGAGATTGTGTTCCCTTTCTCATCGACGCTAACGATATCGACCTGAATCGTGAAGTCTTGCTTATCGGTCATTACGGCAGCCCTCTTCGTAAGCCTCAGCTTTGCATTGATGCCCTCCATGAACCTTTCAGAGGTTTCCTTCTTGATCTGCTCCCAGTCGGAATTCTCCTTTGCGAATTGCTCTTCGGGGATATATTTGTAAGCCCCATCGTCGAAATTAATCTCAACATCCAGCAGCGAGGCATCTTTTAGCGGATCCAAAGCTCCATCCAATTTCGATGACTGGGCTCCTGCGAGAATGCAAAAGAGGACAGCCAAAACAGAAAGAAAAATCTTTTTCATGACGATAATTTAATTAGTTAATAATTTTCGCGCCTGAACCGATGCAAAAAACAAGCCTTTGACTGCGGCACGCCAATCATCAGTCAGTTATACAAATTCAGGAATATTAAGCCTATATTCTAGTTTCCAGAAATTTCTAAGGAAACTTTCATTAATTTTGCGAAAAAGAATTTCACATGGAAAAGGCAAGGGTTTATTTCACAGATTTCCGCACTAAGCTGGGCGTGTCGCTTCCTGCCAAGCTTCAAAAGCTTATGCGCCGTGCAGGAATAGGCAATATAGACATGGACGGCAAGCTGGTCGCCATCAAAATGCATTTCGGAGAACTTGGGAATATAGCCTATCTGCGCCCGAATTACGCAAAGGCTGTCGCAGACGTAGTGAAAGAGCTTGGTGGAAAGCCTTTCCTCACCGACTGCAACACGCTTTATCCTGGCTCCAGGAAAAACGCAATCGAGCATATTTATTGCGCCGAGGTAAACGGCTTCAACTACATGACGACGGGCTGCCCTGTGATAATAGGCGACGGACTTCGCGGAACCGACGACATTGAAGTGCCAGTAAGGAATGGGGAATATTGCAAGACGGCTCTGATCGGCCATGCCATAATGGACGCAGACGTGTTCATCTCCCTGACCCACTTCAAAGGCCACGAATCTACCGGATTCGGCGGGAGCATCAAGAATATCGGCATGGGGTGCGGGTCCAGAGCAGGGAAAATGCTGCAACATAACAGCGGAAAACCTCATGTGCTGACCGACAATTGCCGCAATTGCAAGCGCTGCTCGAAGGAATGTGGCTCGGACGCTATTTCTTACGACACAGGCAAAGCGTATATAGATCCAGAAATATGCAAAGGCTGCGGCAGATGCATAGGCGCTTGTCCTTTCGATGCAATCGAGAACGACAACTGGGATGCCAACGATCTGCTCTGCCGCAAGATGGTAGAATATGCCCAGGCGGTTTGCGACGGGAGGCCATGCTTCCACGTGAGCCTCATCACTGATGTTTCTCCGAATTGCGACTGCCACGGGGAAAATGATGCCCCTATTCTTCCGAATATAGGCATGCTGGCTTCTTTTGACCCGATCGCCCTCGACCAGGCCTGCGTAGATCTATGCCAGAAGGCGGACCCTATCAGGAACAGCCAGTTAGGGGACAATCTTGCCAAGCCTGACTGGCATCACTACCACGACCATTTCAAGGACAGCAATCCTAACGTTAGCTGGAAAGAGACCCTGGAACATGGCGAGAAAATCGGGCTTGGCACTCGCGAATACGAACTGGTCACAATGTAAGGACTCGTCTCCCCTATCAATTTACCTCATCGAGGAAAAGCCCGAAGCCGTTGATGACTGGGCAGGCGAATGAGTCTTTTATGTTCACCCTCAATGCCTTTGCGGTCGTTTTCTCCACAGGCACGATTCTCTTGTAGCCGATGGTGGTCTCGGAGGCAATCTCCCTCCACTGCCCTGATGCATCCTGAGCCTCGACGGTGAAAGCCTTAATTCTCTGGCCCAATGGGATATATTCCTGAAGCATGACCAGATTGAAAGTCTTCTCCTGCGGAAGCGCTATCTCCAGCGTGGCTGACCTGGCTTCGTCAGGCGCTGCCCAGAAGGCATCATATTCATTATTCAAGATATTCGCTGCATTGAAGCGGCTGCCTCTCGTGGCACTCGCCTTTACTTTAGCGCCATCGGCAAGATTTTCCTTGAATATTTTATCGAGTGCGGCCCTGAACTCCATAAGCCTTAATGAATCGACTGGATTTATGCGTCCTGTAGTGTCAGGTGGCACATTCAACAGAAGCAAGGAATTACGCCCTACGCTGGCGTGATAGATATCCAGGAGCTTCCTGACAGATTTCACTTTATCGTTCTCGCTCTCCCTCCAGAACCAGCCTGGGCGGATGGAGACATCGGTTTCCGCAGGAATCCATTTTGCCCCATGCACGTTACCACAATTAAGCGTGTCTGTTGATGGGGCTTTTGCGCCCGGCTCGTAGCCTTCAATATCCAACCTGCTCCAATTCGTGCGTCCGGCTATTCCTCTTTCATTCCCGACCCAGCGGCACCCTGGGCCCACGTCGCTGAACATCACTGCGTCTGGCTGTAAATCCAGAACTGTCTTATGAAACAAATCCCAGTCATATTCCTGCTTCTTCCCGTTAGGCCCTTCGCCGTTGGCACCATCAAACCACTGCTCGAACACCTTGCCGTAGCTCCCAAGAGCGCTCTGCAATGTCCTGACGAACACGTCATTATATTCAGGACTTCCATAGTTGGGGTCATTCCTGTCCCAAGGCGAGACGTACACTCCGAACTTCAGTCCATCTTTCTTACAAGCAGCAGAGAGTTCCTTCAAGACATCGCCTTTCCCATCTTGCCATTTGCTCTGGGCAACTGTGTGCTGGCTGACAGGGTTTGGCCAAAGGCAGAAGCCATCGTGGTGCTTTGCAGTAATTATAACGCCCTTGAAGCCAGCCGCTTTAGCGACAGCAGTCCATTGAGAGCAGTCCAATGCAGTCGGATTGAAGATGTCCTCCGTCTCGGTGCCAAGCCCCCATTCTCGCCCGGTGAAAGTATTCGGGCCGAAGTGAGCGAACATATTCAATTCCATCTTTTGCCATTCCAATTGCTGCGGTGACGGCACCGGTCCGTAAGGCTCAGGAGCCTCATTCGTGCCTCTGGAGCACCCAGCCAAAATCATCGCTGAGAGGAGCGATGCCGTTAATATTCGATTTGTCATATTCAGATAATATTGGTTTATCAGCGTGCCATAACCGTCAAATATATTAAAGATTAGCCAATTTCAGAAATCGCATTAAGGAAAATTTCCGTACCTTAGCAAAGCAATTCATATTGAATATGATGAGTCCGTTCAAATCAATCATGGAAAACAAGAAGGTCATCGTCTACCCTTGCGGGAAATCAGGGGCGCCGACGGTGTATTCTCCAATGTACATGGAGGCTGGACAGGCAGTTTTAGAAGAGTGCGCCAAGTCAGGTTGCAGGCCGTTCAATCTGGTTACTATCAGTGGATTGCGCTGGGATGCAGAACTGACGCCTTGGGCATGCGAGCCTGTGCTGTCGCAAGAAGATGATTTTGAGGGCAAGGCAAATGAATATACCATATTCATGACCCAGCAAGTTATCCCGTTTGCAGAAAAGGTACTCTTTGGCGCTGCCGGGGGTGATTCTGGCGCTGCCGCAGGTTCAGAGCGAATTCTGGCAGGATATTCATTGGCAGGGCTTTATGCCATTTATGCTCCATACGTCACAGATGCCTTCAAGAGAGTGGTTTCGGCCTCCGGCTCGCTCTGGTACCCAGATTTTTTGGAATTTACGCTTAACCACGAGTTTCGCCGGAAACCGCTGTCGGCATACTTCTCTCTCGGGGATAAGGAAAGCCGCTCAAAGAATATGTATGTTTCTAAAAATCAAGAAAATACGGAAGAGCTATGCGGACACTATGCCAAGCTTGGCATCAACTCTATCTTTGAACTTAACCCAGGAAACCACTTCAACGATGCCACTGGTCGTCTGGCGAAAGGCATTGCTTGGACAATTAACCAAATATGAAGAAATTATTCCAAGAAATCTGTTTCCTGGCCTTCGGGCTATTGTTTCTTTCTGCATCTGCCTTTGCGCAAAAAAGGAATGACAGCATCGTGTTCGATGCCGGAGAAGAAGGCGTGCACACTTACCGGATACCATCTATCGTGATGACTAAGTCAGGTGTTCTGCTGGCATTCGCGGAAGCTAGGCACGACGGAGCCGGAGACACTGGCGACATTGACATCGTGGTCAAGAGGTCATCTGACGGTGGCAGGACATGGGCAAAGCAGGCTCTGGTCTGGGACGACGGTAGCAATGTCTGCGGAAATCCCTGCCCTGTGCTTGTAAGGGAAAATGGCAGGGTTCTTCTTCTGTCTACGTGGAACGATGGCCGTGATTCCGAAAGCGACATCCTTGGAGGGAAAGGCCACGACACCAGACGCGTATTCTGCCTTTATTCCGATGACGATGGGCTTACGTGGTCGGAGCCGAGAGACATCACTGGTTCCGTGAAGAAGGACTGGTGGACTTGGTACGCCACAGGGCCATGCCATGCGATTCAGCTTAGCGGAGGTCGCATAATCGTGCCCTGCAACCACGGTTACGACGGGAGCGACGCAAAGCATCTATACGCTTCGCATGTGATATATTCAGATGACGCCGGGGCATCTTGGCACATAGGGGGCAGCCCCGGTGTTGGAAATGAATGCACCGTGGCGGAACTTGCAGATGGAGGTGTGATGCTAAATATGAGGACTCAGGGGGCGGATAGGGATACTGCCGGGTTCGGACGTCTGGTTGCCATAAGCCATGACCTCGGAGAAAGTTTCGGAAATGCCTATTACGACAGAGGGCTGATCGAGCCTGTGTGCAATGGGAGCCTGGAGAATTGGTCGTCGGATGGTACGCCAACGAGAAATCTATTGTTCGTGAACCCCGAGAGCAAGTCTTCGAGGCGGAATCTGACGGTTAAGGTGAGCCGCAACTCTGGGCACTCGTGGGATAGGCTGTTTACCGTGACGGAAGGGCCTGCGGCATATTCGGACATCATTGCGTTTCCTGATGGGTCTGTCGGGGTTATTTATGAATGCGGAGATGTGGGAACTTATGAGCGCATTTCGTTCTGCAGAGTCAACGAACCATCGAATCATTGACGGTACAGGGCGAACAGTGCTGAGCCAGAGCCAGACATTGAAGCGTATGCTGCTCCAGCATCATAGAGCGACTGCTTTATCGCTGCCAGTTCAGGATGAACCTTGAAAACGGTGGCCTCGAAATCATTGACTATATTGTCTTTCCATTCTTCGATAGGGCGCATTAAGGCCATTTCCAGTGGTTCGGCACCTTTCCGCAGGCAATCTGCCTCGCCGATGACTTCTCGGGGCTGAATGCCTTTGTATGCTTCGGCAGTTGATACGGAGATGCCTTCCGGCACGATTACTCTAAGATCCAGACCAAGTTCCTCGAATATATTTTCGGCAGTTATCTGCTGCCCTGCGATGGAGGTTAACGGCATCAAAATATCGCCTCTGCCCGTCCCGATCATGGGACGATTGAATATGAAAAAGGCGCAGTCGGAGCCTAAGCAGGCAGCATATTCCCTTAGCGAAGGCTTTCCGTCGGCGCTAGGCTCACTTTCCTTGAGTCCAAGTCCGAAAAGCTCGTTCAATGCTTTAAGGGCGAAAGCCGCATCGGCAGAGCCTCCGCCAAGACCGGCGCCCACGGGTGCATTTTTTTCCAGGAATATTTTGACAGGCGGCAGTTTGAAGTCCTTCGCCAGCAACTCGTAAGCCTTGGCGCACAAATCATTTAGCGGATCCCAGCCTACGCCAGCCTCACGGGCAATCGTAATCATCAGCTTTCCGTCTTCGGAAATCCCTTGGGCAATCATAGGAGCGCCATCCAAGTGCAGAGGGACATCCATCGGGGAATATTTCGCAAACAGCCTCGCCGAAATACGACTGTAGTCATCGCCGGAGACGATTTCAATAACGTCGCCGTAGCTGTAGCACGGCACGAAAAGGGTCTCGATGTCGTGGTAGCCGTCCGGACGCCTACGCAGCACGTTCAGCCCAAGATTTATCTTCACGTTTGTCTTGACAATCATGCTCCGAAATTAAAAAACTAATGCGATAATACATACAGAGAGGCTAGAATATAGCAGGGTGCCGGAATAAACGAGGTGCATCTTAACCCTAAACAGACGAAAGCTGGCGGATGGCATCTTCGACACGTGTGGCAAGGGCTTCACGGTCAGCCTCGGGGGCATATTCAAGGACAGGAGCAACGAAGGAAATCATCTGCAGGACCTTAGCCTCATCTTCAGGAATGCCCCTGGACTCCATGTAGAACTGGGCATCCTCATCTAGCCTGCCAACGGTGGCTCCGTGAGAGCATTTAACGTCATCGGCATAGATTTCCAGGCGAGGCTTAGTGTTCACGTGAGCATTGTCGGAAAGCACTACATTGTGGTTTTCCTGATATGCCTCTGTCTTCTGGGCATCCGGAGCCACGACTATTCTGCCGAAGAATTCAGCCTTGGAAGCATCGGTAGCCAGCCCGTTGAATACCTGATGCGAAACGCAATGTCCCACGCGATGATTCATGGTTATGTCAAAGGTCACATGGTCATTGCCAGAGCAAAGGTAAATGCCAGCAAGGTGCACAGTGGAGCCTTCTCCGACAAGATCAACTGTCAAAGGAATATTCTGCTTTACTCCAGGAAGGACAATGAATATGACATCTGCAGTCGCTGCCGCACCCACGACGATCCCACTCGGAAGCGAGACCCTGGTGTCGTCAGGACCAACCACGAACACTTCATGAATATGCTCCCCGCCGTCAATCTCTTTCACGCCTGGGCCACAGACCACCGGCACCTCGACATAATTGCCGTGATCGACCGCTCCTTTCCTGCCGTGAATGGCACCTTCGCTTTCTCTCATCTGAATATTCATAGATCGCCCGTCCATGTTAGAACTGTTCAAAGCCTTCATTTTCAATCTTATCCACAATCTCGTAACCACAGGTGGCGACTATCCTCCCCGCCTTCAGCACATGAACGACATCCGGCCTTACGTATTCCAGAAGCTTCTGATAGTGAGTTATTATTATAGCCGACTTTTCCGGCGAATGCAGCGCATTGACCCCGTCCGCCACTATTTTCAGGGCATCTACGTCCAAGCCGCTGTCAGTCTCGTCAAGAATAGCCAAGGTAGGGTCAAGCATTGCCATCTGGAATATCTCGTTACGTTTTTTCTCCCCTCCCGAAAAGCCTACGTTCACCTCTCGTTTCGCGAATTCCGGCTTCATTTGCACCAGAGCCATCTTCTCTTTCATCAGACGCAGGAAATCCGCGGCTTTCATCGGCTCCATTCCCTGAGCCTTGCGCTTCGAGTTTATCGCCGTCTTCATGAAATTTGTTATTGACACTCCAGGAATTTCAATAGGGTACTGGAATGACATAAATATGCCCGTCCAGGCCCTCTCTTCCGGCTTCATGGCAAGAAGATCCTTGCCCATGAACTCAATGGAGCCTTGCGTGACGGTGTATTCCGGCTTGCCGGTCAGCACTGAGGACAGGGTGCTCTTCCCTGCCCCGTTCGGTCCCATGACTGCGTGAATCTCTCCGCGGCCAATCTCAAGGTTAACTCCGCGAAGGATTTCCTTATCCCCTGCAGAAGCATGCAAATCTTTTATTTTCAATAATATGTCATTCATATATTTTCATTTATATTTTCGTTTTTGCCAAATCCGGAAACTAATTATTATTCTTATACAGCCTATACCAAGTTATCAGCGACCACACTCCATTTATGAGATAAAGGGCACACACAATCGGCATGAACACAAGCCCAGCCGAAACGTAAAGCAAGATGTTCCATACATTCACCACGAGCCACACCAGCCAGCAGTCCCACTTTTTCTGAGCGGAGAGGAATTGAGCCAGCAGGGTCAGCATCAGGCCAAATGAATCTAAGTATGGAGTCGGATCCGGAGAGAATATGCCCGTGAACCAATCCGTCCCAAGCTTACTGAGCACGAAACCCCAGATCAATCCGGCGCCAAGGACGAATAGCACGGCCCAGCCCCAGTGCCCAGGCTTCAAATGGGACACTTTCAGAGATCCGGCATCTTTCGCGCTTGCCTCGCCGGATTTCGGATGCGACCATCTCCACTGTCCGAAAGCGTTGATTCCGAATGCGATTGGCTGCAGAAGCATGGCTGAATACAGATGCCTCTGCCAGAACATCACGAAAAGCAAGATGTTATAAATGTAGCCAATCCAGAAATTGAATTTATTATTCCTGCCAGCAAGCACGACGCAGCCCAAGCCGGCAGCCACGCTGACCAGTTCCAGCCAGCTCACCCCGGTCCCTGACATCGAGAAAGCAATGTTATCTATATCAAAAATATTCATATTCCTTTATCCTACCGATCCCTCCAAAGACACTTGCAGAAGCTTGGTGGCTTCGACGGCAAACTCCATGGGAAGCCTTGAAAGCACTTCGTGGGCATATCCGTTTACTATCAGCCCAACTGCATCTTCAGGATTCAGCCCCCTCTGGTTGCAGTAGAACAGCTGCTCTTCGTTGATTTTAGAAGTGGTCGCCTCATGCTCCACGATAGCCGTAGGATTGTAGCTCCGGATGTCAGGGAAAGTGTGCGCTCCACATTGCGAGCCAATCAGTAGGCTGTCGCACTGAGAATAGTTGCGAGCGTTTTGAGCTCCTTTGTTCATGCGCACGAGGCCTCTGTAACTATTCTGGCTGTGACCAGCCGAAATGCCTTTGCTAACGATACGGCTCTTGGTGTTTCGCCCGACATGCACCATCTTGGTTCCAGTGTCCGCCTGCTGAAAATTATTCGTGACAGCCACCGAATAGAACTCCGACGAAGAATTGTCGCCCCTGAGGATTGTGGAAGGATATTTCCAAGTGATCGCTGAGCCAGTCTCCACCTGCGTCCAGCTTAAGTGACTCCCCTCGCCCTTGCATATTCCCCTCTTGGTCACCAAGTTAAGGATTCCTCCTCGCCCCTGCGCATCTCCCGGATACCAGTTCTGGACCGTCGAGTACTTCACGTCTGCCCCAGCTTCAACTACGATTTCCACCACAGCTGCATGCAGCTGATTCTCGTCCCTCATAGGAGCGGTGCAGCCCTCCATGTAGCTAAGCGAGGAATCTTCATCGGCGACAATAAGTGTGCGTTCGAACTGACCGGTACCGGCAGCGTTGATCCTGAAATAGCTTGACAGTTCCATCGGGCATTTCACTCCTTTAGGGATATAACAGAAGCTGCCATCGCTGAAAACCGCCGAATTAAGCGCCGCAAAGAAATTATCCCCTGCAGGCACGACCGAAGCCAGGTATTTACGCACCAGATCCGGGTGTTCGTGAACAGCCTCATTGAAGCTGCAGAAAATTATGCCTTTCTCCGCCAGCGATTTCCTGAATGTAGTGGCGACGGAAACAGAGTCGAACACGGCATCAACCGCCACCACTCCTGCCAAAGCCTCTCTTTCTCGCACAGGAATGCCCAGCTTTTCGAAAGTTTCTTCCAGCTTCGGATCGATTTCTTTCGGCCTGTCTTCGTCACGCTTCGGAGCAGCGTAATAAATAATATTCTGAAAATCTATTTCTGGCAGATCTAGATGCCCCCAATGCGGCATATTCATTTTCTGCCAATTCCGGAAAGCTTCCAGACGGAACTCCAGAAGCCAGTCCGGCTCATCTTTCAGCCTGGAAATAGCGCGGATTATGTCCTCGTTCAGCCCTTTCTGAATGAACTCCTGCCGGACGTCCGTCACGAAGCCCTCTTTATACTCCTGCCGAGCTATATCCTTTAATATATCGTCTTCTGACATTTTCTAATTGTTTAAGAATTACAAATATATTAATTTCCTGGAAAAGTCTCAGACCCGCCTCCGGATACGAAGCCTGCCAAGATTAATTCAGCCAAAACATGGCAATTCGTAGCAAATCTGGCTGAATAAGCCGAAGATATTCAGCCAAAACTAGGTCGAAGACGATGAATTTGGCTGAATAAGTTGGAAATATCCAGCCAATTTTTTATATTCGTGACAAAATGAGAGTAGCATGGCGCAGAAAATAATAGGCAGACTTAAAGAGACTCAGGAACTCACCGACCTTTACAACTCAAAAAGGCCGGAATTTGTCGTAGTTCAAGGCAGAAGAAGGGTTGGCAAAACCTACTTGATAAGGGAATTATTCCAAGACGAGTTCGCATTTTATCACACCGGACTCTCTCCTGCTGAAAGCAACATCGAAGATAAAACTGTATTGCAGAATCAGCTCGATGCGTTTTTCACATCTCTGGTTCGATTCGGATACATGGGAAAGACAATTTCATCGTGGCTGCAGGCATTCGATGCACTGACAACCTTGCTTGAAGGAAAAGGCAAAGAAAAGAGGCAGCTCGTATTCATCGATGAATTGCCCTGGCTGGACACACCTCGCTCCGGATTCATGCCAGCTTTCGAGCATTTCTGGAATGGTTGGGGAGCTGGAAGAAGCAACCTGATGCTGATTGTTTGCGGTTCGGCGACTTCATGGATTTCTGACAAAATATTGAATAGTAAAGGAGGGTTGTTCAACAGGACGACTTACGAAATCAAGCTGGAGCCATTCTGCCTAAAGGAATGCGAAGATTTCTATAAAGACAGAGGAGTGATGATGAGCCGACTTGACCAGCTGCAGGCATACATGGTTACGGGAGGAATCCCATATTATCTTTCATTGATAAGAAAAGGGCGCAGCCTAGCCCAGAACATCGATGACTTATTTTTTGCTAAAGATGCCAAACTCGGACAAGAGTTCGACAGGCTCTTCAATTCGCTGTTTGCGAACCCAGAAGTCAACAAGAAAATAATCCGACAGTTAGGCAAGAAACGCTATGGGATGACTAGAAAAGAACTCTCCGGAGCCTCAGGCATAACTTCTGGCGGCTCCTTGACCGGTTCTCTCAAAGCCTTAGAGGCAAATGGGTTCATTGGCTCATTCAACAATTACGACGGTCCTCGGACAGATGTACGTTACCGAGTCATTGACTCATTCTGTTTGTTCTGGCTTTATTTCAAGGATAAGAAAAAAACGACAAATGAACGCTTCTGGCAGGACAATCTGATCTCCCCGATGCTCAATGCATGGAGAGGCTATACTTTCGAAAACATTTGCTTTCTCCATGTCAGACAGATCAAATCCGCCTTGGGAATTGCAGGGGTGCAAACTGAAACAATGCCTTGGCTCAGCCGCAGGAAAGAAGGTGGAGCGCAAATAGACATGGTAATCGACAGAGCCGATAATGTCATAAATATCTGTGAGATGAAATTCTCGGGAAGTGATTATACGATAGACAAGGACACAGACGAGGAGTTGCGTGGGAAAATTGATGCTTTTCAGAGTGAGACGCACACAAAGAAGTCCTTGCAGCTTACTCTCATAACCACATTCGGGCTTGTTCGCAACCAATATTCGAATTCGGTCCAAAGCCTCGTCCGAATGGATGATCTGTTCAGATTAATATAATGCCTGCTATATATCAGTAAAGATATGAGATATTTGGAACTTCTGGCGCCTGCAAGGGACAAAGAGATTGGCTTCGCCGCCATAGACTGTGGGGCGGATGCCGTTTACATAGCCGGGCCAGGATTCGGAGCAAGACAGGCAGCAGGAAACTCGATGGAGGATGTCCGGGAGCTATGCACCTATGCTCATCGCTTCGGAGTGAGAATCTTCATAACCATCAATACGATTGTCTACGATGACGAACTCCTGCAGGTGAAGAAGCTGCTGGAAGAGGCATCGGACGCTGGCGTGGACGGCGTGATAGACCAAGATTTGGCTCTGCTGAATATTCAATCATGTGAATCCTTAGGAGCCTCCTTCACAGGAAGCAGCTGTACGGAAACAGGCGACGAAGATGGGAAGGAGCGCTGCCGCAAAGGCTTTGTCCTGCCGCTGCATGCTTCAACCCAGTGCGCTATTCGCACGCCAGAGAAAGCCCGCTTCTATGAGGCTCTCGGATTCTCTCGTATAGTGCTAGAGCGCGAGCTGTCACTTGAAGAAATCCACCAAATCCGCTCCGCAGTGAACTGCGAATTGGAGTTTTTCGTACATGGAGCCATATGCGTATGCTACAGCGGACAATGCTATATGTCTGAATATATCAACGGCAGAAGCGCCAACCGAGGCGAGTGCATTCAAGCCTGCCGCTCCCTATACGATCTGGAAGATGCTAGCGGAAAGGTTCTCGTAAGGAACAAGGCTCTGCTATCGCTTAAAGACTATAATCTGCTGCACCGCATCGAGGATTTAGCTAAGGCGGGCATAGATTCATTCAAGATAGAAGGCAGGCTCAAGAACATTTCGTATGTCCGTAACGTCACCAGGGCATATTCATTGGCCTTGGACGACCTTATCGCTCGGCATCCTGACAAATATCGCAGGTCATCCTTCGGATGCGTCAGAGGCGGCTTCACCCCGAACCTTGACAAGACATTCAATCGCAGGTACACAGAACTCTTCATAGATGGCAAACGTGGTAAGTGGTCCTCGATGAATGCCCCTAAACATATAGGAGAGGAAATCGGCGTTGTGGCGAGGATCAAAGAGGCCAGCATTGTGGGGAGCAAGGAAACGGCCAGCCGTGCTAGAAATGCATCCGAGATGCTAGTTCTAGTCAGCTTGAAGAATCCTTCATGCACCCTTCACAATGGGGACGGATTCTCTTTTCTCAACGGAGACGAGATAATCGGCTTCCGCGGGGATGTCTGCGAGGGGAATACGATTCGTTGCAAGGCTGTGCCCGGTCTGAAGTCAGGCACGACTCTGTACAGGAACGTGGATAGCGAATTCGAGCGCGAACTTGAGGTCAGCCTCCCTGCAAGAACCATAGACGTTTCCGTGATCATCTCTGCCAACAGCGATGGCAAATCTTTGAATATCAGTGCCGAAAGCAAGGACGGGCGCACGGTCAGCTTTGAAAGGCAGACAAATGGCGGACTAGCAAAAGACAGAGAGAGGATGGTGAGTATATTCAAGAATCAGATTTCAAAGGTTTCGGGAACATATTCCTTCAAATTACAATCCTTAAAAGGTCAGTCTCTGCCATTATTGAAGGCTGCTGAACTGAATGCGATACGTCGAGACATAGCCGCTCGGCTGAATGCTTTGCCGTGCAGGGCAATCCCGCTCGGCAAAGCAAGACAGATGGAAAGAGATTCCATTAGCATTCCTAAAACACTGACTTACAAGGAGAACATTGCGAATCATCTAAGCCGTGAAATGTATGAGTCATACGGAGCCGAATCAATAGAACCGGCATTTGAAATTTCCCATAGAGAAGGAGCCGAGCTTATGCGCACGAAATATTGCATAAGATATGAACTGGGGCTATGCCCTAGATGTCAGCATGCGGCCCAGACAGGCTCTCTGTACCTTGTGAATAACGGCAAGCGATATGCCCTGGGCTTCGATTGCGCAGCGTGCGAAATGACAGTCAGTGCAGCTACCCCAAAGAAGCGATAGCCCGATTTACTGTCAAACAAACTCGAATGTGATGCTCACGTCACCGAACCTGGCAGCCTTGCCGCTGTTTCGTTCCAAGTAGTTGTCGGAAAGTTTTCCGCGCCAGACTATATCGTCGCTTCGATGATACGGGAATGCCACCTCGAATCCATAAGATTTAGACTTAATCTTAACAGTGCCGGAAGCCGACCACTTTGTCATTTTCCCGCCATCGTCTTCAACGACCATGAAAGCACACTCGCTCAGCTGATCTGACCAGTCAGAGACAAGTATCGAATTGAACCTAAGGGACTTCCCTACCTGTTTGCGCCGAACCTTGATCATAAAGTCAGTGATCTGAGGATTGTAATCATTCATTTCTTCCTCAGTACTAGCTTTGAAAGACTCGATGGCCCCACATTTTACTAAGAACTCAGATCCACCTGAAAACCACCCATCGTAATTCCTGTGCGCTTTGAATTCCTTGAGGACCAAAGTCTTGAAAGCGCCATAGGATCGAGTGGAAACCGAAGGCCTTGCTAGCATGCCGAGCTTTTCTGCCATCTGAGGCGTGACGAACTCGGCATCGTCATTACGATTTATCACCCAGACAGGATGCTTCCGAGCATAAGATTCGTCAACTGAAATCTCACGTACAGCCCAAGTCCCATCCGGTCCCAAGACCCTCTCAAAACCAATGTTTGAATCAGAGCCGTTCTCTGGGTCGAAGGTTATCACAGGCATCGACTGCCCATCCCAATCTTCTGAATATGGCCAATAAATCTGCATGCCTGACTCTGCAAGCCTTGCAATGAAATCGTCAGACCTGGTCTGTAGCTTGGAGGATGCATATTCATTGATTAAGTCTCGAATAACTGCAGAAGAACCAACGATTCTCGAAGAAGCTCCGGCACTCCTTGAAACGGCTAAGTCTAAAGATGCAGTTTCTCCTACCCCACATCCCGGGGCAAGGAAGACATCACTGAAAGTATACTCCTCATCATAGCCATTCGAAATGGAAGAGCAGACAGCCTGCCAGACCTCCCTGACTTGAGAGACACCGAAAGGAACGCCGCTCAGCACCCTGGCTATGCCTTCAGGCGTTACGCTGGCAGACACATCTTCTGATTGGACATTAGCGTCCACTTTATCTTCGTCAATATTGCTGCACGAAGAAAGAGCAGCCAGGAAAAGCAGCGGCACCACCGCCTGCTTCCTGAAAAGATGATTGAAGCTTTCCATAAACTCTGTGTTTATCTCTGATACAAATAGAGCAAAAATTAGCCGTTGAATGAAATTTTCAACGGCTAATTTAAAATATGCGTCACAGAGGCCCAGATAGCCTATTTTGAGAAGAGAACGAATCGCTTTTTATCATAGAAGTCGAGAATTGTCCTCGTGTTCTCGAAATCAGCCTGTTTGAAGACGCTAGTCGTCTCCGGAGCAAGCAGCTCATTGATTTCGACAAGCCCCTTCCCATCGGCTTCAAGAAATTTCCTTGCCCAATGGGCGATTGCGCGATAATATACCAACGGATCATCATCAGAGACAAACAAGGCAAGGGATGGTTCAAAATTGAGAACATTCACCCTCATGTTAGCCTTTTCCGATTCTTTGATGTATGGAGGATTGCTCACTATAAGGTCAAACTGCCCTTGATCGAACTCTTGGTTGAAATCCAGCACGTCAGAGACTATGAATTTCGGAGTTATCGCCTCTTTCTCTTTAACCTGAATGCTGAAATTCTGGTTGGAAGCCACTTGAATGGCATTCTGGGAGATATCGGTTCCGACTACCTCGCAGCCCGGCATCTCCAAGGCTATAGTCCATGCGATGCATCCGGAGCCGGTGCACAAATCCAACACGCGGACTGGCCTGGCAGATTTCCCATAAGCCTCTCTCATGCGCTGTATGCGAGAGCCGATTTTCACAGCCTCACGGCACAACAACTCCGTCTCCGGGCGCGGTATCAGCACGTCGGGCGTAACCTTGAATTTGTAGCCGCAGAAATCAGCCTCGCCTATTACGTACTGTACAGGCTCTCCTGAAGACAGCCTTTTCAAATCTTCCTGCAAAGGCGGCAGCTGGCTCGGCTTAATCGCATAGTCTGGCTCTACTATGTGGGTATAGTTCTTCGTGCCTAGACGGCTCTCACAGAGCATGAGAACAATATTCTTAGCCTCGGCAGTAGGATAAAGCTGAGCGAGTGCTGAAACTCCTTCAGCAATGAATTCTTTCAACAACACTTGCTAATTCTTAAAAAACCGTAAATCAAAAAAACAAAATTCATTCTTTTCTTTCAAAGGTCAAGAATTTTCTATGATGTGCGTAAGGAAATCAGTGATATCCTGTCCTGCTGTCCTAATCATCTTAGGCACCAGAGATGCGCTAGTCATTCCAGGAATAGTGTTCACCTCCAAGAAATAAAGACCGTCCTCCGAAAGTATGTAATCCATTCTCACTATGCCAGAACAGCCTAGCTGAGAATATATTTTCTCTGTCGTTCTTTGAATATGTACCTTCAGGTTGTCGTCAATCGGAGCAGGGCAGATCTCCTGGCTGTGGCCGTTATATTTGGCATCGTAGTCGAAATATTCATTATCAGTCACTATCTGAATGACTGGCAGAGACTTAACTTCTTTCCCACTGGAATATGCTGCGCAAGTGAATTCCTGCCCCTCTATTCCTTGCTCTACTATTAGAGTCGAGCCTTCAGAAAAAGCGAACCTGATAGCCTCTGGCAAGTCTTCTGGCTGCTTAACTTTTGTTATCCCGAAACTGGAGCCTCCATCCGTAGGTTTAACGAACACAGGGAACTTCAGCTTCCCCGTGACTTTTTTCGTCACTGCATCTATGTCCATTCCATCTCGCACGAACACGTCAGGGGCACATTTCACGAAATCCTCGTCACGCAAGTAACTTTTGCAGGCGAACTTATCGAACGCCACGGCAGATACGAAAGCACTACAAGAACTGAACGGGATGCCAAGCATTTCCAGATAACCCTGGAAGAGGCCGTTCTCGCCAGGAGTTCCATGCTGCACGATGTAGCAGTAGTCGAACTTCACTTTTTCGCCATACACTCTCACCGAAAAATCATTCTTATCAATTTCCGGCCTCGCACCCTCCGGGAAAGGCACTCTCATGGAATTCAGCTTCTTCATTGCAACCAGCTGCCATTTCCCGAAACGAGCGAAAATTTCGAAGATCTCGTACTTGGTCCCGTCTATCCTAGAAGCAACGAACTCCCCGCTCCTGCATGAAACCTCCCATTCAGAGGAATCGCTCCCATACACCACAGCGATTTTGTTGTACTTGCCCATATTAATATACTCTATTCAAAATAGTATTCTTCAGCCTGTTCCTGCTGCGCCTCAGCATTCTGACCACCGCCAGAGCAGTCATTTGGTCTCAGCCCTGCCGGAATGTCAAACTTGTCATCTGCCGAGATGCCCAGAGCACCGTCTGCAAGGACTTTATTCATGAATATGCCCCATGTCGGCAGGGACATGTTAGCACCTTGGCCAAGAGCGATGGACTGGAAGTGCACCTGCCTGTCCTCGGCCCCTGTCCACACTCCTGCGACTAGCCTAGGAGTATAGCCGATGAACCAGCCGTCAGCATTATCGTTAGTAGTTCCAGTCTTGCCGCCGATTTCTCCCGTCAGACCGTATCTGTAACGCAACCTGGCTCCAGTGCCATTCCTGACCACATTCATCATCATGTCGACCATCTGATAAGCGGTTTGCTCGCTGATAGCCTCGTAACGACGATTCGTGAACTCCGAGATCACGTTGCCCTGGCTGTCTTCTATTCTCGTCACGAACAACGGAGTGCTATAAACGCCTTTAGATGGGAATATGTTGTATGCCGCCACCATCTCAAACAGAGAAAGGTCAGCAGAGCCAACGCACAGAGAAGGGGTCGGGTCAAGGAAGCTCTGCACCCCCATCTGCCTCATCATCTCTACCATTGCATAAGGGCCGAACTGCTTCATCAGGTAAGCCGATATATTATTAGAGCTGTTCGTAAGCCCCCACTTCAACGTGACTGTCTTGCCTATCCATTCATCTTTATCAGTGCTTCTTGGCGTCCATGTGTTGCCGTCATCCAGCACGAATGTCTGAGGCACGTCCAAAACTTTGTCGCAAGGGGTCATTCCCTCCTGCATGGCCAAAGTATAAAGGTAAGGCTTAATTGTAGATCCGACCTGCCGTTTCCCCTGACGGACATTATCATACTTGAAGTAACGATAATTCGGCCCTCCTACGTAAGCCTTAACGAAGCCGGTCTCCGGCTCCATGGCGAAGAATGCAGTCCTGAGAATAGACTTATAATATTTAATCGAATCATCCGGGGTCATGGTAGTGTCTGCATAACCATCTCTGTTGTAGGCGAAAACTCTCATCTTGGTCGGCACGGAGAAGGACTTCAGTATCTGAGCCTCGCTACTCCCGTCTTTTTTCATCATCCTCCAGCGGTCGCTCCACCGACGAGCCTGGTTCATGACTCTGTTCCTGGTTTCCTCATCTATGTCATTGGAGAACGGAGCATGAGTCTTGCTGCGCAAGTCTCTATTGAAGTCTTTCTGCAGGGCTTTAATTCTCTCTGCCACCGCCTCTTCGGCATACTCCTGCATCTTGTAATTGATGGTAGTGTATATTCTTAAGCCATCTTTATCCAAGTTGTATTTGCTACCATCTGGCTTCTTAGTCTTCTCAAGCCAGCCGTAGAGGTCATCCGTAGCCCACGCAAGAGAATCCACGACATAATCCTCATTGACTTTGTACTCCGACCTGTGAGGCTTCTGGGCAGTCATCACCCGGCGCAGCATGTCCCTGAAATAAGGTGCGTGACCAGCATTGTGATCTTGAACCTCGAAATTCAGCGTTATAGGGATCTGCTTCATAGAGTCTCTCTCGGCCTTCGTGATGTATCCCGAGTCCTTCATTTTCTCTATCACGAAATTTCTCCTAACTAGAGCCTTATCTGGATTAAGAGCCGGATTGTATCTGGTAGGCTTATTTATCATGCCCACGAGCACCGCGCTTTCCTCAACCGTGAGGCCTTTCGGAAGTTTCCCGAAAAACGTCTCGGAAGCCGCCCTGATTCCGTAGGCGCTGCTACCGAAGAACACGGAATTCAGATACATCGTGACAATCTCTTCTTTAGTGTAGTTCCGCTCCAGCTTCACGGCAGTTATCCATTCTTTCAGCTTTATCCATACCATTTTAATATGATATATTCCAGGAAGCTTATGTTTTATCTCCGTCCTGGGATAAAGCGTCTTTGCGAGCTGCTGGGTGATCGTGCTGCCACCACCCTGGCTTGACTTCCGTAATAATATGGTTTTGAAGAATACCCTGCCAAGACCTTTGAAATCAATGCCAGAGTGCCTGTAGAAGCGTCTGTCCTCCGTGGCCACTGCAGCATGCACGATGTTCGGCGAAAGTTCTTCGTATGTTACGTATGTCCTGTTCTCTATGTGAAATGTCGTGAGAATCTCACCATCATCAGCCATTATCTGAGTGGCAAGCTTGCTGTCCGGGTTCTCCAGTTCCTTGAACGAAGGGATGTCAGCGAACACCCAGACGAGGAAAAGCATGAGGAAAAGGAATAGCACCGGAAATGTTATTATTATCCAGAACCACTTTATAATTCTTTTTCTAGTCACTTCAGTCATAATAAGGACAAATTTATAACAAAATTTGGAAAATAGCCTGATTTATCCTTTACTTTGCATTCACAAACTAACAGCTAACTGAAAAACTTTGAAAGGAACGGTTTTATGGATAATTTGGTAATAGTCGAGTCTCCTGCGAAAGCTAAGACGATTCAGAAATTTCTAGGGAAGGATTACGTGGTCAAGGCTAGTTTCGGTCATATCAGAGACCTGAAAGATAACAAGTTGAGCGTTGACATAGAGCACAATTTTTCACCCGAGTATGTTATACCCGCCGATAAGAAGAAAGTGGTTGCGGAATTGAAGAAAGATGCCGCAAGCGCAGGGACTGTATGGCTCGCTTCCGATGAAGACCGCGAAGGGGAAGCCATTTCGTGGCACCTGTTTGAAACCCTAGGTCTGAACAAGCAGAGTACCAGAAGAATCGTCTTCCACGAGATTACGAAGACTGCCATAACTGAAGCCGTGCAGAAGCCGAGGGAGATAGATATGCACCTGGTGGATGCCCAGCAGGCTAGAAGGGTGCTGGATAGGCTCGTAGGATACGAACTGTCGCCTGTGCTGTGGAGAAAAATCCAGCCGAAGCTCTCTGCAGGAAGAGTGCAGTCAGTGGCCCTGAGGCTAGTCGTGGAAAGGGAAAAGGAAATAATAAATTTCAAGAATGAGCCTTTCTACAGGATAGACGCTATTTTCAACCCTGAGGGACTGCCAGCTTCGGTGAAAGTAAAAGCTGCGCTTGACACGAAGTTCGCAACAGAAGATGAGGCGAGGAATTTCTTGCAGAACTGCATCGGTGCCATTTTCAAAATATCAGACATCGAGAAAAAAGAGGCTGTTAGGCACCCTGCTCCACCGTTTACCACCTCCACATTGCAACAGGAGGCTTCCAGGAAGCTTCATCTGCCAGTCAGCGTTACGATGAGGCTGGCGCAAGGACTGTACGAGAGGGGTCTCATAACCTACATGAGAACCGACTCCGTGAATCTGTCAAGCCTTGCATTAGGCACTTCAAAGCAATATATCTCAGAGAACTTCGGTGCTGAATATTCAAAGACTCGCCAGTTTCACACTACAACCAGAGGAGCGCAGGAAGCTCATGAAGCCATCCGCCCTACCTTCATCGCCAACACAGACATCGAAGGGACGACGCAAGAGAAGAGACTTTATCAATTAATATGGAGAAGAACAGTGGCCAGCCAGATGGCTGATGCCAAGGTCCTGAATACGAACATCAAGGTTTCATATGACAAGGGACATGAGAAATTCTCCATCCAAGCTACCCAGGTGCTGTTTGACGGGTTCCTCAAGCTCTACATGGAAAGCTCTGACAATGAGGAAGATAATGCCGAAGTGGCAGTACTTCCTGAAATGAATGTTGGGAATATAATGAATGCTCTTGAAATCTCCGCCTCATGCAAGTTCACTCAGGCACCTCAGAGATACTCAGAAGCCACTCTTGTTAAGAAACTCGAAGAACTAGGAATAGGCCGCCCTTCGACATATGCTCCTACCATCACGACTCTCACGACCGGCCGAGGATACATATTCAAAGGCGACAAAGAAGGGATCAAAAAACAGGTTCGAGACCTAATCCTTAAGAATAGGACGATCACTGAATCAATTAAGACCGAGGTCGTCGGAGCAGAAAGGGGCAAGCTGATACCCCAGGAAATCGGGATAATGGTTTCCGACTACCTGGAAGAGCACTTCAATGACATCATAGACTATAATTTCACAGCCAACGTCGAGAACGATTTTGATAAAATAGCGAAAGGCGAGCTGGTCTGGAACGATGTGATCGCTCAATTCTATGCTCCATTCCACAAGAACGTGGAGGAGGTAATGCGCGACGGCAATTATAGCCACGTGACGAGGGAGCTTGGCACAGACGAAGACGGGAACAAGATCGTAGCCAAATTCGGAAAATATGGCCCGTACATCCAGAAAGGCGAGGGCGAGAAGGCAGCTTTCGCTTCGCTGGGCAAAGGCCAGCTGATCGAGACTATAACCCTTGATGAAGCATTGAAGCTGTTCTTACTGCCTCGCACTGTAGGCCAGTATAAAGGAATTGATGTCATCGCGACCAAGGGCCGTTTCGGCCCATACATAAAATACGCGGATAAAAATTTCTCACTGCCTCGTGGAACAGATCCTTTAAGCATCACCATAGAGAAATGCGGGGAGATAATCGAGGATGGCCTGAACAAGACGCCTGCCAATTCTACCATCACTGAATATAAAGACGCAGACATTCAAGTGATTGCCGGGCGCTATGGCCCGTACATAAAACATGCTGGTGGAAATTACAAGATTCCAAAAGGGGCCGATGCTTCTAAACTGACTTTAGAGGAATGCCAAGATATCATTAACAATTCGGAACCTTCAAAAAAGCGAAGCAAATTTCATAAGAAGTCTTGATTTTTTCACGTTTATAATTATTTTTGTAAAGTTAATTATAATCTGAAAGCGAATGGCAAGTTATCACATTGATCAAATCGACCAGAAAATCCTCTCTTTCCTTGTTAATAATGCCAGAATGCCTTTCTTGGAAATAGCACGTGAGTGTGGCGTATCTGGCGCTGCTATCCATCAGAGAGTTAAAAGGCTTGAGAATAACGGCGTAATAACCGGCTCTCGCCTGCTTGTTAAACCGCAAGCGCTCGGATTGAACGTATGCGCATTCGTGAGCATTTCCCTCTCTGAGGCAAACAAGTACAACGAAGTGGTGGAATCACTCAGGAAAATACCTGAAATCGTAGAATGCCATTTCATAACTGGCAAATCCGCTCTATTGCTGAAAGTCTATTGCTTCGACAATGACCATCTCATGGAGATCCTTTTGAACACGATTCAGAATATTCCTTACATTCAGGCAACTGATACTGTCATTTCACTTGATCAGGCAATTGAGCGTCAGGTCTGGGTCAAAGACTATAAGCGTAAAGCCGTCATCCCTGCCGGGACGAAATAATCATTTCCGCCAAAGCAAGGTCTTCAGGAGAGGTGATTTTGAAATTCAACTTCTCCCCGTCGCAATAGGAGATGGGGATTTTGTTTGCGTATGCCACAGAAGCATCATCGGTAAAAGAAGTGTCGAAAGGCAATGAATATGCTGCCTTGATGTCTTCCGAGAAGAACATCTGAGGAGTCTGGCAGCGGAAAACCTGTGACCTATTCACTTGAAGCCCCGTATCACACAGCTTTCCCACTTTCTCTTCCAAGAGCCTCAGAGTATCAATGGCTGGAAGCACTGGGACAAGAGCATGGCATCTGCCCGAATCCATCTGAGTGAACATATTCATGATCAGCTCTTTAGATATTAATGGGCGCACTCCGTCATGTATCGCTACGACTGCCCCGTCTGGCACTTTCCGAAGGGCGTTCTTCACCGAATGGAAACGAGTGATCCCACCAGAGACTAATGTCTGAGGATAGTAGAAGCTGCCTTCCAGGCAGGAATTCTTCCAGAACTCAATGTAGTCTCTTGGAAGAACGGTGATTATGCGGATATCAGGAATGGCAGACAGGAAAATTTCAATAGTTCGTTTAAGAATCATTTCTCCGCCGAGGGGCAGGAACTGCTTAGGCACAGAAGCACCCATGCGGATTCCGCTCCCAGCGGCCATTGCTATTAATATTTTTCTTCTACCCATGACTTTTCAACCACAAATATAACTTTTTTTGTATATTTACAATTTGTAATACCAGCATAGTACCAAGTTACAGACAAAGAGATGGCATTTAATTTTTTAACACAAGAAATCGCAATGGACCTCGGCACGGCCAATACCGTGATATTCCAAAACGACAATATAGTGCTTGACGAGCCAAGCATCGTAGCGATTGACAACAACACTGGCAAATGCATAGCCATAGGCCAACAGGCGAAGCTGATGCACGAACACACGAACCCAGGAGTGAAAACCATAAGACCCCTGCGGGATGGCGTTATTGCCGACTTCAACGCTGCTGAGATGATGATTAAAGGGTTCATAAAGCAAGTTAACAGCAAAAAGAAAACACTTTTTGCCCCGACTCTCAAAATCGTGGTCGGAATACCATCTGGCAGCACCCAAGTAGAAATCAGGGCAGTGCGCGACTCCTGCGAACATGCAGGTGGCCGAGACGTGTACCTGATCTATGAGCCTATGGCCGCCGCTCTTGGCATTGGCCTGGACGTGGAGGCTCCTAAGGGCAACATGGTAGTCGACATAGGTGGCGGCACTGCTGAAATCGCAGTCATTTCTCTGGGTGGCATCGTGGTGCAAGACAGCATTACTACCGCAGGGGATGTGTTCAACAGTGACATCCAGTACTACCTTCGCCAACAGCATAACATAAAGATTGGCGAGACAACAGCAGAGAAGATAAAGATCGCCGTTGGTGCTGTCATTCCTGACCTAGACGCTGACGAGGAACCTGAGCCATACGTGGTAAGGGGGCCTAACCTCATGACAGCCCATCCTGTGGAGGCCACAGTGACATATCAAGAAATTGCACACTGCCTGGATAAATCCATAGCGAAGCTGGAATCTTCAATTCTGCACGTGCTGGAACTGACTCCCCCGGAGCTATATGCTGACATAGTGGAGAACGGGATATTCATTTCTGGCGGCGGAGCCCTTCTGCGCGGCTTAGCAAAGAGATTCACTGAAAAAGTCAACATCCAGTTCCATGTGGCAGAGGATCCGTTGAAAGCAGTGGCCAGAGGCACTTGCATTGCACTTAAGAAAACATCGAACTACTCGTTCCTAATGAGATAAAATGCCGAAGGAGAGATCCGTAACCAATACCATATTCACGATAGTGACCTTCATCTTTTTGGAGATCGCTTCTCTTCTGTTGCTCTCCAATAACAATCAGCTGCAGAAGCTTTGGTTCATGCGCATCTCGCATGGTTTCTCGGCTAAAGTCTGGGGAGTGACCCAGAAAGTGAACGACTATTTTTCTCTGAAACAGCAGAATGAGAAACTGGCTCTGGAGAACGGACGCCTGACATCTGAGGTAAGAAGCTTGAAAATGGCTCTGAACGAGGCCGACAGCACTTTCATGCCAGAGCTGAAAGAAAACGGATTCATGTATGTTCCTGCCACAATAGTTAAATCCAACAGGAAATCGCAACATAACTACCTGATTCTTGACAAAGGCGCGGCTGACGGGATAATGCAGAATTCAGGAGTCATCACGTCTAACGGGGTGATTGGAATCGTTGATGCCGTGAGCCAGCACTACTGTTATGCGATATCGTTCGAGAACACTGAAGTGAACGTGAGTGCCAGGCTGGGCAACGATGGTGCCGTAGGGCCTCTCTCATGGGATGGAATGACAAGCGATGGCGCAGTGCTGAAAGAAATTCCTCTGCAATATAAATTCAATCCAGGGGACACGGTCTACACAAGCGGATATTCATCAATATTCCCGTCCGACATCCCTATCGGGGTGACTGGCTCTTCGAGAATCATCAATGGCGCAACGAACGAAATAAAGGTCAAGATGTTCCAGGATCATCAGGCCATCAGATATGTGACCATCGTGAGGAACACGAAGCTGGAAGAAATCGAAGATCTGGAGAAAGAGGCGATGGCTAAAGAGAAGGAGGCGAAACGATGAAAGGAAATTTCTGGATAACTTATGTCATTCTTGTCATCGCTCAGATGATTCTGTACATCTATTGCAGGTTCACGCCATACATCATCCTGAGCCTTCTGCCAGTAATGATTTTATGCTTGCCGACATCAATCGGCTCATTCGCTGCCTTGTTGATTGCATTCGGCACAGGGCTGGTCGTGGACTACTTCGCAGAGGGAGTGATAGGACTTAACGCTGCCGCACTGCTGCCAGTAGCTCTTATCCGGCGGCCACTAATCTCGCTCATGTTCGGAAGCGAGCCGTTCGAGAGGCAAGAGGGGATATCCATTAGAAAATATGGCTTTGCAAGGGTTTCTTTTGCAATGCTGATAGTAATCGCCTTATTCCTCATCATCTACATATTGTTAGATTGTGCCGGTACAAGATCAGCATGGTTCATATTCTTAGCATTGGCTTGCTCTGCAGCCGCAAGCTATGTCATGTCACTTTTAATAGTCAATCAGCTGATTTATGACGACCGAAGGTAAAGCGACTAAGCTGATCATCGGTCTTGCGATAGTGGCGGCCATAATCATTGGGAAAATATTTTATATTCAAATAATTAATAATGAGTATAAAATAAATGCCTCCAATAATTCCATGGTCTACGACATAGTCTACCCAACAAGAGGCATAATTTACGACAGGAACGGAAAAATCATAGTCGGGAATAGGGTGGCGTATGACATTCTGGTGACTCCGAGCGAAGTCGGGCAATTCGACACTGCACTGCTGGCTAATTCTTTGAACGTGAGCGCTCAGTCCATAATTGATAAGATGGCCGAATACGAGAAAAACAAGCGCAGAATCGGCTATCAGAGCATGGTCATGTTCAAGCAAGTTCCACCAGAGAATTACATGAAATTCGCCGAGCTATCCTATAGTTTCCCTGGTTTCAGGGGCGTAGCAAGGAGCATCCGCGATTATCCTGTGAATGCTGGCGGTAACCTTCTAGGCTATGTTTCTGAGGTTGATCAGAACTTCCTGCAGAAGCACCCTGACGAGTATAGGCCTGGCGACTATGCTGGGAAAACCGGCATAGAGGCGGCGAGAGAAGATGATTTGAGAGGCGTGAAAGGCTATCACATTTACCTAAGAAACTCTAAGAATCAGATAGAGCAGCGCTATCAGAATGGCGATTTCGATAAAGAGGCAATTCCTGGTCACGACATCATGACCACCATAGATGCTGACTTGCAGCAGTACGGACAAGCGCTTATGAAAAACAAGGTCGGCAGCCTGGTAGCGATAGAGCCGTCGACCGGCGAGATTCTCACGCTCGTCTCTAGCCCCGGGATTGATGTTGGCATGCTCGCCGACATCAGCCATCACTACGATGAGATAATCAAAGATCCGCACAGGCCGATGTTCAACAGGGCGGTACAGGCGCCTTACCCTCCAGGCTCGGTATTCAAGCTAGTGAATGGCCTGATAGGCTTGCAGGAAGGCACTTTAAAGCCTGAATATACTTACCCTTGCAACCACGGCTATCATTTCGGAAGCCATAAACTAGGCTGCCACGGGCATCGCTCTCCGCTGAATCTGGAAGAAGCAATAATGATGTCCTGCAACGGCTACTTCTGCTATGTCCTTAAAAACATATTAGAGAATAAGGAATACAAGAATATAGACGCTGCCTTCGACAAATGGAATGAATATGTGCACAGCATGGGCTTCGGGCAGCCTCTTGGCTCAGACTTTCCGTCCGAATTAGGTGGGAATATCCCAACTTCTAAATATTACAACAAGCTCTATGGCAAGGGCGGATGGAAATTCACCACCATCATCTCCCTGTCCATAGGGCAAGGGGAAATTGGAGCCACGCCTCTTCAGATAGCTAATATGTGCGCCACGGTCGCAAACCGCGGCTGGTACAGGATTCCGCACATCGTAAAGGCTTCGGAGGGGGTAGAGATAGATCCGAAATATTACGAGAAGCATTATACGATGGTAGATTCAAAGAATTACGAGATAGTGGTTCCTGGCATGTGGAGAGCGGTAAACAGCGGATTCGGTTCGGGTGGCACGGCTTCTATCGCAGCTGTGCCCGGATTGGATATTTGCGGAAAGACCGGAACTGCGCAGAATCCTCGTGGAGCAGATAATTCCTGCTTCATTTGCTTCGCTCCCAAGGACAATCCTAAGATTGCTGTAATGGCTTATGTTGAAAATGCCGGTTTCGGAGCCACATGGGCTGCTCCTATCGCTTCCCTGCTGGCAGAAAAATACTTGAGAGGAGAGATTAGCGAGAGTCGCAAGCCGCTAGAGGACAGGATGTTGCAAGGCGATTTAATGAAGAGGGTGAAAGCATATAAATGACGAATTTTTCGGACAGAGGGATGCGCAAGAGCGTTGATTGGAGGCTGGTAATATGCTACCTGCTTCTAATCTTTATCGGTTGGCTGAACATCTACGCCTCTATCCATTCCGCAGGGCCGAACACCATCTTCGATTTCAACTATAGATGCGGAAAGCAATTCGTATGGATACTCACCGCTATAGGCCTGGCAGCCCTGATACTGTTTGTCATCAGCCCGCGACTATGGGAATCTATTTCCATACCATCGTACATATTCGTGATAGGGCTGCTCGTAGCCGTAATTTTCCTAGGGCATGAAGTCAAAGGCTCTAAATCGTGGTTCGAATTCGGCTCCGTGAAGTTCCAGCCAGCTGAAATCTCAAAGATCACAACTTCGCTGGTGCTGGCCCTAATCATGAGCCAAGCGAATTTCAGGATAACTCGCTTCAAGGATTTCATCCTGACAGCATTCGTAATATTACTGCCTATGGCGATCATCCTGGCGGAAAGCGAGACCGGTTCTGCGCTTGTGTACGTAGGTTTTATATTCGTGCTTTACAGGGAAGGCCTCTCTGGATGGTGGCTGGTCGCCATTGGAATGGCCGTACTGCTATTCATACTTACGCTGACTACATCAGTCTACCTTTCAATAATGGTGCTCCTAGGCGTAGTGCTGTTCTGCAATTGGCTGAACTCCGGGAGGCTGGGAAAAGGAGCTTTCCTGGAATTCGGGATATTCCTGGTTCTCTGCTTCCTTCCTTGGCTTCAGGAGCTCATTTTCAAGCCTGGTTCGGCCATTGCGGAACTGGACATGGAATACGTCCTCATAAGTATAATAGCAATCGGGGCGATCATTTATCTGATAAAAGGATATAAGGCAAAAAACAGATTCATGTCCATCTCCTCGCTGGCATCAATCGCCGGGATCATGCTGGTCATTTCCAGTTCTTTCATATTCAACAATGTGCTCCAAGATCATCAGAGACAGAGAATAGAGGTGCTTCTTGGCATGAAAGACGACCCTGCCGGTGTAGGCTACAACGTAAACCAGTCCATGATTGCCATTGGTTCGGGCGGCCTCTTCGGCAAAGGATTCCTGCATGGAACCCAGACGACATTCGGTTTCGTCCCGGAACAGAGTACGGACTTCATTTTCTGCACAGTAGGGGAAGAATGTGGCTTTTTCGGCTGCCTTGCTGTCATATTGCTATACGTCTATTTAATATATCGCATCATTCGTGATGCCGAGCAGTGTAGGGCCGCTTTTTCCAGGGTTTATGGCTATTGCGTCGCATCTTGCATATTTATGCATCTATTCATTAACATTGGCATGACCATCGGCATAATGCCTGTGATCGGCATCCCTCTGCCGCTACTTAGCTACGGAGGTTCATCGCTCTGGGCATTCACCATAATGATATTCATATTCATCGCCCTCTATCGGCAGGAGCGGAAATATTATTAAAGACATTTGCTTTTTTAAGGAAGGACGTAATTTTACGCCTTAAACGAACGAATCGTGACTAATCTATTCAGCACATGTTGGCAGTGGAGCTTTTTATAACTCTAAAAGTCTTAAATGT
>JAQYTJ010000019.1 GCA_028724885.1 Bacteroidales bacterium | reverse complement strand
TCCGGCTCCTTGTTCTTGGCGTTCAGCACCCTCCCGCTGATGACCGCCTGGGAATATGACACGGTAAAGGACATCAGCATGATGAGAAAGGACAGGAATGCTCGTCTCATGGTGTGAGAAAAATATTGAATAGCTTGCGCAGATTCATTGTAAGGGCCCGTCCGGCACATCATTCCAGCTCTCGCTGGGGGATGTAATACTTGTCACCAAAAGCCTCGCGAAATGACACCCTTCTCACTTTCGGCGGATTGTGCGTCTTGTCGATTATCGCATAATTCACGACTTGGCATCCGTTGCCTGATGCCAGCATCGCAGGATCTTGCCATCTTAAGTTGTTCATCTTGCGAACATCATCGCGCGTGCATTTTATGTACTGAGAGTCGTATCGATAAATCTTTTCACCTGCCTCAGCCTTATGAACGCCAATTAGATCGTACGTAAAATACCCTTTATCGTCATGAGCCTTCAGTATCAGCCCTGGCAGTCCGCCTAGCTTCCACGGTCCGTAGGGTAGCGGGATTGAGAAAGTGTACCAAGCCGTCCATTCTCTTCCCCTGAACTTAGTCACGGCCTTATGGCACTCGTAGCCAAGTATTGTCATCGTGCTGTCAACGTACGACCATGAAAAATGCGGCATGGGTTCCGAGTACATGTATGATTTTTTGTAGAATCGATCGTGGACAGTCATGGTTCCAGATTGAGGGTATCCGAAGAAAATTTCTTCATACTGCCCTGATTCAAGATTTGAAAGCTTTTCTTTTGGGTCGTATCCGTTCCCTCTGCTCTTTTTTAACCCATTTTCGTAGGCATAGCTAGTGGAGTCTATCGTTTCAGAGAACAGACTGTAGAATCTTATGTATTTAGCGCCGACATCCAAGGCTTCATTGTCGAAATAACGTTGCGTTCTACAAGTATCTCCTCTGTAAGATGCCCTGTAAGTGAATCTTATGTTCAAATCGTCGAAAGGCATTTTTTCTTTCAAGTTCCTTGCATGAGCTACATCTTGTGCAAGAGCTATGGACGTGACAAAGAATAATAGAAGAAAAATACTAAGTATCTTGCGCATATACGTTTGAATTTATTGTTTTTTTTTCTGTCCATGAAATATCAATTTCATGGACAGGATAATATCTATGCGTGGTTAGCGACACCAGTAGCATGTACGATATATTGGTTATCTCCATTTTCTGAGTGATATCCATTCACCGCATTTGCATTAGAATTGTCTACAATGGAAGAGCCTCCACTATTAGCATAGTAACACGAGCATGAACAGGATGGTGCATTTGCCTCACAGACTGACTGTTGGATACCTCCCATGAAGTGGAGCATCTCACTGCTCAATAACCTGTCTCTTTCGACTTCGTTCAGTTTTAATTTTTTCATTTTTTTGAAAATTAGCGTTAATAACTTTCTTGCCCAGTTTTATTACGTTTCGGCAGAAAGAGGCAAAACTGCCGTCAGAATCATAACTGCTTTGATACGATTTTGAAGTTCAAAACTTTATGTATTTCTTGTTTCACCTCCTATTTTGTCAGAACAAATACATTCAAGCTTCATCACATTCTCATAAGAGGAAGGTGACGGGCAGAGGAATCTTCCTACATTACTTATTACTCTCGTCAATCCTCCTCAACGCATATTCTATTAGCAGCGGATAAATGTACTCCCTGAAGTTCTTTTAAATGTACCGAGCAACTCGCCATACCCACAGTATTTGCACTTCAGATTGCATGTGTCAGTGACTTCAAACATCAGTTGTTGCAGGTTCACTAGATTGTCTTTTACCTCCGAAGCATTTATTCTTCTGGTTTTCATAATAATAATTCATTGATTTCCTCGTCATAAATCAGCATTTGCTTATATAAAACGTTTTTCAGACTATGGCAATTATAATGAAATTCAGCCGAAATTTCAAATAATTTTTTAGTATTCTAACTGACGGTTCAGGGTGGCGGGGACCGTACGAGCATCGCAGAGATGCTTATTAGCAATCAATAAGTTACGAAAGGCCAGCGTATGGTCTGCGTAGCGAAATGAGGGCCGTACTATAATCGATTATTCATTATTTAATACTCAATAGCTTGCAAAACGCCTTCCGTACGGTCTCAATCCGTGCGGATTTCCGTAGGGGAGATTGATGGGAGGGCGGTGTCTGATTGCGAATGGCCCTGGTGAAGCGAAAGCCATTGGCGTACAAGATATTGGCCTAGGTGGCCGCGGAAGGACGAGAATCTAGGTTTGCGAAGGGGAGATGCTGAATCAAGTTCAGCATGACGGGTGGGTCGCTCGGGATGACGTGGTAAGTTTTGATTGCTTGCCACATAATCTACTCAAAGCTATGCTGAAAGTCGTGCAACAACCGATTATAACACATAAGTCATCAATAAAAAGGTCATTGTGCCAATAATAACTCACAAAAATTTTGACATTTACAATTTTTGGAATATATTTAAAAACGTTTAAATGTATGACCTTATGAATAAATACATAGGACTCTTTCTCTGTCTTGCAATTGTCATTTCATGTGAGCATAGCTCTCAGCTAAGTTCTTTTGACTACAAAGACCTTAAGAAAGCTCCTGTGCTGTCGTTGGAAGATGTTTTTGAGCCGATAAAATTCATTCCTCTCAAGACAACAGAGTCCCACAAGCAGTTTATCATGGAATTTGCAGAAGACAGCAAGAACCTTTATCTCAGCATCTTTGACAGGAATTGGAATTATAGTCACTATGTTCTGAAAAAGACTGATGGGATTATTTACAGGGGGGATTTCAGACTATCGGACAGCTTAGACACCGAATTCAGCCCGAGATGGCAAAATGAAGGCTGGCTGATAGATGTTCTTGACCCTTCGACCATAAACTATGGATACACAAGGGACATAACCGATGATGCCCGTCAGAGAGCATACTCCTATCTGTCATCTGTCGGCATCGAAGGAATCACGATGGAGTCAAACCCTATCATTATGCTTGCAAAAGCGAAATAGCTTATAAAAATAATTTGTGCTTAAATTTCTTCGACCATGCTTTATAATAAATCAAGATTACGTTATTTGAACGTTCCCCCTATTTCTCTGCTGATATTATTGACTGTCTTCTCAATAACTTCTGGCTGTTCTTCGAATCGTAATGAAGAAGCTACTCTTGAATTCGATGCTCACGCGGATTCTCTACAACTCGGCGAGCCTGAATCTATCATCTATCTAGATAGCCTTGTCTCTGTGCTTGGAGACAGGGCATTGCTCTCGCTAAAAGAACGCAATGGCATTTTCTATCTTCTGGATGGGCAGTCAAAAAGATTGTTCGCAATCGATTCAGAAGGGAACGCTAAGTACATTATTGACAGGATTGGAAGAGGGAGGGGCGAGTACCTGAACATCATTGATTTCGAGGTCTCTGATAAAAGGTTGGTTTATCTTCTGACTGGTGAGGGAAATGAAGTAATGGTCTTTGATGAAGGCGTTTTCAGCCGGAAATACGACATAGGCTTTCGAGCTAGTTCACTGTCATTTCTAAATGATAAGGACATTGCTTTGTTTAAACAGAGATATGAGGATGAAACGCTTGGCCAGGATGTCATTGTCATTACAGACACGGCTTTTAATGTTAAAAATCGCTTTCTAGAAGAATCAAGCATGCTGTTGACTGGCTCAGGAGAGCACCTTGTTCCAGGAGTGAAGAATACTGTCTTATGTCATCAGCAATATGTGAATGGTCTTTATTGGTTCAATGCCAAGGGGATCACCTCAGAGCTTAAACTTGATTTCGGAGAGAAAGCATTCCCGGAATCGCTCTTTGAGGCCGAAGATTTTGAAGCGATGTTTCCAATCATTTCAGAATCAGCCGCATATTACATCAATTCCTGTTTTGAGAATGACAAATATTTACTGCTGAACGTCACCTTGTCAGATCACATGAATGAAAATCTCAAATATATATGGTTGTATGACAAGGATAGCCGGAAGTCATTTATTAAAATGATTGATAGTGAAAGCCCTGAATATGGGTCAGAAGGCATGCCTATGCAGATAACCAATGACAACCGGCTGGTCTTCCTCTATGATATTTCGTTAGCCCGGCTTAATGAGCCGAATGCCCGAATCGCATCTTATTATGCAATCGTATTCCAAAAATTAAATAATTAAATGTGCACAATCCAATTTAATTTTTAATGTTATGAAAGAAAAACAAAAATCAATTTACCACAAGAGACTTCTCTTGAGAGACAAATGATGTCTGAGATTCTCGGAGCAACAAACTCTTATCGTTGCCCTTGTAGGACTGGAGGTTGTGCTGGTGTACGCAATGCGATTGAACAAGGTTACAAGGATCAATTGGAGAAGGAGTCAACAATAAATTCAGATAATTATAATCAATAGTATATTTTATCGTTTAATGACGCACATTGATATAGAGGATTGTGCACAAAATCAATGTGCGTCTTCTTTTTAAGAGACTAATATTAACTGTTTGAGTCAATGTTTAAATATCAATTTGATTTTAATAATGATCAGATTACATATAAAGCGGCCTCTTCTGCAGCAGAAGATAAACTCAATAAAGTACCAAATAATAGTATAAAAGTTCTACCTGCGGACATAAATAGATTATTTGACGAATGTCATAATATAATATTTGAGGTAACCGAAAAATGCAATTTAGAGTGTGAGTATTGTGCATATCTGGCCATTGGACAAGTTCAATGAGGCAATCATCTCTTTGAACGGCTTGTCCTGTGAGCGTATCCTCGCACCCAGGATGTACTCGTATCCGCTCTCCTCCAGGTCCCGGATGTTCTCCTTGTTCAGGAGACCCGCATCCGCCACGACGATTGGCTTGGGAAAGCCGAAGCGCTCCCGTAGTTTCTCGATGATGGGTATCATCGTATGGCCTTCGTATGTGTTCCCGGGATGGATCTCGTACCCAATCGGATTGCCTCCGGGGCCTACCAGGAGACCGAGAACCACTTGAGGATTGGCGTTCTTGCCGTCTTTGTACCATCCGGGGATGCGGACATCGTCCTCTCTGGACTCGAAGTACATCGTTGTCGTGTCGCAGAAGACCACGGCCACCGTGCCGCCAAGCATGCGTTTGGCCTGGTTATAGGTGACCTGCTCCACGTCGCGCTTCACATCATATGCCCCGGCCTTGCGCCCGGCTCCCGGCCTCCAGCAGAGCTCGTCAAGATAGCGATAGATTTTGTCCTCGTCGTAGTACTTGTTCATGAAGTACGCCATGTAACGGAGCGTCTTCAGCTTGCTCCCTGGCCTGTAAAGACGCGTGACCGCCAGGCTCTTGAAAATCTCATCGTCGGATGTCCTGACGGCTCCGAACCCAATTTCATCGAACAGGCGGCCGTAAATGAGGTCCGGCCCCACCAGCCGGGGCTGATCCTGACCGATGCCTGCCATGATGGCATCGTACTCGGCTGCGCCATCGGGAGAAAACAAGGCCTCGCCGAACTCATGTTCGTCCGCCCATCGCCTCGCCTGCTGCTCAAGCGATGACAGCACAGCCGCATTCCGACTGCTGCCGAACGACTTCTGAACGCGGTACTTGCCGTTGGCCTTGGCCACGACCTGTATGGAGGTGCTACCGCTCTTGTTATGCTTCCGCCGGACGAACATACCACGAAGGTAGCAATTCGATGCGGGACACCCAAATTTAGAAAGCGATCGGCCTCTCACACTGTTGTGGGGCAGGTTTGGGGCAGAGAAGAGAAAAAGTGCGGAAAACAGGAAAA
>JAQYTJ010000018.1 GCA_028724885.1 Bacteroidales bacterium | reverse complement strand
AATTCTTTCTCTGATACCCACCATATACGGCTATTTCTGCCGAAATTAGAAATATGGCGGGGTAACACAAAAATGGTATAAGTACCAACCACTTATCATATTTTGCCCTCATTCTGCCATTATTACGCAAGTTCTTGCTATATTTGCAAGGTAAATGGGGTATTAGCTCAGCTGGTAGAGCGCAAGGTTCGCAATCTTGAGGTCAGGAGTTCGATCCTCCTATGCTCCACGGAAAATGGCTTGCAATCTATTTGTGAGCCATTTTTTTTGAATCTGCTCCTATCCACACACCCACCCCCATCGGGTAGATGCAAAACCCTGTGTTAAAGAATGTATGTGATCACCTTGAAACGAACGATCCTCAGAGGGTAACACGGGTTCCGGAATAGAGAACACTCTCATTGTCCTTTTAGACACATGCTCGAATTAAAGTAAGTGATCACTTATTAATCGCCATCCTATCCAAACACTTCCGTTATCCTGAACGACTCGCCACGTCATCCTGAACTGTACTCCCCGTCGTCCCGAACGACTCGCCACGTCATCCTGAACTGTACTCCCCGTCGTCCCGAACAACTCGCCACGTCATCCTGAACTTGTTTCAGGATCTAGGCCTTCGATAATATAGATCCTGACTTTCGTCAGGATGAACGGGGCAGTTATTTTGTAATACTGCAACCAATGAGCGGATATCAGTCCGAATGCTTTTGCCACGCGAACCATTATAATGTACAATGCTCTCTAGTTCGGTTTGCCATGCAAACCCCCTCCATGTCATCATGGGTGTTTGTATACCCACATCAATTACGGCCACTCCAGGGCCACACTACCTCGCGCGGCAAAAGCATGACGCACCACATAGCAAGTCACTTCCAGAGACGGATATGCTCTTGCAATGGCTCTCTGGTTGGGATCCGCCCGGAGGATTCGTCCGCCGAACCCGTGGCACAATCGGGGAGGCACTCACGTATTCATGATTTTGCTCTTAAACACAGGGTTTTGCATCTGACCCTTCCTCTCAAACACTGTAGCCGTAATACGGCCAAGGCCAAGCTCTCCAAAAGCAATCCCGCACGTCTGCTGCACCGCCTCAGTATAAGGATACGGCAACCGGTCCGACAGGACAGTCCTGTCCACAGCATTGCACAGCGCCATCAGCGCTTCTTTATATGCTGAGGTCCAGGTATGAAGGGTAAGGGGGCATCAGTTTTCAGGTCGATAGATTGGAATATTTTCTCCATTCATTGGTGCCGCAAATCTGTAACTGAGGATTGCACAGTAAAGCGAAATTAAGAACAATGGAATATGGGCGACTCCAAGCCAGACTGTATACGGGTTGAAGAAGTTGAACATATTGTAGATACCGATGATGAAGCCAATTATTGCTGTAATCCTGTATGTTACGATGTTCACATTGGGAAGATTCAGCGTCAAAATTGTCAAGAAGGCCGGTGTCATCATACAATATGCAGTAGCTGTATTGTTAGCGAAGAAGTGCAGAGGATTAAAGTCCAGCTTACCTTGAGGCGTAAACGGGAACCAATAGGCAAATATAGCGAGAACAATCATCCATGCATATTTCCATTTGAAACCGCTGAAGACGTAATTGTTCTCCGGACGCAATGTCTCCCTAATCCATACATAAGCCACAAACAGAAACATCACCAGATTCACGGTCACTATGCTGAATCCGTATTGTTCCGTTACAGCCATGTTCTGGATAAAGGCGACTGTTAAATAGGAAACCGCGACATACGCATTGAATGCCGTACGCATTTTGTTCTTGAATACGAAAAGCAGAATAAGAATAAGCAGAGAAAGCGACTGAAACACAATGTTGAGGTTGCCCAGATGGCACTGTGGCGCATTGCCAAGCGTTACATACACCATACGGGATATATCCTGCGAGTCAAAGTTACGGCTCACAATGGGTGGAAATATAAACTGTGCTAATAGCAGGAGGGCGAAGAACCACCATTTCTTTGAATATCTCTCCAGTTTCTTCATATAATTCAAATTTTGCGAAAGTTACGCATTTCCCGCGACGTGACCGAATTCAGTCTCAACAAGCCATACAACTGTCCACCATTGTCCACCGGTGCCCACCCCGTACACCTCTATCCACTGGGTGTACGCCATCATTCTGGTCGATGGTGCCCAGTTCCAGCGACATTGCTGATTACGTGGGCACTTTCGGGCTAGATATGGATGAATACCAGGTTCACGCTCAGCCGGTCTTTCCAATTCTCAATCTTGGGGAGAGCGAAGGCAAGCAGTTCGTTCTGGAAGATCCATTGTTTTCAATTTGCTTACAGATGCCATAGTGTTATTAGAAGATTTCACAGTTCCGGAGCACCTTCAGGAAATCGTCCACATAAATGAGTTCTATCTCTCCGGAAGGCCTCGTTATAGGGTCAAGAGAGACAAGGATCAACCGGCAATCAGGATGATCTTCCTTAAAAGAGTTCAGCCCGTTTTTGTGGTGGGTCTTCACCTCCTCGCTGGCTTTGATTTCGATGGCCACCTTAGCGTATCCGATGATGGCATCCACTTCCTGATTGTTATAGGTGTGCCAGTAGGAAATCTTCTCACGGCGGCGATAATACCCACGATAGGCCATTAATTCCTGCATGACAAAGTGCTCGAAGGCGTGCCCGTAATCGTCGGAGCCGCGCCTGAGGCGATGCCTACCCATCAGATAATTTGTTAGACCTACATCAAAATAATAGAACTTGGGATCCTGGACCATCTTCCTCTTGACCACTTTCGCGTAGGCCGGAATCTCGTATCCCATCAAAGTGTCCTTCTGTATTTGATAGTAGGCCTTGACGGTAATCGCCGCAACTCTACAGTCGCTGGCGATATTGGAATAATTGATCATCTCACCGTCCGAAATGGCTGCGGCCTCCATGAACTGATCAAAAGCCTCGACATCCTAGACAGAGGCCTCGTCCAGGATTTCTTCGCGGAGATACATTTCCATGTATCCTTACAGTCATTCTTGCATCATCAACCATATAGTGACTGTGAATCGGCCCCTTTGACAATATTGAACATAAAGAATGAACAACCTTCTGAGGCAATGAGCAAGCAAGGATATTTTCTCGAAACAGCTAAATGATCCAGATAATATATTAAATCTTGAAAAGCATGCCTCCTATGTTGTCGTGGGTAGCACCTGTGACGGAGGATAAGCATGATGGCTGATTCTCCATGTACATGATGCCTAGAAGGGCAAAAATCAGAGCTTCCTTATATTCAATTACCTGGCTGTCGGGTATGATGATTTCGTCTTTGGAGAGTTCGGATATTCTGGAAATCAAGAACTTATTATAAGTGCCTCCGCCTGTTATAAAAAGGCTTCGTCCTGGCTGAGTGACCTTGGAAAGCTGTATTGCAGCATGCTCGTAGAAAGTTCGGAGCTTGTCTTCAATTGACAGTCCGGATGAATCCAGGATTGGGAATATGTTATTCTCAACCCACTCGCGGCCAAGTGACTTCGGAGGCTTATGATGATAATATTGCAGGTCGTCAAGGACTTTTAGCGTTTCCTTATTCACGCAGCCGCATCTAGCGATTTCTCCATCTTTGTCAAAGGCCACTCCAATCTGGCGACAATAATGATTAATCACGTAATTAACAGGAGAGACATCGAAAGCAATCCTCCCTTCGGAAGATTCATACGATATATTACTAAAGCCTCCTATATTCAGGCAGTAATCATATTCACCGAAAAGCAGCCTGTCCCCTATCGGTACCAGCGGAGCACCTTGGCCGCCCAACATTATGTCCAACCGGCGGAAATCAGACACCACAGGAATCCCTGTCACGGCAGCAATCGCAGCCCCATCCCCAATCTGGCACATCAGCTTCTTTACAGGCTCGTGAAATATCGTGTGTCCGTGAGAAGAAATCAGATCTGGCTTCACGCCGTACTCTTTGATGAAATCATTGACCCTCTCCCCTAGAAAGAAGCCATATTCGCTATGAAGTGCGCAAAAATCCTTTGCACTCATATTCTGCGCCTCAGTTCCAAGCTTCCGGCACAGCTCGTCGGAATATTCATAAACCTTTGCGCAATCAATGTTGAAGCCCCACCCCTGCTTCCTCCTAGTGAAGGTCGCACAGCAGACATCAAGCCCATCTAGGGACGTGCCAGACATTAATCCGATGCTCTGATATTTACTTTTCATGATAATTTCTTCTACAGCTGTATAAAATTACGCTATTTCAAGCCTAAATGCAAAAACTCTTACATGGGAAATGCTTCCAATAGAGATAAAAAAGAGTATATTTTCATGACATATATACAACGAACATGTTAAACTGCACTTTGAATACTGGCAGGGTACGAGCCGAAAAAATGGTGAGCCTGTCGAGCTCCCAATCATCCAAAGCACAACATTCAAGTACGATAACAGCGAAGAGATGGCGATGATCTTCGACCTCAAGAAGGACGGGTATTTTTATACTCGTCTCCAGAACCCTATCAACGATGCCGTAACTGAAAAGATAGCTGAGCTTGAGAGCAGAGGCGGAGCATTGCTGACATATTCTAGCCACGCGGCGCATTACTTAGCCGCGATCAACATACTCGGAGCCGGAGACCACATCGTGTCTTCAAACGAGATTTACGGAAGCACGTTCATGCGTTCTCCATCATGCCAGCCATATCCACAGGCAGCTTTTAGACGAGCATCTCCGTGAAGCTGGCATAGCCCAAGACCTTATCAGGCTTTCGGTGGGAGTAGAGGATGTCTCCGACATCATCAAGGACATAGAACAGGGATTGCAGAAAATTCAAAGCATCATAATTTATCTTCCGCCGCCTGCGTACGGGCTTCCCTGGTACTGACAGAAGCCCGATGCGGAATATTGCGTTGGCAATTCCCGACCATCACAATATTGCATTGAACAAATATCCGGAGACTATGATGCACGCTGTAACAACGCCGAAAAATATTCCTATGAGCTTCCAGGTCATGACTTTTTTCAGCAACGCAGCTTCTGGAACAGAAAGTCCGACGACGCCCATCATGAAAGCAATGGCGGTCCCAATGGGAATGCCCTTTGCCACGAATACCTCCATGATAGGCACTACTCCCGCAGCATTCGCATACATCGGCACCGCCAGAATCGTAGCAATCGGCACGGCAAACGGATTGGACTTGCCCATATATTGCGCGAAAAACCCCTCCGGTACAAAACCATGCATCACCGCCCCGATGCCAATGCCGATCAGCACGTACGCCAGCACTCCGCGTACAATGCTCCAGGAATCACTCAGAATCCCCGGCAGCCGTTTCCTGAACGACAGATTTTCCTCTTCCCACTCCTCGGTGCGCATTTCGCTCTGACGCTGGATATTCTTCACCCAATCCGATAGTAGCAGCTCCAGATTCATCTTACCTAGAATCACCCCGCCAACCATGCCTAGCAAAATGCCGCTCACCACGTAGACTACAGTGATCTTTATTCCGAAAGATCCAAGAAACATTGCCAAAGCCACCTCATTTACCAACGGGGAAGTGATGAGAAACGCAAATGTTACTCCTAGAGGAATTCCACCTTTTACGAAACCTATGAAAAGCGGAATGGAGGAACAGGAACAAAACGGGGTCAGCGCCCCAAAAAGCGAGGCAAGGAAATACTGCAGCCCAAACATTTTGTGCGTCGCCAAATATCGTTGCAGTCGCCCTACCGGCAAATAGGCATTGATTATGCCCATGATCGCGCTTATGATGAACAAGAGCAGCAGAATCTTTATGCTGTCATAGATGAAAAAACTTAAGGCATCGCCCCACTTGGATGCCGGTTCGAGACCGAATATCCCGAATGCCATCCAATCCGCAAATCTTTGCAACATATACTTCTAAAATAAATCGGGCACAGCCCAGAAAGGGCTGGATTCCTTTGTCAGATGTTCACTTTCGGAAGATGGCTCTTGATGAGCTCCTGTGCATCCCTTACCGAGAACTTGCGCCCTTGCGCAGCAATCCTGCCATCTATCACGACTGCCGGCAGACGCAAGATTCCCATCTCGACTGCGTGCTGGATATCTGTGTCGTAGATGACGCATTCATTCATTCCAAGACTTCTTACGGCTTCCTGCATCGCAGCATGCAAAGCCTTGCAAGTGGCACAACCACTACCCATTACTTTTATTTCCATTTCAGATGTATTTTTATATATTCGTAATATTACGAACAATATTTTTATAATAAAACAAGCTATGGCGCAGAACCTAGGCAGGCAACGTCAACCGGAGCAGCCGCAGTTTCCGTTCTTATTGATTGGTTTGTCAAAGAAATCTTTGAATAGCAGGCTGGCAAGAGTCCAATTCTCTTTATTTATGCAATACCGCACCTTTGGAGTTTCAATCTCACCCTGAATCAGCCCGGCCTCTTTCAAAGCAGAAAGATGCTGTGAAACGGTCGCCTTTGCAATAGGCAGTTCTTCATTGATGTCACCGAAATAGCAATTGGGCTGTTTAGCAAGGAAATCCATTATCGCAATCCGCGCAGGATGTCCCAGAACCCGAGCAAACTTTGCAAGAAGCTCCTGCTTAAGAGTATATTCCTTAATCTCTTCCATATAGAACCTAAGAACTGTTCGCAAAAATACGAACAATTCTTAAATATGCAAATGGCATAGAGGGAATATTTTGGGGATCTTTCTTCTAGCAATCCATGATGCTGCTCAACGCCCTCCGAGGATTTCCGCAGCCAAGGCCTTATCGCTATCAAAATCGAACACGCTGTATATCATGTTCGCATTCTGATAGTCTGAAATGCGAGGAGCCATGAACTGCAAAGCCTTTAATTTGTCACTTGAAAAAGAAAATCGGCTGAGGATTCTTGCGCACTGGCTGCAGCTGAAATAGCATCCAAGGCTTGCTACCTCTACCAAGTCAAACTTGCTGTCGCTGAAGCTTGCGGTTTTGATTTTATCGTACAAGACAGAAAAGGCTCGCTCATCCATGCAAAACTCATCGACGGAATAACGCCTCATTGGTCCTACCTCCGTTCCCCTCCTATGATAATCATCGTCCCTGTCATCTGGCCTCAAAGAAACCGACCTGTACGTAACCACCCGGCCTTCCGAATCAAAGCCTACGAATATGTGTTTGTCATATTTGGTAAAACCTCCGTCTATATAATATTCCCACTGCTCGCTGCGATAATCGAAACTGATATCATCTGGCTGCCCCAATATCGCAGTCACTTCCTGTTTGGTCATGCCTAGCTGCACGGCAACCTTGTCTTTTCCATCTGCTCCAGCGCCATTCAAAACCAAGATGACGCACAGCAGAATGGCAGTCAATATATTCCTCATCATTGCAATAATTTTTCTCTAATATATTGTAAATCTAAAACAACTTTTGGAATCTCTGCAAGGAACATGCAAGAAACCCACACCACCTAGTGCTAGGCTCGCACGCATAGGAACTGAATCAAGTCCAGGATCTGCTTCCGCAAGCCATGATTCCGGGTCTAGCACAAGGTTTAGAGCGTTTTCCCTCGTCATCCTGCGCCCATTGCGCGGAGTCCAGTCCGGATGCTTTTGCCGAGCGGACCAATCCCATGAACAAGGCTCTCCTGCATGGTTCGCCATACGAACACCATGTCATGACATCTTGGATGTTGCATGGCCTCATTAACTATAGCCACCCCAGAGGCACGGAACCTCGCTCGGCAAAAGCATGACGCGCTTCATAGCATATCTTGTCCAGTGACGGCTGTGCCCTTGCGCTGGCTCGCTAGTTGGTGCTTGTGGCGTATCCGCCCGCCGAAGCCGCGGCCACGGAACGATGTCGTATTTATCCATACTTGACGGCAACGGCGACCAGAATCCTATGGGTCTAGAAGTAATATTCCCATCGCTTACCCCGGTTCTGGTAAACTGGGTGGGCAATGCGGTCCTCCATTCCAGACCATACGGTAGCACAACACCGTTGCCATTAAATTTGGATCACCATGACAAGGGAGATTCAGTCAACAGGCTGCTTCTTGAAAGGGTGTGGAGGCAGGCCAACGTGGTGTGTAGCGCCTTCTGATGCAAACACGCCTGCCCGCTAATTGCAAACGTATGGACAGAATCGGGTTCTGGGTGACGTGTGTAGATGGGATGACTATGGTGAGGAATGGATGACGAGCGAAGCATAGGATGAACGTTTGTCTAGAAATGGGTCATGAATTCGATGACTATTTTGTCTTTTTCCGAGGTCTTCGGAACTGCGCCATCGCGGTAGAAGTACTTTTCATAATTGATGCGGATGTCCGAAAGAAAAGGTTTGGAGAGGCTGATGGTCACTCCTGCTGTCACCCTGCTGCGCTGGTAGTCGTTGATGATAAGGGTTCCTGCGGCGTCCGCTGAACCATTCAAGTAGCGGTTCCCATCACTATGGTCACTCATATAGTCATAACGAACGAGAGGTGATATTTTCTTAACCAGACTTTTCCCAATGAATATGTCATAGTTTATGAAAGCGTCCACTGAATGCACCGGATGAAAGGCATTGCATGCATAGCGCTTGTACAGGTATTCGGCCTCGGCAAAGAAATCGCCAAGTCTCAGGCTCAGCCCGGCATCGTACATCATCACCGAGATGGAATCCGGCTTTATCTTCTGCACGCTCAGAGTCATGGTCAAAGGCCTGAGCAGAGAAATTTGAGCCTTGGCTGAGTAATTCACGCTGCTGGTCCAGTAATTCTTCTGGTTCGTCAATCCTGAACCATTGAAAAGGCCAGCCTGCAACAACACAGGAACCGTCCCTTCAATTGCATAGCCTACGGCTGCACCGACATCTCGGATATTTCCGACCTGCTTAGCTATGAACGAGCGATTGGCAAAATATTGCTGATGAGGAGATCTGTGGGCATCGATGGTGAATGGCACCCTCATCTGACCAATCGTGAACTGGAAATTCCTGAAAGGCTTTATTCGAGCATAGGCATCCAGCATCTTTATGGCGCCCTCATCGCAGAGATCAATCTCGGCTTTATATGAAACGGCAGAAGAGATGCCTCCCGTCACGTTTATGCGAGCGTTCCTGACCTCGAAGCGTCCTTCTCCTTCACTCGTCTGATATTCGTATTTTGCTCTGATGGTGCCACCAATCTGAGGGACTTTCTTAACATTCGTCGAGTCTTGCGCATGTGCTAGACAGGGAATAAAACCGGCTAGCACGAGCAGTATTGCCTTGCTGTTCATAAAATCTCATTTACCCTTGCGAATTTCGGGCATATGAATAACGTAAAAAATACTCTTTTGTTACACGTTTGTCACAATTTTATTACGATTCGATTACAGCGCTTGACGCACTCCACGTGTCGAGCCACGGGAGAAGCCCGGAGGCATCAGATGCTGAGGATGTCTCCGAGAAGGCCACCGGCGACATATCCGGCGATAACATGATACTCAAACTCGCAGATGGCCGGCTCTAGACTGATCCGATGCTGGAAAATAAAAAAAAAAGTTTAAATTTGCTCCCGGAACGATTACAACCTTTCATTGTGGAATTGCCGGATTTGATAACGAAAATTCGCAGAGGAGACAAGGGTGCCTTCAATGAGCTATTCGGAATTCATTGGAAACCACTTGTAGACTATGCCAGTTTGATTGTTGGAAACGACAATGCACAAGATGTCGTTCAATCCGTATTCATGAAAGTATGGGAGAACAGAGCCTCGCTCAAAGATGGAAATTCGATGAGGCAATATCTCCTGAAAGCGGTCTACCACACATCAATCAATTTTATCCGAAAGGAGGATAACAGCATCCACTATCGTTCGTGGTTTGCCAGACGGATAGACGAAACGCTGGCAAGTGAATATGACATCGACCGGAATGACGTGATCAAAGCACTATACACAAAAGAACTTTCACGAGACCTTGAAACAGCCATGTCTCTGCTTCCACCGAAATGTCAGGAAGTGTTCAGGATGAGTTACATCGACGGCCTCTCGGGAAAAGAGATCAGTGAAAGTCTAGGGATTTCCGTATCAACCGTAAACAATCAGATTCACAAGGCACTGAAGATCCTCCGAAGCAACCTTTGTCCGTACAAGGCACTCGTTTACATCTTAATGCTCTATTTCCTCACACGTTCCTGACACGCGATTCAGACTTTTTCATATTCAGAATAGGCACTTTTCCATGGTCGTGCGTATATAAAGTACTAGCGACTAGACTTTATGGACGAAAACCTTATCATCGCCTACCTAGAAGGTAGAACTACACCTGAAGAAGAAAAAGAGATACTTAAAAACATTTCCGCTTCGGAAGAAGACCGTCGGCATCTAGCTGACATGAAAGCCGTACATCACTGGCTCAGCATTGATGATACAGGGTTCTCGAGTGAGAAGGCGTTTGTTAAGGCACGTGATTCCCTAAACCGCGCCATCTCCCTGAAAGAAAGCCAGAAACATCTGCGCAAGTCTGTAAAAATCTTCTGGACACTCTCTGTGGCAGCATGTTTACTCGTCATCATCGCAGTTTTTTCGTTGAATCGAAAACAAATTTTAAACAGAAATATCGCCTCGTTTTGCAATCCCGATTCTGTCGTGATGCGACTCGATCTTCCGGATGGCAGCACAGTGTGCCTGCGGGAAGGAACAACATTGTCCTACAACAATAAATACAACATAAAAAAACGAGAAGTCTGGCTCAACGGGGAGGCTTTTTTTGATGTCACGAAAAACCCAGGAAAGCCTTTTATAGTCAAGACAGAAAAAGCACTGGTCATCGTTCATGGAACTGTATTCAATGTAAAGGCTACCTGCCATGAACAAGAAATAGAAACCATCTTGGCATCCGGTTCGGTGTCACTGCGCAATACTAGGGGCAAGGACATAGTTGAACTCAAGCCAGGGCAGCAAGCAATTTTCAGTCCGCATAAGGATTATCTTGAGGTCAAGCAAATCCCGGCATGGAACATATTGCTGGATCGGTACCATGTCGTGATGATTTCCGAAGCCCCAATATGCGAAGTCATTGATATCATTCAAAAGACATATCACACACGGCTAAAAACAAATGATTTTGTACCCGAAAACCAGTTGATCACATTCAGATTTCAGAAATCCGCAGCATTAGGAGACGTAGTTGAAATGCTCGAGCTTGTTTCTGGGCATGAATTTACTTTCTCTTCAGACTAGTCAAAAAAGAAATTCCAAAACGGACAATCCAATAATCACATATGTCAAACTAAAATTAACTCCTTGATGAAAAAGGTAACTTTATCGCTAATGAGAATATTTCTCGTCTTGGTCTTATTCTCTCTGCCTCCATTTGGGAATTTTTCAATCGCTAAGCAGATTCACCATGATGTGAAGATTTCCATGGGGGAAGCTACTGTCAAAAAAGTGACGGATGCCATCACAAACCAGACAGGAATAGTCTTTTCCTATGACTTCTTGCTTGGCAACACTCAAATCGGAAGGGTAGACTTGAACCTCAGGAATGCTAGCACCGAAGAAATCATGGATGCCGCATTCTCGAAAGCCGGTATTTCATACAAAATCAAAGGCAACATGGTCGCCTTGTTTCAAAGAGAAGCTGGGAAAAAATCCGAGGCCACGTCTCCACAGGCACGGGAGTCCGAAAAAACAGTCAGGATAACCGGTTCCGTGAAAGACGCCACAGACGGTTCCCCTCTCATAGGGGTCAATGTCATTCCAAGAAACAGCATGAACAAGGGAACAGCCAGCGACATCAATGGCAACTACATCATTGATGTGCCACGAGGGGCAGAAATCGAATTTTCTTATCTAGGTTACAACAGTATCCGAATCAAGGCCGGCGAGTCTTCTTCCGTAGATATATTCTTGCAGCCTGACACAGAAATCCTTGAGCAAGCTGCCGTGGTCGGCTATGGAACCCAGAAGCGAATCAGCCTCATTGGAGCGACTCAAAGCATCTCGGTGCCTGAAATCAAGGTTCCCGTCGCCAATCTAACCCAGTCTCTCGCTGGTAGGATATCGGGAGTAGTGTCCATGCAGAGAACAGGAGAGCCTGGTTATGACGATGCATCAATTTATATTCGAGGAATTTCCACGCTCACAGCTGGCATGAGCGCTCCGCTTACTCTCGTAGATGGTGTTCCTAGAAGCATATCAAATGTCGATCCTGAAGATATCGAGAGTTTCAGCATCCTGAAGGATGCCTCCGCTACTGCAATTTACGGTGTGCGAGGCGCTAACGGCGTCATCATAATAAACACGAAATCAGGAAGCGCAGGAAAACCTCAATTCGACATCCGCTACACCGAGGGAATCACGCGATTCATCCAACTCCCAGATTTCGTGGACGCTCCTGAATACATGAGACTCACCAACGAGGCCTTTACGACCCGTAGAGAGGAACCGATGTACACTGACGAGGCAATTTCAAAGACCGAGAGCGGAGAAGATCCATATCTTTATCCAAATGTGGACTGGATGGATCTCCTTTTCAAGAAATTCGGCCACAACCGTTCCGCCAATGCAAATATCCGTGGCGGTTCCGACAAGGCAATCTATTATATTGGCCTTGGTTATTTTGAAGAACAGGGCTTGTACAATAATGATTCCGCAAGTCACGATTACAATGCGAATACCTATTACAGGAGATATTCAGTCACATCCAACATGACCCTAAAACCTTTCGTGACAACGGAAATCAAGCTAGGCATCCAAGGCTATCTTGCCAATGCCAACTATCCGGCTTCCAGCAACTCGGCAATCTTCGGATCTGCCTTCTACGCAACTCCTAACTATGTAGCGCCGGTTTATCCCAACGGAGAGATTGGAGACAGACCTTCGGGTAGCGTCCAAAATCCCTATGCGGTTCTTAATGAAATGGGGTACGCCAATCAATGGAGAAGTCAGGTATTCTCTAATCTGCGTCTGACACAGCAGATTCCATTCGTTCCGGGGCTTTCCGTCACGGGCATGTTCTCGTTCGATGCATACAGCTATTCCTCCAATCGCTTTACTCGCACCCCGAATACATGGATGGCATTGGGCCGCGATGATGAAGGGAAACTGATCCTTCAGCAGACGCGCTCGTCCACGACGACGACCCTTTCCTATGCCAATTCCCACCAAGGCAATAGAAACATTTATCTGGAGGCTGCAGCAAACTACAAGCAGACATTCGGCAAGCACGATGTTACTGGGATGCTGCTCTTCAACCAAAGCGACGAAATGAACACGTTGGCTACATCGCTAGAAACAGCTCTTCCTTATAGATTCAGAGGCTTAGCTGGTCGCTATACCTATGCCTATAGCGAGCGCTACTTCGCCGAATTCAATTTTGGCTACAATGGCTCTGAGAATTTCAATCCAGACAAGCGATACGGGTTCTTTCCATCTTTCGGCCTTGGCTGGGTCATTTCCAACGAACGCTTTTTCGAGCCACTGAAAAATGCCGTGCAGTTCATGAAGATCCGTGCGACATGGGGCAAGGTCGGAAATGCCAAGATCACGGGACGCCGTTTTGCATATTTGTCTACAGTAGATTCCGTGACCGGCTACACCTTCGGTGACAGTCAGAAGGTATCCTATTCCGGCCTGGCTATCGGCGACGAAGGTGTAGATGTGTCATGGGAAACTGCCAGGAAATACAATCTGGGCATTGATATAATCACCCTCGGCAATAATCTAAACATACAAGTCGATGTGTTCAAGGATAAGCGAGACGGCATTTTCCTTTCAAGACAGGTAATACCTGCCTATCTAGGCATTCGAAAGTCTCCGCTTGGCAATATCGGCAAGGTAAATAATAAAGGATTCGAGATATCGCTTGACTACCACAACCAAGTCAGCCAAGATTGGTTCATAAGCGCGATGGGTAATTTCTCGTTCAATCGCAACAAAGTTGTCGAGAATGATATGACATACACGTACCCTTGGCAAGACCGTAGGGGCCACCGGGTCGGACAGCGGTTCGGCCTGATTGCCGAGAAACTATTCGAAAGTGATGAAGAAGTGGCCGCCTCCGCCTACCAGGCCAGCAACACTCGGGCTGGAGACATCAAATTTAAAGACCTCAACGGCGATGGCCAAATCAATGACTATGACATGGCTCCAATAGGCTGGGGTACGGTGCCAGAAATCATCTATGGTTTCGGTCTCAACATTGCCTTCCGGAATATTGCCATTTCAGCCATGCTACAGGGTGCAGCACATGTGGATGCCTTAGTTTCAGGCGTGGGTGTTGCCCCATTCGAAAGTGGAACTGCGTATGGGAACATCATGAGCAATATAACAGATCGCTGGACCGAAGATAATCCCAATCCAAATGCCTTCTACCCAAGACTAGCTCCAAGTTCCACCTACAACCTGAATTACAAGGCGAATTCTTGGTTCGTGCTACCTTCCCATTACCTGAGACTCAAGAACTGCCAAATGACTTACTCCTTGCCAAAGACTTTTGTCCGACGCATTGGGCTAAGTAGCGCAAGCGTCTTTTTCCAAGGCGTCAATATCTTGACATTCACTCCTTTCAAGCTCTGGGATGTTGAACAGGGAGACGGAAGAGGAAGTGTCTATCCGAACACTGCATCTTACAGTCTTGGACTTAATTTCAGTTTTTAATCAGTCATGAAAACAAAAAATATTATCATACAAGCCACGATGGCATTACCGATCGCTTTTGCAGTTGTTTCTTGCAACGACGATTTCTTCAATCAGGTTCCGAACGATAGAATTACGATCGAGGATGTGTTCAATGAAAAGAACTACGCCGAACGTTTCCTCGCTGGCATATACGCCTATATTCAGGACGAGTCGAGAGTATCCTACCTTACACTTGATGCCATGTCCGACGACCTTGATCAATCCTATGACCGCCCTGGAGAAAGCGCATACTTTATGTATCCAGCCAATCTAGGAAACTGGAATGCATCTTCCAACTACTACAATATGTGGCTGGACAGTTACAGAGGCATACGTTCCGCCACATATTTCATGCAACACATCGAAGCCAATGCAGAAATGATCAAGAACGGGGAATTCTCGAGAATCAAACAGTATAAAGCAGAAGCGCGTGCCCTGAGAGCCTATTTCTGTTTCTGTCTGTTACGCCAGTATGGCCCATTCATCATTCCCGAGGATGAATTAGCCCCTGGGGATCTTCCTTCGCAAGATCCCAGAATGACTCGCGCAAGAGATCCTTATGACAAATGTGTTGACTACATCTGCCAAGAATTCGATGCCGCAGCAGAAGATCTTCCGCTACATTTCACAGAGCAGATTGAATCTGACAGAGGTCGAGTCACCGGATTATTCTGCAAAGCTATTAAGGCTCGCTGCCTGCTCTACGCAGCCAGTCCTCAGTTCAACGGGAATCCCGCATATTCAGGTTTAGCCAATAAGGATGGATCACCGCTCTTTTCAGAGAGTTATGATTCTTCCAAATGGGAAAAAGCAGCTAAAGCCTGCAAGGAAATCATTGACTTGGGCATTCTTGAGCTTTACAAGACTTATTATAGAGATGGAAAGACCATCAATCCCTATCTTTCCTGCCGCGACGTTTTCCTCGATAACTGGAATAAAGAGGCGATTTTTTACCTTACCACACACTCGGACAATCTTCACAGGCACGGAACCCCGCGTGGCTATGCCAATGGCTACGAAAGCAGTGGAGTAACCCAGCAACTGGTCGATGAGTTTCAGATGGCCAATGGGAAGGATATTTCCGACCCTACTTCTGGCTATGTCGAAACCGGATTCATTACAGAAGACTACAAAGATCCGGAGACCGGATGGGTATTCGCACCCAAGAACTGCTGGAACATGTACAATAAGCGGGAACCTCGTTTTTATGTGTCTGTAGCTTTCAATGGCTCTTATGCCATCTATAATAACCAAAAGGATAAGTATCAGTGGAAATTCTATCATGGGGGGACAGAGGGCAACACATCCCACGATTCTCCTAGGACAGGTTATGTAAGGCTGAAGCATGTCTCTCCTTCGTACAATTACAAAGCAGGCCAACAAGGCAATCCCCCGTTCCTTCTCATTCGCTACGGTGAAGTCCTCCTCAACTATATTGAAGCCTTAAATGAATATGATCCTGGTAATCCCGACATTCTGAAGTACATAAACCAGATACGTGAACGCGCTGGCCTTCCTGGCTTGGAATCCGGCATGAGTCAAGAGATCATGAGGCAAAAGATTCGTCACGAACGCAGGGTTGAACTTTGCGAAGAGTGGAAGCGTTATTTCGACACACGGCGGTGGCTCATTGCAGAACAGACAGACGGTGGGCCTTTTTATGGCATGAACATGAACGGTGGCTCTAGTCTAACCGGAGGTGGGGCGATTGGCTTCTACCAGAGAGTCGTTTTCGAGACAAGGGTGTTCCGTAAAGCATACTACCTGTTTCCGATCCCGCAGAGCGAGATTGACAAGGATCCAAACATCGTGCAGAATCCAGGCTGGTAACATTTTGCACCCAATTCTATAACATTCGAATTAAAATGAAACGCAATTATCAACTTTTACTTTTAGCTACCGTGATTCTTGGGGGCAGTTATTCTTGTGGAAATGCCATCGATGAAAATTTCAACGTTAAGTTCCCCGAGAGCTATTCCGTAATTTATTCAGGAAAAGGTTTCAATGGAGACATCGTTCTTGACATGACCATTCCCGAGGACACTGTCGTCTTAATGTATGCGAATTATGGAGGCATCGTCCCTCTCAAGCAGGACGTAACTGTCACGTTCAGTGTTGCCACAGATCTCCTAGAAACCTACAACGACTTGAATTTGACAACCTATCAACTACTCCCAGAAGATTGTTATTCATTGGAAAATAATCAAGTAACTATCCTTCACGGAAAATCCGGATCAGAGCCTATGTCCATCAGAATAAATACTGCCGGGATCCCAGGTCCTGGTCCTTACCTCCTACCTGTAAGCATTACAGAAGTAAGCGATACCTCAATAAAAGTTAATGAAAAACTGAGGTCAGCCTATTTCGTCATACGTGGCTCATACAATGAAAATCCGTTCACGACAGATTTCGACCGCACCGACTGGGCCGTGCTTTCATGTTCATCTTTCAGCGCCATCCCCCAAGAATACACTCCGGCAGAACTTATGCTTGACGGAGACGACCAGACATATTGGGGTACAGAATTCAGTCCCAACAGAGTAGCCCCTCCTCACGTGACCATCATCGACATGAAGAAGTCCATGACTGTCCACGGCGGACGTATCAAAAGCCGTCTTGAAAAAAACGGCAACATGGTGAACAACGGACAGGCAAAAATAGTGACCATTTCATTAAGCAATGACAACGAGCACTGGACTGACGCAGGGACATATTCGCTTCCGTTCGAGAAGGAAAACACGTTTTTCCTGAATTATCACACCTCAGGACGTTACCTTAGATTTTCGGTCGACAGATGCTATGGCGGCGCAAATAGCGAGTTTTACCAAGCAGCGATTTCTGAATTGAACATTTTTTAACTCAACAACAATGAAACATAATGAAAAAATGGCTGGAATTGTCCTTCTTGCATGGATACTGCTGCTTTTAGCCGTATCTTGCAAAGAGGACAATCCTCTAGACAAATACGTAGATCCTAGCAAGGCCATTATCCCGCCATCAGGCACTCTCGTGAAGATCATGCAGTATAACATCTACGGTGCCCGAGGTCTATACCTAAGCAAGGATTTCGATGCCTTGGCAGAAGTAATTCATGCGCAGAATCCCGATTTCGTCTCTATCAATGAAGTTGATTCGGCAACCAACAGGTCAAAGGGAACCATCCATACGGAAGAGTTGTGCAAGAGGCTGAGCGCACTAAGCGGAGGAAAGGACATCTGGAAGTGGAATTATGCGATTGCTTTCGAGTTCGGAACGCCAGGCGCCTACAGCGGCGTGGGGACATATGGCGATGCCGTCCTAACCAAACATGAAATCATTGAAAGCCGAGACTTCCAAATGCAGCCTGACGAGACGCAGGGTACGGAAGAACGAGAAGTCAGATCCGTTGCCGCGATACGAACCAAGGTGGACGGCCAAGAATTCTGGATGGTGTCGACGCATCTGGATCACCGGAGCATAGAACTGAGCAGAATCTACCAGGCAAAACAATTGAAAGACATACTTTCCAGCATGCCCGGACGACTGTTTCTTGCAGGGGATCTGAATGCAGTGCCAACTTCCGAAACGATGAAACTCATCTTCGGATACATGCAGAAATGCTATATGTCCGAGACGCAGTACACCTTCCCTTCATTCTGGAAAGGAGCCTCACCTACTTCCATGATTGATTATGTAATGTACATGACGCCGGACATCCATGTCAAATGTACCGGATACAAGGTGATCCAGAACACTGCGTCCGATCATTGCGCTGTCGTTGCGACTTTCCTGCTGGATTAGGCATACGTACCCCGTGACTCCGCACTCCACGTGTCGAGCCACGGGAGAAGCCCGGAGGCATCAGATGCTGAGGATGTCTCCGAGAAGGCCACCGGCGGTCTGAGGGGCACCTGCTCCTGCTCCACGAATAACGATGGAGTTAGGGTAGTTCTCCGACGTGATGATTACTTCATTGTCAGTGCCTTCCAGATTGTACATCGGGCTGTCAGCATCAACGGCCTGAATGCCTATTTTGGCCGACTCGCAAGTGACGACTTCAACATTGTCCTCGGAATCAGGACCGCTCACACGTGGTCCTGGGATGAGCGTGGCCACATAGCGAAGGCACTTACCGGCCTTTGCTGCTTTTGCATATTCCTTTTTTAGAGTCTCTCCGTCCGGGAAAGGCTCCAGTTCCACATCCTCCGCCTCCAATTGACAGCCACATTCGCGAGCCATGATGAGCAGCTTGCGCAGAACATCGGTTCCGCTCAAGTCCACCGAAGGATCCGGCTCTGTGTAGCCCTTGTCATGCGCGTCTTTCACCAATGCATCCAAATCACCACCGTCATAATTGCTCAGCAGATAATTCAATGTTCCCGAAACCACCGCCTCGATCTTGGAAATTTTGTCCCCCGCCTCAACGAGCTGGGCAATGGTGCAGATGATAGGGAGAGCAGCGCCTGCGGTGGTCTCATATTTCAGTCTCACTCCAGCGCGAAACGCATCCAATTTCAAATCTGAATATTGCGAATATGGCCCCGAGAACGGAATCTTGTTGCAAGCTACCACTGAATAGCCGTGATGGAAAAGCGATGAATATTTGACGAACGTAGTAGGACTGGCAGTGCAATCAACGAATATGGAATCAGCGATGGACAGTCCTGAAAGCGCTTCAAAAAAAGCACCTGCCTCGGCACTCTCCCCTCTCTCAAGCAATTCCCCAGCCTTGGACGTGTCAATTCCTTCAGCATCAATGATGTATTTCCTGGAATTCGAAAGTCCGCATACCTTGATGCGTTTTCCTGTGTTCAGCGCAATGAAATTGCTCTTCTGAGTCAGTATGTTCATGAAAGCTTTTCCAACGGTGCCATAGCCTGCGATGAAAAGATTCACCGTGCGAATGATATGCGCCTCGAAGAATTCATTATGAATATGCCGTATTGCGTCATCCACCCTGCCAGAAGGGACAATCACCGAGATATTCCTTTCTGAAGACCCCTGGGCAGTTGCGCGCACCGGGATTCCGTTGCGGCCTAGGGCGACCAGCATCCTTCCGGTGGCGCCGCTATGGCCAATAACGTCATCCCCGACCAAGCAGACGATTGAGAATCCTTTTTCCACCTTCAGCGGCCTGAGTTTCCCCAAAGAGATTTCATATGCGAAGCAGTCGTCCGCAGCCTTCTTTGCTTTCGGAGCGTCCTTCTCAGAAATCGCTATGCACATAGTGTGCACGGAAGAGGCCTGAGTGATGAGTATGATGTTTATCCCTGCGCGAGTCAGGGCATCGAAGAGCCTGCTGGAGAAGCCTGGGACGCCTACCATTCCGCTACCTTCCAACGATATCAGCGCAATATTATCGGAATTGGATATTCCAATCACGTTTCCGTCCCCGCGAGGCGGATTCTTCTCGATGAGGGTTCCTGCATCCTGCGGAGAGAAAGTGTTCTTTACGTAAATCGGTATGCCCTCTGCAACTACAGGCTGGATGGTAGGAGGGAATATGACTTTGGCTCCGAAATGAGACAGCTCCAATGCGGCTCTATACGAAATGTTCCGAATCGTGCGAGCCTGGGGAACGATCTTGGGATTGGCAGTCATCATTCCTGAAACATCTGTCCATATTTCAAGCAAGCGGGCATTCACGCCAACAGCAAGCAGCGAGGCAGTGTAGTCGGACCCTCCTCTGCCAAGAGTTGAAGTCCTTCCCTGCTCGTCTGAGGCAATGAAGCCAGGAAGTATGAACAGATTGACGGAAGGACTGCTGTCGACTACGGCAAAGATATTCTTGCTTGTCTGCTGGATGTCCACGCTTCTATCGGCATTCGTCCTGACGATTTTCCTGGAATCAACCCAGTGGTTATCAATACCCTTGGCAGAAAAGCCTGCGGCAATGATTTTTGTCGAGAACAGCTCGCCGTAGCTCTGGATGGCATCCAGGCTGGTAGGCGACAGCTCCCCAAGCAAATACACTCCGTAAGCGATGCCTCGGAGAGAATCGAAGAGTTGGTCTACCGTCTTTGTCACTGAAGAAACATATTCCGGAGGAAGAAGTTCGCTGATTATCTCGTGATGCCTGGCCTGAAGGACATCTATCATATTCTTATATTTCTCGTCGCGCTTGGCCGCAGTGCCGCCAATTGCAATGAGAGCATCGGTGCATTTGCTTATTGCAGAACAAACCAAAATGGTTCTGTCCTTTTTAACCGCCTTATTGACGATAGAAATTACTTTTGAGATATTATCTGCTGTGGCGACTGAAGTGCCACCGAATTTCAAGACTTGCATATTATTTCTTTGAATATATTTGTAAGTTGTTCATTTTCAAGTAGAAAGCCGTCATGACCAAAAGCTGAGCTGATGGTTGCGTACTTCGCCCCTGAGATTTTTGAATGCCACTCTTTCATTGTCTTGGCCGGGAAAAGATAGTCGCTGTCGATGCCGACGACGGTAGTGCCCGCCGTTATTCTTGACAGCGCAGCATCCACTCCGCCTCGACCTCTGCCTATGTTGTGGCTGTTCAGAGAGTCGCAAAGGCTGAGATATGAATATGCGTCGAATCGATTCGCCAGCTTCTCGCCTTGATAACGCTCGTAGGAGGCAGCCCTGTCTGCGAACAAGGTGTCCAGAGACTCTTCGGCCTGGGTCAGGCAGTAGCCATCGTAGCTTCTGTAAGATATCAGAGCCTGAGCCCTGGCGCATTTCAAGCCTTCCTTCCCCCCATCGAGAGATTCGCATTTCTCGAAGGTCTGGTCTGCCCGCAGAGCCATCTTCTGAGCTTCCACCCAGGCTGTGAGCCAAGGCGACACGCGGATGTCTGTGGCGACTAATGCCAGGTTCCTGATTATTTCCGGATAAGTCACGGCCCATTCCACAGCCTGGAAGCCGCCGATGGACGCTCCGACCAGGAAATCTATATGGTTCAGTCCGAGATGTTCTCTGACGATGTTCTGAGCCTTCACCATATCCCTTACCGTAACTTTTGGAAAACCGAAGAAATATGGCTTCCCGCTCGCAGGATTGACGGAGGAAGGGCCTGTCGTGCCGTATGGCGAACCCAAAATGTTCACGCAGACTATGAAATATTCATTCGTGTCGAAGAATTTCCCTTCACCCACCATTCCTGGCCACCAGTCCGAAGGATCTGAGTTGGCGGTGAGAGCATGGCAAATCCAAATGACCTTGTCCTTGCCGTTCCATTCAGGCTTCGAAGCATGGAAGGCAATATTAAGCCCCTCCACGCTCCCTCCTGCCTCGAAACCAAAACTGTTCTCCAATGTTATAGTTCGTTTAATCATCGTTCAATTTTTTGCATTCCTGCTGTGTATCAGCACTTTTACATTCCTGCACTCTATCCTTTGCCAGCAAGATCCTGAATCAAGTTCAGGATGACGGGGGGTCATTCAGGATGACTTGGGCAAATCGCTACGTTTATGTATTAGTCCTGCACCATCATGATCATCCTGACGAAAGTCAGGATCTTTCTTTCAACAAAGCGATTGCAAATTTAGCTTTAAAAGAATCTTCAAACAATATTTTTTAAATATTTGGTAAAATATTCTATATTTGCGATAGAATTTAGAATATTAATAGAATATATTCATTTAATACTTATAAATTTTGGAATATCCATCTAAACTCGATGCGACTGATCTCAAGATTCTGAGAGTCCTTCAGGAAGAAGGACGCATCACAACTAAAGAACTGGCAGCCAAAGTGAACCTTTCCACGACGCCAGTCTTCGAGAGAATGAAGCGGCTGGAAAAGGAGGGTTACATAAAGAAATATGTCGCCATACTTGATGCCGATAAGATGAATCTGGGCTTCACCGTTTTCTGCAGCGTTAAGCTCAAGCAGATGAATCGAGACATCGCCAACGATTTCGTAAAAGTCATCAAGGATATCCCACAGGTGGCAGACTGCTTCAACATAGCCGGGGAATTCGATTACTTGCTAAGAATCAATGCGCCCGACATGAAATACTACAACGATTTTATCATCAATGTTTTAGGCACAATAGACTCGGTCGGTTCCATACAGTCGACGTTCGTAATGGACACAATAAAAGAGAGCTATGCCCTGTACCTTTAGCCATCATAGAAACAGCACTAGTAGAAGCTGGGCTATCAGCACCCTGACGAACATTGAAAGAGGATAGACCGTGGCGTAAGTCACGGCGGGATTGTCATTTGGAATCGTGTCATTGGCGTAAGTCAGAGCCATAGGATTAGCCATGGAGCCACAGAGCATGCCGGTCACCGAGCCTAAATCCAGATGACCGAATTTCAATGCTAGCCACCCCACCAGCAGCACCGGGACTATAGTGATGACAAATCCTAGGCCTATCCAAAGCAGGCCTTCCGGCCGGACTACCGTCTCGAAGAAATGTTCGCCTGCAGATAGCCCCAGGCACGCAAGGTACATGGACAGGCCGAGGCGGCGCAGCATCAGGTTGGCACTTTCAGTGGAGTAAGTCACCATGTGGATCCTAGGTCCGAAAGACCCCATCAATATTCCAGCAATGATGGGTCCACCGGCGATTCCCAGCCTCACCGGAGCGGAAATTCCAGGGAACGATATTGGAATGGAGCCTATTGCAAGCCCTATTATTATTCCTATGCAAATGGAAATGAGGTTCGGCTCGTTTAGGTTCCTGACCGCATTTCCAAATTTCGTTTCCAAATTATTTATGTCCGATTCTTTGCCAACTACCACTATCCTATCGCCCATCTGCAATGTCAGATCCGGCTCGGCAAGAAGCGTAACGCCAGCCCTGAACACACGACTGATATTCACGTCGTAATGATTCCTGAGCTTCAATGAGCCGATGGTCTTGCCGTTTATATGCCTTTTCGTTATGACAATCACCCGGGAAACGAGAGTGCTGTCGATAGCGTTCCAATCGATATCCCCACGATTCCAGTCTCTCTCCTCTTCTTTCCCAAATATGATGCGCAATTCCTCCAACTCTTTTTCCGAAGTCACCACGAGCAGCTTATCGCCTTCATCCAAGACCGTTGCAGATTGCGGAATGCTCACTGTGCCATTGCGCCAGATTCGAGAGATCACGAAGGCGCTTGCAGACATTCTAGCCACTTCTCTGACAGTTTTCCCGAAAATCGCAGGATTGCTCACCACATAAGTCGCAATAAATACAGGATTTTCCTCCCCCTTTCCGACAGCTTGCAAATTTTCCTTTCCTCCGAGGAACTTTGCCAGCACGATCAAAGCGATTATAACGCCGACCACCCCGAGAGGATACGTGACCGCCGTCCCGATTGCCAGAGAGCTGCTTTCAATACCCATCTGTTCAAGGGTCTGCTGCGCCGCGGCGAGAGCGGGCGTGTTGGTCGTCGCTCCGCACATTATTCCAACCATGTCTGGTAGCGAGACGTGGGCAATGAAACTGAACAGTATTGTCAGCAGAGTGCCTAAGAACAGGACTGCAAGCCCCCATAGATTAAGCTTCACTCCCCCCTTGCGGAATGAATTGAAGAAACCAGGCCCGACTTGGAGACCCAAGGCATAGACAAAAATTATCAAGCCGAAATTCTCGGCGAATTGAAGCATCTGCTGATTGATCCTAAGTCCGAGGTGACCAGCCAATATCCCGCAAAAGAAAACGAAAGTCACGCCGAGCGAGACCCCGGCGATCTTTACCCTGCCCAGTCCAAGCCCGATGGCTATTATAAGCAATATCACGACCACCGCCTGCAAGGAATTCTGCTCAACTAACAGTCCAGATATCCAATCCATTTCGTAAATATATTATTTCCCTAGGGAAGGATTCAAATTTTAATGCGAATTTCGGATTATAGGAAAAATTGCTAATTTTGCACAGCTAAACTGAACAAGAACAGCATTGGAGGATTGTCCGAGCGGTTTATGGTGCTTGTCCCGAAAACAAGTTGTCCTGAAAGGGGCTCACAGGTTCGAATCCTGTATCCTCCGCGCATTATTTTCCTAGATTCTTGATTTTCGCTTTCACGCCCTCAATAAGTGGCGCGGCTTCGCTGTTGCCTGCATCTCGGGCGTTAAGATAATATGTAAGAGCTTTATTGTACATCTCCAGAGTCCAGTCGTCCACCTTGCGTTTGTTTTTCTTCCAAGACACGTCAGGAGAGGAATCAGCAAGAGCCTCGAAGTCCTTGCCGGCCTCAATCAGCATCTTAGCTTGTTCAGCAACTTTCTTTCGCAGCTGCTCCTCTTGCAAGCTGATCGTCTCTTTCTGCTGGCCGATTGTACCTTCTTGCTCCTCAATGGTCTTTCCCTGTTGCCTGATGGTCTCGTCCTTCTGAAGAATCTCTTTCTTCAGCTCAGCAATCTCGCTTTCTTTCTCCTCGATAGTCTTACGCAGGCTTCCAATGAGTTTCTGGTTTGCTTTGTCCTTTGCAGCCATTTTTTCAAGATCGTCCAGCTTCTTCTTTATTTCATCTATATTTCCCTGAATCTCATCTGCTTCGGTAATATGAGCCGTGCCACTCTCTATATCCAGCTTCAGGGAATTAGTCCTGCCCGTGATGGCCGAAAGCTCATTTAGGATCTCGTTCATCTCGTTAGCTTGATTGACGTAATTGTCGCGAGTTTTCTCATGCGATTCTTTCAATTCGTCATATTCCTTTTTCAAGTCGTCGTAGTCCGACTGTGAAACGAAACCATGATTCGAACAGCCCGGGAGCATTAGGATTAATGCTACGCTAAAATATGCTATCTTGTGAAAGTGCATGTCTCTCCTCCTTTCGTGAATGTTATAGTTGTCTTATCGACGCTTTTCTTATATTCAACCGTGCCATCGCCTAGGATATCGGAGCGAAGCATCGTACCAGTTACCTGTAGGGTGTATGTCCTAGGGCCGTATTTGCTGATAGTCACGAGTTCGTATTCATTACCATCTATCGGAAGTATTTCCGCCGATGATGCATCCAGCGAATCGTAGCTGGAATAGCTCACATCGTAGGTGCCAGAAAGGTTCATCATCATCGCCGAGTCCGCCGGAACAGTTCCGCGAGACTCCGCATTATTCCTCAGTTTTTTCCCTGTTTTAGCCAGAAGCACTATAGCAGCCACGACCAAAGCAGCGAATGCGCTCAACATCAGTATTTTGGACAAATTTTCCGAATTCTCAGAATTGCTTTTCATAACGTTTCTCTAGTCTGCTCCTGATTTCCACTTTGCAAATATGAGCAATTTAAATAACTTTACACAAAATTAGTTCGAAATTCTATGGCGAAATTGAAAGCGGCCGTGAGGTCAATGCGATTGAGGACCCTCCCCCTCTCGCTCTCAGGGGTGATTTTAGCCTCTTTCTTAGCAGCCTCTAAGGTGTTATTCAATTGGGGGACAATCATATTACTATTTGCAACTACAGTATGCCTTCAAATTCTGTCGAACCTCTCGAACGAGCTTGGTGATGTGCTGAGCGGCAACGATAATGAAGACAGAGTTGGACCGGAATACGGCTTGAACAGTGGCGAGATGAGCTTAGCCGACATGAGGAAGCTCATCCTCACTTTCACATTCCTATGCATGATCTTTGGCATATTCATGATCCTCTGCTCTTTCGGCACCATGCTGAAGTTGGAACCTATCTGCCTGCTCATTCTTGGTGCCTGCGCCATAGTCGCGGCAATGAAATATACTTTAGGCAAATCGCCATATGGGTACAAAGGCCTCGGCGACATATTCGTATTCATATTCTTTGGCCTTGTCTCTGTAATGGGCGCCTATTATGTCATAGCACACTCGCTAGATGCCAGCCTCCTACTCCCTGCCGCCAGCATAGGCTTCTTCAGCGTCGGCGTGCTGAATGTCAACAACATGCGAGACATGGAAACCGATGCGCCTAAGAGAGTGACCGTAGCAATGAAGCTGGGGCTGCGCAGGGCTAGGATTTACCATTTCCTGCTCATCTGTTTCGGATGGGTGGCGATGGTGATTTTCATGGCACTCCTACCTCAAAGAATATGGCATTGGCTGTTCATGCTCACCATGCCGCTATACTTCATTCACATGAGCGGCGTAAGCCGCCTGGAAGGCAGAGCTTTAGACAAGATGCTGCCGCTTCTGGTGATGTCCACTTTTATTTTCAGCATCCTCTGCGGAATCGGATTGATAATTTAACGAATATGCCGAAGAAAGAAAAGGTCCAGGAAATGTTCAACCACATCGCAGGTGACTACGATGCTCTGAACCACATAATGTCGCTGAACATAGACAAATCCTGGCGCCGGAAGGCGATAAAGCGCATAACAGGCGGCCTCGGCCACCTGGAAATATTAGATTTGGCTTGCGGCACCGGGGACTTCTCAATCGCCATCGCACAGAAAATCAAAGACTGCCACATCACAGCAGCGGATATTTCCGAAGGAATGCTCGCCGTGATGCGGGAGAAGGTGGATTCCCTGAGCCTTTCCGACAAGATTACCATCGAAACCGGAGACGGCGAAAACTTGCGTTTCCCAGATTGCACGTTCGACAGAGTCACGATTGCCTTCGGCATAAGGAATTTCGAAGACAAGGGCAAAGGGCTTCGAGAGATGCTTAGGGTGCTGAGGCCAGGAGGCAGGCTGGTGCTTCTGGAACTCTCTCTGCCAGAGAACGGATTCATGAAGTGGCTCTTCAACCTGTATTTCCTGCATCTGCTGCCTCGCATAGGTGGGAGAATATCCGGTGACAAGGCTGCTTACAACTATCTTCCGGCATCGGTGATGCATTTCCCAAAAAAGACGGAATTCATGAATATGATGACTGCGGCTGGCTTCAGGAATGTCAGCCACAAGGCTCTCTCTGCAGGAATATGCCGCATGTACGTCGGCGAGAAATGAACGAATATGATAAAGTCTTTTCTTTCAAAGAAGTATCCCTTCCCTGACAGCAAGCACTGGATAGGCGACTGCGCATTCTATTGCGGCATCGTGTTCCTGATACTGTATTTCCTTCAGCCGTTCGGGTTCAGCTATTATTCTGGGAACAAGATACTTGCGTCGGCATTGTTCACCGTTGTGGCATTCCTGTGCTGCATAGCATTCAATTTCTGCGTTTCCATCCCGTTGCATAAACATGTGCGCCATTGGAAGATTTGGCACGAGATAACGGATATTCTTGCCATGATCCTGTGCATGGGCATAGCGAACTTTTTTCTAGCATCCTTTCTTTTCCATTATCCTCTCTCAGCCGACTCATCTGGGATATTATTTCAATTCATATATTGGACGCTGATCATAGGAGCGATAATATCCTCAGTCTCTGTAACCCTGAGATACCAGCGGTACCTCAGAGACAGTCTGGATTCCATGCTCGAAAAGACGACGGAAGAGCAAGTAAATGTTAAGATTACGATCAGCGATACCCGTCTTAGAGGGAGCGACCTGACCATTTTCGTCAACGACCTGCTCTACATAGAGGCACAGAAGAACGATGTCGCGGTGTACTACATCGAGAATGGGGAAATGCAGAGGGAAGAAGTCCACACCACCCTTGCTGCGGTCTTGAAAGAGCTAAAGGACTATGATAACATTTTCCAGACCCATCGTTCTTTCATCGTAAACATGAACAACATAACGAAGGCCAAAGGCAACTCCAACGGTTATTTCCTGACCATGGGCGATGACATGGCCATTGTCCCAGTGTCTCGCTCGTACGTGCCAAAGCTCCGGTCTTTCATAGCCTAGACACTCGTCTTTTTCTTTAGCGATTCGTCAGCGGCGAACGTTTTCTGTCCGTCTTCCTAGCTGTACGGCACGAATAATTTGCCGTCAGTTTTTTCTTGTCCATCTTCGCTCAAGGGAAAACGCATGGAAAATGAAAAGATTTCTATTGGCATCATTGTTCATCCTGACAATTTCAGGAAATGTCTTTTGCCAGAACAAAATATCAGGCACTGTCACGGATGGCAGAGAGCCGCTGATCGGCGTGAATGTCTACGTATTAGGCACGGTCGATGGCTGCATCACCGATTCTCTGGGGTATTTCTCGTTCACGACGAAGAAAACCGGAGTGGTCACATTATGCGCTTCGCTATTAGGATATGAAGAATATGCTCGTAAATCCGAGCTGGATAAACTTCGGGGAATAAGAATCACCTTGTACGAACAAGCCGCCACCATCGACGATGTCGTAGTCACGGCAAGTACCTACAGCATGGGGAAAAGCTATCAATTCAAGACGATGGATGCCCTGGATGTAGTGCTGAGCGGCAACTCATGCGGAGATCTCGTGGCGGCGCTGCAAACGCTCCCCGGCACACAGAAAGTAGGTGAAGATGGAAAACTGTACGTCAGAGGCGGCTCCAGCGAAGAATGCCAGACTTTCATCAATGGCATGCACGTCCTAGTGCCTTACGGCACGAACACGGAGAACAATGCCTCGCGCGGACGTTTTTCCCCGTTCCTCTTCAAAGGAATGAGCTTTTCCCTCGGCGGATACAACGGAGAATACGGACAGGCATTGTCTTCCGTGCTGCCGATGGAGACCACAGACGTATCGTCCGGGGACAAGCTTGGGGTTAGCGCCTCCTTGTTGAACTGGAATGCCGGCGGGACAAAGGCATTCGACAAGAGCAGCCTTTCCTTCAATGCCGAATACACCGACCTCGGCCTCTACAACGAGATTTTTCCCGACAGGCTCGACTGGACCAGGCCATACCGGAAAGTCTCTGGAGAGGCGCAATACAAGGCCGAATTTTCACGGTCCGACATATTCAAGACATACATCGGATACGACCTCACTTCTGTAGGGCAGAGGTTAGATGACAGGAGGCTTTCTCTCATAGAACACAACGTGTACGCCAATGCGACGTACAGGAAATATTTCAGTGAGACATTCACGCTGTTCGCTGGCTTAGCCAATTCCTCAGTCGTGGAGAACATCGATGACGCCATCGTCTCCGGAGACCATTTTCACAATTTCCGCAACGAGGTGCACCTGAAAGCCGAACTAAGCAAAAGGTTCTCATCCGTGCTGAAATTCACGGCAGGGGCAGAAAATTACGTCAGGGACAGCCGCAAAAGCTATGGCAGCCAGCATTATGAACTGGATTACAGCCTGCCCGGGGTCCATGCCGATGTCTTATGGCTAGTGATGTCTCATTTTTTCCTGAGCGTTTCCGCCAGAGCTGAACAACTGACATATAATCACTGCTGGGAGTTCATGCCCAGGGCAACATTGAGCTTCGTGCCAGGGAATCGATTCCAGATGTCTGCGGCATATGGAAGATACAGCCAAGCTGCCGAAGACGACTACATCGTCAGGAGCCAGAAGAAGATAGGACAGAATGTCGCCGACCATGCAATACTAAGCCTTCAGTACAATACGCCGAAGACAATCTTGCGCATAGAACCGTACTATAAGAAATACCTTAGCCTTCCCCTGTTGTCTGAAGGAATATATACGGGCGACGGCCATGGCGTGAGCAAAGGAGTGGATTTTTTCATCCAGGATGCTTCTCTGCTGGAGAATCTCACCGTCACTGCGTCGTATTCATTCAATGACTCGGAGAGACTCTGGCTCGACTATGCGAAAGCCCGGACTCCGGATTTCGCTTCACGGCACAATCTCCGCCTCTCGGCAAAATATCCCTATGGCAAACTGATTTTCGGCATTACGGAATCCTATGCCAGCGGCAGGGAATGCCTGGCAGGAAAGACACCCGGCTACAACAGTCTCGATGGTTCTCTCACATGGCTCATTAATCCCAAAATCATATTGTACGCTTCTTTGAACAACATTCTAGGACGCAAGAACATATTCCGCTATAAAGACGACGGAACGGCCATAACGGCTTCTCGCGACCGGACATTATACGTCGGCATATTCATTTCTTTAAAAAATACGAAAGCTTATGACATCTCAAATTTTTAAGTGCTACGCACTTTCTATCGCTGCAATCTTCGTGATGGCTGCCAGTTGCAACATTCTTGCCCAGGAACCAAGCCTGGACTCACTAATCGCAGAATCTGTATCCGCAATCCAGCAGGATTCACCCGAGTCCTATGCAAATTGCATCGCCAAGCTGAAAAGGATAGACGCAATGTTTCCTGACAGCCTCCAGGCAAAGTACCAAATTGGATTGCAATGCCTGAATTACTCAGTGATGAATCCCCACGCCGCACAGGCAGAAAGCTTCTTGAAGGAAGCTCAGCAGCAGATAGGCAGGATGGAGAAGATGCAGAATGCAGACATGTCCGATGTATGCACCCTGCGAGGTTATCTGTACATGGTCAGGATAGTGCAAGACCCTGCGACAAATGGGCAACGCTACTACCTGAATGTAATCGAAAACTACGAGAAGGCCCTGAAGCTGAAGCCTGACAATAGCTTGACGAAATTTCTATATGAAAAATTCCAGGAAGGAATGAAGAAAGCATATTGAGGCATCTCCAAACAACGGAATTCGTCGACCAAATCTCGGGTTTGGTCGATTTTCGCATAAAGCCGTTCGGACGGCTAAGTATATTCGTGCCAGAAAAACCCAAAAAGGGTACGAATATGAAAAGATGCGTCATTAATTCATTTATCAGCTCTTCCATAATCTCGAATGCCTATGGCAGCCAAGGTCAAAGTATCCTGCTGAAAATTAGCACCGCCTACCTTCAAACACATGATTTTAGACTTGGGGGCACAAGAAAACCACGCGAGTGGCATGGTATGTGCTTCTTACGCCAGCATATTCAAGCTTTCGGCTTGGGAAATCGGAGGATGCATTAACTCGTGATCGATGACTCATAATATATCTTATATTTCAGGCAGGGGAATATTTCTCTGCCTTCTGCTGTTTTTTACGGCATCCGCGCAAGCGCAGCGGATAGGAGACGGAAAACTGCAGGCGAAGCATGATGTTCTGCCTGGCAATTACGATTTCTGGATTTACACGCCAGCGGGCTATGCCACGGATGGAGATGAATTGCCATTAGTGATTTTCCTGCATGGCAAAAGCCTTTCAGGCCACAATCTGAACAAGGTTCTCAAATATGGAGTCCTGGATGCTATAAAGAAGGGGAAAAATGTGCCGGCAGTCGTCCTTGCTCCTCAATCCCCGGGAAACGGATGGGCTCCGAACAAGGTCAAGGGGCTGATGGACTGGGTCGTGAAGAATTATGCCATAGATACTTCCAGAATATACGTCCTGGGAATGAGCATGGGTGGCTATGGGACAATGGATTTTGTAGGTACATATCCTGACAAAGTGGCGGCAGCGATGGCGCTGTGCGGGGGCTGCGACCTTAAGAGCTACGACGGGCTGGGGGGACTTCCCCTTTGGATAATTCATGGCACGGCAGACAAGGCCGTTCACATAGATCAGTCACAGAAGATAGTACGATACCTAGAGGAGAAGCACGAAGACAGCCTGCTGCGTTATGACTGGATTCCGAAAGCCACCCATGGCACTCTCGCAAGGGTATTTTACGTCCAGAAAACCTATGACTGGCTTTTCAAGCATAGCACTAATGCCGCACCCAGAATGGTTGACAAATCGATGACAATCACCATGGCGGACATAAGGAATTGCTACAGAAAGCCTGCCTCCGTCTCCGAAGAATACAGGGCTATGACGGCTGTCAGGAGCAGGTGCACTCATTTGCGAATATCGGACGATTTGGTTCCGCTTTCGTCTAAAGCAGTAATTAGGAAAGGAAACGGACTGCTGAAATGATTTCAGCGTGAGCGTATTGATTTAGCTATTCCGCACACTATCATGGCTTGTGCCACGAGGTAGGTCAGCATCACGAGCAAGTGGAGAGAATCGAAGTCTATGCCTCTGAAAACATTCAGCCCGATGAGGCCATCCGAAAATGCGAAGAACAGATAGCCGAAGGCGGTGATCCACAACGGCTTGTAGAATATTGTGCCGCAGGCTGAAAAATACACGTTGGCAGGGAAGGCCAAGGCATAGATAAAGACTATCAAGCCCATCGCAATGTCCAGCTTGAAGGATAGCACTTGTTTTGCGGCGACCCACATAAGAATCATCATCGCCATGACTGCCACCGCGACAATGCCCAAGTCTCGCATATTGCCGGATATCTTCCTGCCTTTTAGAAACCTCAGCAGAATAAGGAAATAGCAGACATGTCCGGCAAAGAATGCTGCCATGCCGGCAATAAAAAAGCCTTTCCCGCTAAACATCAGGAATATGTCGCCGATGGTTCCGAAGGCAAGGGCTGAAATTAGGCTTGCGGAAAGCTTGCTCCATGGGACCTCATTTTCTTTCAGCCAGAAATATGCGGTCAGCGCCAGGAATGGCATCAAGAGTGGCTTGGCAATAGACGCTACGAGGTTATTGTCGTATGACAGAGCAACGAGATTCACTAGCGATGCCGTCACGAACAGCATCGCAAATAATGTCTTTAAGGAACTATTTTTCATAATATTCATTGTTATAATAGATTCCTCTCGTCATTCGGGCTTGACCCTGAATCTAGGTTTGTGGGAACTAGATCCTGAATCAAGTTCAGGATGACGGGGTGGTACGCTCAGGATGACGGGATGGTACGCTCAGGATGACGGGATGGTACGCTCAGGATGACGGGGTGGTACGCTCAGGATGACGGGATGGTACGCTCAGGATGACGGGATGGTACGCTCAGGATGACGGGGTGGTACGTTCAGAATGAGCGTAGCGATAATATCGTCTGCTCGACGACTTTCGGGAACCAAGCCATTTCCAGCTCATGCTCTTTGCCGGCAATCTCTTCAGGCGTGTCCGAAAGCTCTACCGTGGTGCGGAACCGGGCGATAATCTGCCCGCCATCCACCTCATTGCTTACCCAGTGAACAGTCATGCCAGTCTCCGTTTCTCCGCATGCCTTCACTGCCTCATGCACGTGATGACCGTACATACCTGGGCCACCGTGGCGCGGTAGAAGCGCCGGATGCAGGTTTATAATCCTCCTTGAATATTCATTCACCAGAAAATCCGGCACCACGACAAGAAAGCCAGCCAGGACGATGAAGTCAATTGAATATTCCCTTAAAAAAGCGCCCATGACCTCCTTCTTAGCGATATCGTCCCTTTTCATCACCACGGCAGGCACTCCATGGTTCCTGGCTCTCACGAGGGCCTGCGCATCAGCCCTGTTGCTAAGGACGACAGCTATGTTCACATCCTCAGAGCCTTTGAAATATTCAATAAGCCTCTCGCAATTTGTGCCGCCTCCCGACACGAAAATAGCAACATTAGTCATTCTACTCCTTTTTTGTATCATCGTCCCTGACATCCCTGCCGGCAGGCAGGTCCTTCACGTGCAAGTCTGCCTGAGGGAATGGTATTTCTATTCCGTTTTCATTCAAAGCCTTGTAGATGGCATCGTTAGCCTTGTCGATGTAATTGTAGCGCTCGCTCACCAGCACGAACTGCTTCACGGTGAGGTTCACGCTGCTGTCCCCGAAGCTCGTCAGCATGACCTTAATGCCATATTTCGGCTCCACTACCGCTCTTCCGTAGCTGTCTGGCTTACGCAAAGGCGAAAGCGCTTTCAAGATCACCTTGCGAGTTCTCTCAACTTCGGAACCGTAAGCAATGCCTATCTGCAATGGAACATATTCGTATGAATGATTCCTCGTCAGATTTTTGAAATTCTTGTTGAAGAGGGTGCTATTCGTAAACGCCATTACCGAGCCGTCCTCGGCTGCTATCTGCGTCATCTGATAATTAATGGAATCCACCTCTCCACGAACGCCATCGCATTCGATGCAATCCCCTACCCGCAGCCTCCCGGACATCAACTGCACTCCGTAGAAAAAGTTATTCAATATGTCCTTCATGGCGAAGCCTAAGCCGGCTGCCAAGCCTGCCGTTATGACCGAGAGCGACTTGGTTGGAATACTCAGCAAGTTTACGGTCACTATCGCATAAGTTCCCCAGATGAGTATTCCTATCACATTGTTCGCCAAGGTAAGGTTCAGGTCGGTCTCATGGAAAAACCTGCCATCGCTACGCTCCATAGCTGAGCGCACCTTGAAAATCCTGTAGAAAGCCTTGATCATATAGCTGAGGTAGTGGAACACATAGAAAAGCCCAACTGCAACCAATATCTTAATGATGGAAAGATGAATATAGTCATAATTCAAGAACGAATACGACAGCAGCTGCATTCCGATTTCGGTGAGGTCGAACACCTTTGATGCCATGAACAAGCAGAATGGGACGGACAGCACAACCAGTATCGGGAATATCGCCATCTCCGCCAAATCATAGAGCCAGGTGACTTCGATTCCGGATCCCCTGTCGTTATTGACAAGCTTCTGGTTCTTGATCCTGTATGCCCGAACCTTAACATCCAGCCTAGCAGTGCGGTAACGCTTCAGAAGGTCGGACGCTGCGAGAATGAGCTGCAGCACTGTCAGCTGGAAAATCCACCAGATGTAAACTTGGACTGCCATCAGAGCATAGCCGACAAGCGACATCACGAGGGCGATTCCAGTGATGACCAACGATGACACAGCAAAATTCTTATCAAGCTTTGGAACCTTGCTGCCATTCCTTTCCAAAGTAACCAGCTGCCAAATGCCGAATAGCAGGAGCAGCGGAGGGAACAGTAAGGTTATCAAACTGTTAGGTATGAATATAATCCTGAATGTTATGACCAGGAGGCCGAGCAGCATCACAGGAGCATACAGGTTGATGCCGCGGTTGATTTCATTCCCAACATACCTTATGAGCATGGAAATCAGGATTGCCAGCAGCAGAAGGGCGAACTCTATGATGAGACCGGATGCCATCTCGAAGAAATGGGAATTAGGCATGGATACCCTCACGATGCCTATAACGAGAACAAACAGAAAGTCAGCAGAGAGCAGTAGCCATGCGAAACGCCGTTCCTTGAAATCCTCGGTCTTGAAATACCGGACTTTCTTTTGAAGCAGCCTGACCAAGAGATTGCTCAGCACGGTGGCTATGACAAGGTACAGCAGCACCATCACAGAGAAACCTACTACCATGACCCCTCGCCACTCGCTGTTTACCTGCGTGAAATTGTCTTTTCCATACTTGTCCTTGCAGTCCACCACCGCCCGCTTAAGGTACGAGCCGAAATGCATGATCACCCTCCAGTAATTGTCCTGCCCATCAATGAAAATTCTTTTCTGCACCAGCTTGTAACGCTCCTGGGCATATTCATAGCTTTCCTTAAGTCTCTTGCTCGTCGTTTCATAATATTCGTTATCCTCCTTCATGTGGTCCCTAAGATCTGTGAAACCTTTAAGGAGTTTCCTAGCATAGAAGAGGCAGCTGTCGCGATCTTGCTGGGAGGATACGCTCAGATTGAAGTCGCTCAGATGAACGCTTTCTTCGCTATCGTGATTATACAAGGCATGACCTGGTTCATCGGCCTGCTGATCTTCGTAGGATGAATTCGGAAATGCCTTTGGCTGAAGGGTAGCCGCCAGAGAATCCAGCAGCTTCGGGCCAAGGCTGTCCGGGATTTCCACTAGGGAAGGAGGCAGAACCTCTAGGGCATTCACCAGCTTGGAGTACCGATCTATCTCCACATCCAGATAGGAGATTATGTTATCGTACGGCATCCGGCTTTCTTTGAAGCTACTGTACTGATTCGTCACCTTATGCAGGGCATAGGTGAGGTCGAACGTGAAATTCTGCTTTTGCGAATATAGCATCAGAGACAGTTCGTTGCAGCTCTGAATCAGCCGAACAAGATCCTCATGCTGGGACTGGTCCTGAGTCTCGGACTGAAGCTGGTTGGCTTCCATTTCACGATACGTCTGCGAAAGCTCATAGCGAAGCACCTGCAAGGTCATTGGAAGATTCCGCTCGTTGAATACAGCATAAGAAGGCAGGGCGGCAAGGAAAAGGGATATGGCTAATAATATCTTTTTCATCGAATTCAAATGAACACGTACAAAAATAAGAAATATATCTCTAAATTAGAGATTGCAAAACGCAGGTTTATGAATATGACTATAGAAATATGCTGTGACGGTTTCGAGAAGGCGCTATCTGCTTGTGCGGCAGGCGCTGACAGGATTGAACTTTGCCAGGAGCTTGCCATCGGTGGGACGACGCCGCCATACGAGACAATCAGGAAAGTCGTTGGTGCCTTGAATATTCCCGTGAACGTGCTCATCAGGCCTCGCGGTGGCGATTTCGTCTATGCTCATTCGGAGGTCGAGCAAATTATGGATGACATCCGTTTCTGTGGAGAGCTTAGGGAAAATGGACGGAGGGTGAACGGCGTAGTGTTCGGAATGTTGCAGAAAGACGGCTCGATAGATTTGGTCGCAACCGAGAGAATGATCGCAGAAGCTCGTCATTACAGCCTCTCGACCACATTCCACAGGGCGATTGACGAGTCTGCCGACATATTAAAGAGCCTTGAAGCCATCATGAGCATAGGCGGAATAGACAGAATATTGACCTCCGGAGGGGCTACGGATGCATATTCAGGAAAGATGGTCATTGCCGAGATGGTTTGCATGGCTCATGGCAGGCTTAGCATAATGGCTGGCTGTGGGGTAACGGCTGCAAACGCAAAGGCCATCGCAGCCGCCACCGGCATCAATGAAATCCACGGCTCCCGCTTGGAAATAATCTCTGCCATGAGATCCATGCATACACGCTAGATTGTTCGTAGCTAAAATTAATGTTCGATCTCGCACTAATCGATGTTCGGGGTGTCCCAGACGTGGGTTTGAGTGCAGTTGATTTTTATGGACTGGTCGCCACAGGACATCCTGAACCCACCTTCTTCCAAGCGCCACTTGCCGTCTGCACCTACGAAAGCCAACTCGTGTGCTGGAATTTTGAAATCAATCGTCTTGCTCTCGCCGCTACCCAACTCAATTTTTGTGAACGCCCGAAGGCGCCTCGCATCTGGAATCAGGCTGGCAACCATGTCGCTAGAATACAGCAGGACGGATTCCTTACCGTTATGATTCCCAACATTCTTCACGGTTACCTGGAACGCCAAAGTGTCGGAAGCGGTGAAATCATCTCCAAATAGACAATTGAAGCCGGAATATTCATATTCGGTGTAGCTGATGCCGCTTCCGAATGACCATTGGAAGTCCATCACAGCGTCATAGTTGTACTCTCCAGGCATGGTTTCGCGGCTCTCCTGAACCTTGTAATCGTAGGCGTGCAATGAATTTACGTGCCTAGGATAGGTGAAAGGTAGCTTTCCGCTGAAATTCTCTTCCCCGCTCAGCAAGGCTGCGAGGGCATCGCCGCCATAGTTTCCAGGCAGCATCACGTCAATGATCGCCTTAGCTAGAGGCTCGATGTCATTAATAACTCTCGGCCTTCCTTCATTCAAGACTAGCACTATCGGCTTCCCTGTCTTTGCCAGAGCCTTCACCAGTTCCTTCTGATTTGCGGAAAGATTCAGGTCATTGATGTTTCCTGGCGTCTCGCAATAAGAGTTCTCGCCCACGCAGCAAACAATCACCTGGGCCTTGGAAGCAGCCGTGACTGCCTTCGAAATCTGCGGCTCAAGCTCGTCCTGCCAGGCACTAGAGAAGTCATATTCAACACCAGGCTCATAAATCACATTCGAATCTCCGAATTTCTCGCTCAGCGCCTCATAGATGGTGCTGTAATCCTGGGCGTACTTGTCAGCGTCTCCCTGCCAGGTGTATGACCAGCCGCCATTCAAAGTCCTCATTGAATTGGCGTTTGGACCCGTCACCAGAATCTTTGTCCCATACTCGAGCGGCAATATGTTGTCATTGTTCTTTAGCAGCACTTCGGACTCTACGGCAGCCTTGAAGGAAGCCACCTGAGCATCGTTCGAAGCGAATGCGTCATATTCATTGACATCCCAGGTCGGATGGTCGAAGAGCCCAAGCCTGAATTTCAGGCGCAGAACCCTCCGCACAGCATCGTCCACTCTGGACATTGGGATCAGACCATCATCTATAGCCTTCCGAAGCTCCCCGACGCTGCTTGGATCCATAGGATCCATCACCATGTCGATTCCAGCATTTATCCCCATTGCAAGTGCAGCTACTGCATCTTCCGCCACATGATCCCTCTGGTAGAGATTATCCAGGTCTGCCCAGTCGGTAACAATCATTCCGTCCCAGCCAAGCTGCTCCTTCGCCCATACGGTGAGAAGTTCATGGTTCGCATGGGTCGGCACGCCGTTGATAGATGCAGAGTTGACCATCAGAGTGAGGGCACCTGCCTGCATGCAGTCTTTGAACGGACGGAAATATTTTTCTCTCAAGTCGCTGGCAGATATATACGCCGGAGTCCTGTCCTGCCCCGAAGCCGGTGCGCCGTAAGCCAGGTAATGCTTGATGCTCACCCCGACATGCTTCAGGTCAATGTGGTTCGGGTCATTGCCTTGCATCGCCTTCGTCTCGGCTACGGCCATTTCCGATGTCAGATAAGGATCCTCTCCCCAGCTTTCCCAGACGCGCGGCCACACTGGGGTACGAGCCAAATCCATGACTGGAGAGAATACCCAAGGAACCATCGCTGCCCTCGTCTCGTATGCGGTCGTCTTCCCCATTGCGGCGGCATAATTTCTGTCAAATGTCGCAGCCAAGTTGATTTCCTGTGGGAAAAGCACGGCATCGGTCAGGTACGAAGCCCCATGAATCATGTCCATTCCATAGATGCAAGGAATGCCGATATATTTCATGGAATATTCCTGGAGTCCTCTCACCAACCTCGCGGTTTCCTCTCGGGAGCGAGCAGCTGGGCCGAAAGTATTCAAGATGGAGCCTACTTTCAGCTCGGCTATAACATGACGTAGCTTGGCAGTGTCCAAGGCATCTCCTGTCTCGTTCGTAACAGTAGAGCTCGTCAGCTGAATAAGCTGTCCGACCTTCTCGTCCAGCGTCATATTTCTAAGCACGCTGTCCACCTTGGCCTCGATCGCATTATCCACAGGGATGGCGCTCCTCTTATCCTCCTGACGGCAGCCATAGAGGGCAAGCACCAGAACAGGAAAGAGTATCAGAGCATTTTTCATTGAATATTTCATATTCATATAATATTATTTTCTTGCAAGCGAGTCCATTTCTTGACGGAAGCCAAGCCTCACCGAATCCAACGCCACCCTATTCTCTTCTTTGATAGGGTCCGAAGGTGGGGATTCCAGCTTCAGCGGGTTCACGGGCGAACCATTTTTCCAGACGCGGAAATCCAGGTGTGGGCCAGTTGACATTCCCGTAGAGCCAACGTAGCCTATTACGTCACCCTGGTGCACCCTCGCTCCAGCCTTGATACCTGTAGCGTACCGGGAAAGATGAAGATAGGCCGTCTGATAAACGGAATTGTGCCGGATTTTCACCGTGTTTCCACCGCCTCCAGACCACCCAGCGCTTACGACTGTTCCGTCGCCGATGCTCATCACCGGAGTTCCTGTCGGGGCGGCATAGTCCACGGCAGTGTGGGCCTTGACCTGTCCGGTCACGGGATGCCTTCTGTGATAGGAAAAGCCGGAACTGATACGGGTGAATTTCAGGGGCGCCTTAAGAAAGGCCTTGCGCATGCTCTCCCCTTTCTCGTTCCAGTAAAGATTTCCGTCATCGCCCTGATCGAAATAAATCGCAGGGAGCACTGAGGAATCTCTTTGGAACTCAGCGTAATATATTCGATGAACATCTATAATTTCTCCTTCGCAGGACTCCTGCTCGTACAGCACCCTGAACCGGTCCCCCTCCTGCAAGCCGAAGAAATCCACCGTCCAGGCATAGATGTCCGACAGAGCAGCGATTAGATTCACAGAGGCACCTGCCTTAGCCATATCGTTCCAAAGCGACGTGCAGATTGTCACGTCGGTGTAAACATCCTCTGTCTCGACAGGCTTCGAAAAATTCCATACTGCCAGCGAATCGTTGCACTTGAAGATGGTCATGTTCACTTTGTCATGGTCATAGACGACGTATTCGAGAGGATGTTCCGCCGTGCTGCCGATGGCAGTAGAATCCATGAAATAATAAGCCCTGTACCTATTCCCAGCCCGCATTTTCCGCACGTCAAAGACCGTATCGCATTTCATTGCCAATGAATATGCCGAATCGGCGTCCATCCCCAGCCGCGTCAGGAGCGTAGTAAGGGTCTCGCCGTTTCGGACGGTTCCTTCGAACATGTCCAAAGAGTCTGCCCAGAAGCCAATCGGCGGCACGGAATCCGTTTGTTCTATGACAGGCACTTCGGCTGCCTTCCTCTTGCAGCCGCCAAGCATGAAAATTATTGACAGGAATATAATTATGAATATCTTGCAGAGTTTCATATTTCGCAAATTTATAAAAATTCATCAGCACGCCCAATGCGATTGCCAAATAATTGCTAAATTAGAAGAATGAAAGGAGAAATGAATATCAAGCCAATTGCGGTCTTCAGGTCGCCGTTTTCTTCCAAATTCGGGATTCCTCGGCAGGCAGGACTCGTGCCAGAATTAGAAGGCAGAATCGTGTTCGAGCCATGGTGCAGGAACGCCGATGCCATATGCGGCTTGGAGGGTTTCGACTACATCTGGCTGGTCTGGGGATTTTCCGCTAACCAGCACGGCTCCGCTTGTCGTGCAGCAGGACCGGAGACAGGCTACCATCCTTCTGATGCGACCAAGTTCCAGCCTACGGTAAGGCCTCCAAGGCTGGGAGGGAATGCGCGCATAGGCGTCTTCGCCAGCCGCTCCCCTTTCAGGCCGAATGGGCTAGGCCTATCTTCCGTGAGACTGGAGAGGATCTCCTGCGACGAAAAAGATGGCACAGGCAAAGCTCTCGGATCGGTGATTTACGTATTAGGAGCCGACCTCATGGATGGGACGCCGATTTACGACATCAAGCCATACATTGAATATACTGACAGCCATCCCGGAGTGCGATCTGGCTTCGTTGACGAGCATGAATGGAAGCCGCTGCAAGTAGTCGTCCCGGAAGAATTTGCATCAATGAGTCTCGACTGGGATATTCTGAGGCAAGTTCTGTCACAGGATCCCCGTCCACGCTATCAGGACGACCCCAGCAAGACCTACGGCATGCCATTCGGCAGTTACGACATCATATTCAGAGTACAAGGCCGCACGCTTACCATAGTGGCAGTGAATCCGCTCCAATCATCATGAACTTTATTCAGGATCTGTTTTTCGCAACCTAGATTCATGGTCAAGCCCGGTTTATAGCTTACTGCTCTTGTCCCATTATCTGGCTCATCCTCTCTCATAGTACCAAATCCTCCCGGCTGCGGACGAAGCAGATGTAGCCATCGCCAATGACAAAGAGGTTGTCGGCAACGGTAGAGATGGAGGCATAATTATGGTCGGTGATGATGACACCGTTGTCTTTGGCCCACTCTCGGTATTTGCTTACAAAATACAATGTAATTGCCGCCACCAGCAGCCTGAGTGGATTTTCGTGAGACAGCTAGTAAGCGAGAGCGCAGTTTGCAGTGCCATCCAGTCGGAATTCGACGTGGAGCTCGTGCGGAATGTTAGTCATCGAGTTTTAACAGTCTTCCCCTTGCAAATCGCTCGGGAGGCAAAATGCCTCTGAGTGGCCTGTGTTGAGGTTACTCTGACTTTAGGCGACCAGTTGAGGCAGGCAAAAGTCGGTCAACCCCAACTACACAGCCATGTAAGCCACATCTACTCCCGAGTGACCTGCAAAGAGACTATTGTGTGAGGTTCGGTTGTGACTTGCAAGAGACATTTGGATGTGGTTTGGCTGTGTTTAAACGGATAAAACTAGGTCTATATTAGGCAATTTTTAATATTGTTTGCAGTTCTAATTTCTTTATTTTTAAATTTGCACGAATGTTGACCATATTTTGCGGCCATTGAAGCGAAAATTATGACGAATAAGACTGCTGGCTACGAGTTCACGATAGTTGTCCCAGTGTATAACGAGGAAGAGAATATGGAGCGGCTGGAGAAGACCCTGGCCGAGTTTCTCTCGAAAGCGGTGCGGAAGGCCTGTGTTCTGTTCGTGAACGATGGGTCGAAGGATATGAGCCTAGAAGGGATAAAGGCCGCATGCGAGCGTAACCATGATTTCTATTACATCAGTTTCGTTAAGAACTGCGGTCTGAGCGCTGCCATCAAGGCAGGATTCGACTATTGCGAGTCAAAACTCGTGGGTTACATCGATGCCGACCTGCAGACTGCGCCGGAAGACTTCAACATGCTGCTGAAAGACATCGACCGCTATAGCATGGTCATAGGGATAAGGGCGAATCGCAAAGACTCATTCTTCAAGAATATGCAGTCGAAAATCGCCAACGGTTTCCGGAATATGATGACGCACGATGGTGCCACAGACACCGGATGCCCGTTGAAAGTCTTGCACACAGATGTGGCGAAACGCATTCCAATGTTCAAGGGGATGCACCGATTCCTGCCTGCGCTGGTGCTGCTGCAGGAAAGCGGCTCTTACGAGCAGGTTCCGGTGAGGCATTTCCCCCGCACGGCAGGAAAATCTAAATATCACCTTTGGAACAGGCTTATCGGTCCATTCAATGATTGCTTCGCATACAGATGGATGAAGCCTCGCTACATAAATTACAAGGTCGGCGATGACAACATCTTCCGGGCAGGCAGCAACGAACCGACCCAAACTGAATCCTGAGGCTAAACTGCAATGACTGAATAATATGTTCCAAGGGATACCAAACTGGCTGATATTCACGATCGGGTTCATAGCCCAGTTTTTCTTCACTGCGCGCACGCTGCTGCAGTGGTTCTTGTCGGAAAAAGCCAAGAAGGTATCCTCCCCCACATCTTATTGGGTTTTCAGCGTCATAGGCTCCTGGACCATGTTTTTCTACGGAGTCCTGCGAAATGACTTCTCAATCATCCTCGGACAGCTGATTTCATATTACATCTACCTCTGGAACCTGAATGCGAAAGGAGTTTGGAAGAAGCTTCACGTCATGCTTAAAGCTGTGCTCCTGCTAACTCCTGTTGCCGCAGTGATTCTTCTCTTGAAAGATGCCGGTTCGTTCCTCAGCAAATTCCTCAACAATGCAGACATTCCACTCTGGATGGTTATCTATGGCTCCGCAGGGCAGATAATATTCACTCTGCGCTTCATCTACCAGTGGGCATATTCAGAGAAAAAACATGAATCCGTGCTGCCTGCAGGGTTCTGGATGATAAGCCTCTTCGGCTCGGCAGTCATAATTTCTTACGGAATATTCAGAAAAGACCCTGTGCTCATTCTGGGTCAATCCTTCGGCTTCATCGCCTACACTCGCAATTTAATGATATGGTATTCTTCAAAAAAGAAAGCGAATGCCGAAAAGCAATGACAGCATCTTGAGAAGACATCCCCTTCCCTTTGTCTTCCTCACAGTGATAATATGTCTCATGCCTATCTTGACGCAGAGGGATTTCACTCCAATGAACGAGCTGCGTTACCTTAGCATTGCAGACGAGACGATAGAGAACGACCATATATTCATATTGATGAATCATGGCGAGCCTTACGCAGACAAGCCTCCGCTTTACATCTGGCTAATCATATTGCTGAAAAAACTTGCCGGTGGCCACAACATATTTTTGCTTAGCATGTTAGGGCTGATTCCTGCATTCATCACCGCCGCCGTGCTAGACAAGTGGATATTCGCAGATGACAAGAAAAATGCTTTGGACAGAGCCGCAATGGCGCTGATGCTATGCTCTTCTGGTCTTTTCCTCACCCTCAGCTTCTATTTCAGGATGGACATGATGATGACCATGTTCATAGTGCTGGCGCTATATTCATTTCATCTAATGTATTCAGGACGGGGTAACTCTAAGCTTCAGAGCTGGCTGCTGCCGCTTTGGATATTCCTAGCCATTTTCACCAAGGGTCCTGTCGGCCTACTGATGCCAATTCTGGTGATTCTGGCGTTCCTGTTCATGAAAAAAGAGGCGAAGAAACTGGGGAGATATTTGGGGATTAAGACATTAGGCGTTATAGCAAGTCTCTGTGCTCTCTGGTTCCTTGGGGTGGCAGTCGAGCCAGGAGGAAAGGAATATCTTTACGAACTCACGGTGCACCAGACTTTTGGCAGGGCTGTGAACTCTTTCCACCATAATGAGCCAACATATTACTATCTTAAGAATATATGGCTGACTATATTTCCTTATAGCATTCTGGTCTTTCCAGTGCTTTTATCGGGTCTTCTGAGCCCTCGAAAGATGGAAACGGGAGAGAAGTCGGACGACGAAAAAATATTCCTTATAAGCCTTTGGGGCACTTTTCTGATGCTCTGCATCATTAGCTCAAAGCACATCCTCTACTTGACGCCTCTAGTGCCATTCGCCATTTACTGTTTCTACCTCACCGTTAAGCGCATTGGGTGGCGGAAATGGATGAATATTCTGCTGGCAATCACGGCAGGACTCATCTGCCTTACTGCAGTCGCTCTGATAATAGTCTTTAGGACTGGCTCCATCCCTGCCCTGCATAAGATTCTGAGCGGCTATCCTTTCCTTCAAAGCAATTTCACGACTGCGGCTCTAGCCATGATGCTGATAGGCGGCGCTATGTCGCTCATTATGCTGTTCTGGAAGCGGCAATGGCAGAAAAGCATAATCTGGCTGGCCCTAGGGTGGTTGCTGACAGTCTATTCAGCATCCTTCCAGATGAGTCAGATCAATGACATCATAGGCTACGGGAATTTCTGCAAGGCCATTCCAGAGGGGACGAATGTGGCTGTCATAAATGTCAGGAGGCCGGAGAACATCGACGTTTACATCCACAGGGAGATTTCAAAGGACTACGCCAAGGACACGACCGCTTTCAAGAACGACTTGGCGAATGGGACATTGCAGAAACCTGTTACTCTGATAGTTTCGGACAAGATGCTCCGGAAGGGCTTTCTAGGATGGTGCGAGCAGAATGGGAGCCTAATTGACTGGCACGGCCCATATGCCTTGGTTTTCTTCGGAAATGAGCAGAATGATGCCCCTCCCGCTTCCGAAAATCCCTCATAAAGACTAACTTTGCCTTGCTAATATTTTTACGAATATGAAAATTCTGGTTACTGGAGCCGCTGGCTTCATTGGTTCCGCATTATGTAGGACTCTCGCTGAAAGGGGCGACGAGGTCGTTGGTCTGGACAACATAAATGAATATTACGACGTGGCGCTGAAATATAGGAGGCTGGAAGCCAATGGGCTGCGCAAACCTTTCATCGAAAGGGACATTGTAAAGAGCGATGAATACGCTAACTTGCGTTTCGTAAAGATAGATCTCTGCGACAAAGAGGGCATCTATTCACTTTTCAAGGAGGAAGGTTTCGACAAGGTCATGAACCTGGCGGCTCAGGCAGGCGTAAGATATTCCATCACAAACCCATTTTCTTATATTAAAAGCAACATAGAGGGCTTCTTCAATATTCTGGAGGCGTGCAGGAATTTTAAAGTCGGACATCTGGTTTTCGCTTCTTCAAGTTCGATTTATGGCGACCAGAAAGAAGTTCCGTTCAGGGAAGACTTCAAGACCGACTCCCCCGTCAGCCTTTACGCTGCCACCAAGAAATCGAATGAGCTGCTGGCATATTCCTACGCCCATCTTTATGGTTTTTCAGCAATAGGGCTGCGCTATTTCACCGTGTACGGTCCTTGGGGCAGGCCGGACATGTCGCCTATGCTGTTCGCCACGGCAATCAGCAATGGAGAACCAATCAAGGTATTCAACAACGGAAACATGATGAGGGACTTCACCTACATCTCCGACATAGTCAGCGGCACAATAAAAGCAATTGATTACGAGCCAAGCAAGGCGGTGCCAAATGGAGCCGGTTTTTTCAAGGCATATAATATCGGCTGCTCTAATCCGGTCAGGCTCATGGATTTCATCAGCGAGATTGAATCTGCGCTGGGCAAGCCTGCCGAAAAAATATTCCTGCCAATGCAGCCCGGAGACGTGCCTCAGACCTATGCAGATACCTCTGCACTCGAGCATGACCTTGGCTACAAGCCATCCGTGACACTCCACGAAGGCATAGGCCGCTTCATAGAATGGTTCAAATCCGACCGCAATCCCCTCAAGCCATAATCTAAAGATTGCCGACACCATCCAACTTCTGGCGAGCCTAGAAAGGGCTGGTGCATATTCACAATTATTTTCTCAATCACAGGTTTTTGGACTTGGTCCGTAATGTGATTATCTTTGTAGTATGGAGGCAATTATCAGAAATGCGGTGCCCTCGGACGCAGAATTCATCGCCTGGACGTTGATGACGGCCCTTGGAACTGAGTTGGGCGACCTGGACCGTGCGCTGCCTATGTGCCAGGCAGAAGATTCCTTATATTCATGGAAACACGCACGCATTGCTGTCACGGAAGATGGCACGATTGCCGGCTGCCTGATTTCGTACCCAGGAGAAGTATACGAGCGGCTTCGCGACAGAACTTTGAAACGCTTCTTGGGCAACGTTGTGGATAAAATGGTGCGTCAGAAATTCGAGAGCGAAACATTTCCGGGAGAATATTACCTGGATTCGCTCGCTGTAAAACCTGAATGCAGACGGCACGGCATAGCCCGGCTGCTGATGAAAGACGGAATCGCAAAAGGCTGCGCTCTAGGATTCAGACGAATCACGCTGATTGCAAAGTCGGCCTCACCTGCTTTGCTCGCATATTACGGCAGCATGGACTTTGTGGCTGAAGACCGGATGACATTCTTCGGAGAAGACTATACTAGGATGGCATGGAAATATGCCAAGGCTGGTCAGTGACACGTGTCCTGAGTCCTTTTAATTTTATCTTATACGATAATGTGAGCGAGAGAGCCTCCGCCTTAAGGCTGGGAGTATGTCAAAGAATACTCATTGCGATATGCGCACAGGCCTCGGCATCAGCAAGCGCGTGGTGATGGTTATCTAGCTTATATCCGCAAACAGCAGCAACCGTCTGGAGCTGGTGATTGGGTAAATCATTCCCGAAGTGCTTACGAGATGCAGCGAGGGTATCGTAGAATTCATAGTCGGGGTAATCCATATGATACACTTTGAAGACTTCTTTAAGGCAACCTTCATCGAACGGGCTGTTGTGTGCCACAAGTGGCAGTCCTTCTATTTTAGGTTCTATCTGACGCCATACTTCAGGGAATACCGGTGCATTTTCTGTGTCCTCTTCGCTTAACCCGTGAACCTGCTGGCAGAACCATTGATAGTACTCTGGCTCTGGATGAATCAGACTATAGAATGAAGCCACAATCTCGCCATTGCGCACGATTACTACTCCAACGCTGCACACGCTGCAACGACATTCATTTGCCGTCTCAAAATCTATTGCTGCGAAATCCTTCATAGACCATAATTTTTTGCCATAGCGGCCACATCATCCATATCCTCAACGCAATAAGTATTTGAATACAGTGACTAAAGGTATACGAGAGGTAAATTTAGTCAATAATTGTGAGAATATGCCTACCTTAGCGAGGATGTCTGCCAAAAGTTTCATGATGAACGAGCTTATCTCAGGCCTGCCCGTGAGCGGCATCGCATCCCAAGTCAATGCGATGCTTGCGGAACATGGGCGACTTGTGGTGACCGCTCCTCCAGGAGCGGGAAAATCCACCGTGCTGCCCCTTACAGTGCTTTCCTCAATAAGCAACGGAAAAATCCTGATGCTTGAGCCTAGGCGCCTTGCTGCCCGCCAAGTCGCAGAAAGGATGGCATCGCTTATGGGAGAACCTGTTGGAGAGACCGTCGGGTACAGCATGCGTTTCGAGAGGAAAGTTTCGCAGCGCACGCGAGTGGAAGTGGTTACCGAAGGCGTGATGACCAGAATCCTAGTCTCGGACCCCACCCTTGAAGGCATCAGCGTCGTAATCTTCGATGAGTTCCACGAGCGCAGCCTCACGAGCGACCTAGCTCTTGCCTTAGTCAGAGAATCGCAGAGACTCATCCGCCCAGACCTACTGATCCTCATAATGTCGGCGACCATCGATTCCGAAGGAATATGCAAGGCGCTGGACGCACCATCAATATCAAGCGAGGGCCGCATGTTTCCCGTCGAAATTTTACATCCCGGCTGTGAGGCAACCGCGGAGAACTGCACCGATGCCGTCGCACACATAGTCCGAAAGGCTCACCAAGAACAGGAAGGGGACATCCTTGCCTTCCTCCCTGGAGAGGGAGAGATCCGGAAATGCCAGGAACTTCTGGGTGACGCTCTTGGGAGCACTTCCGTCTGTCCGCTTTTCGGATACCTTCCTCCTGCGGAGCAGCGGCTGGCAATCGCTCCCAGCACTCCCGGAAAGAGAAAAGTCGTCCTTGCAACTCCGATAGCAGAGACATCTCTTACAATAGAAGGAGTGAGGGTCGTGGTGGATTCCGGGCTCTACCGGAAGCTGGTCTTCAATCCGCAGACCTCGCTCAGCCGCCTGGAGACCTTACGGATCAGCATGGACATGGCGGCTCAACGCACAGGGCGAGCCGGGCGCGTAGCTCCAGGAATATGCTACAGGCTCTGGTCGGCTGCCACGGAAAGGAATATGGCAGCGAGCCGCATCCCTGAAATCATAGATGCGGACTTGAGCGCGATGGCACTCGACACCCTCGCATGGGGCGAATCCTCCCCTGAAGCACTCCCGTGGCTTACCCCACCTCCGGAATATCACCTGCAGCAGGCAATGGAACTTCTATATTCCCTCGGCGCAGCGGAAAACATGAACGGGCGGGCAAGCATTACCGCTCACGGCAGAGCAATGGCCGCGCTTCCCTGCCATCCAAGAATTGCCCAAATTCTTCTTGCAGCCTCGACCCCAGAAAAGAAAGCCCTTGCCACCGACATTGCTGCCTTGCTTGAGGGAAAAGACCCTCTTGCAGCGACAGCAGACACCGCAGACATCTACGACCGACTCCTGTCTCTCCGCTCCTCTCGTTCTGGCAGGATGTGGCATCGCATAGAAATGATCGCCGAACAATACCGCAGGATTATCAAAACGCCTCTAGACAATGGGATTCCGGATCCGTTCGAAACCGGGGACTTGATTTCCGCTGCATATCCGGAAAGGATCGGCAAGTCTCTTCCTGAAGGACACGGTCGTTTCCTGCTTGCTTCCGGAGACATCGCCAGCCTGGATATCAGCGACCCTCTTGCCAGGGAGGACTTTCTGGCTGTAGCCAGCGTGAACATCAAGGCAGGTGCTGACGGCAGGATATTCCTTGCCTCAAGGCTGGACCCCAAGGATGTCATTCCTCGCTTTCGGGAGGTCGAAAACATCTCATGGGATTCCAAAATCGGGACAGCCGTAGCGCGAAGGGAATGGAGAGTCGGGCACCTGCTCCTGGATTCAAGACCCATAAACGAGGAAATTAGGGACAAGGTCGTAAAAGTTATCTGCGAGGCCGCTGTCAAGGAAGGAACAGGAATGCTGGATTTCTCCTCTGAAGTCGGGAACCTTCAGCGCCGCATAGCTGCAGTAGCCTCATGGCATCCTGAACTCATGCTTCCAGACCTTTCCACCGAGACATTTCTTCAGAGGGCTCCGCAGTGGATGCCGCTATTCATAGGCAAAGCAACCTCCAGGGCGGAACTCAGAAAAATCAACCTTTGCGAAGTCATGTGGAGCCTTCTAGACTACGAACAGCAGAAAGAAGTTGACCGTCTCGCACCCTCGCATATTCAGGTGCCGACAGGAAGCCGCATCAGGGTGGAATATCGCCTCGGCGCTGAGGCACCCGTCTTGCGCGTGAGGCTACAGGAGTGTTTTGGCATGACCGACACGCCAAAGGTCGATGACGGGAAGCGCCTAGTCCTGATGGAGCTCCTTTCCCCAGGCTTCAAGCCAGTCCAGCTGACTTCCGACCTTAGAAGCTTTTGGGAAGGAGCCTACTTCGAGGTCAGGAAGGAACTCCGTCGTCGCTATCCCAAGCACTCATGGCCGGACAACCCGCTGGAAGCACCAGCCGTCCGGGGAACTGGGAAAAGACATATTTAAATATTTTCCATCGGAAAATTTTGTAGTTAATTTTTATTGCGTATATTTGCAAAGTTTTCCAATGGAAAATAAAAAAATTAAGCTTAATATAATATGAGAACAAAATTATTAATCTTGTCCGCCGCAGCTCTGATGATCGCCGGATGCAACGCCTCTGCAAACAATCAGCAGAAACAGTCCGATAATGACCAGCAGGCCCAGACGGCTCAGGACGATAAAAAGGAGACAAAGAAAATGAAAGTTCAAGAATTGAATGTAGCTGATTTCAAGCAGAAAGTAATGGACTACGATAAGCATCCGAATGAGTGGGTGTTCGCCGGAGACAAGCCGGCCGTGATAGATTTCTATGCCACTTGGTGCGGCCCATGCAAGGCCACAGCACCTAACATAGAGAAGCTCGCCGAGACTTATGCCGGCAAGCTGGACGTTTACAAGGTGGATGTCGACAAAGAGCCAGAGCTAGCAGGTCTGTTCGGAATACGTTCTATTCCTACAATTCTCTTCATCCCTATGAATGGGGATCCATCCATTCAGGTTGGTGCGATGAGTTACGCTCAGCTGAACGATGTTGTGAGCAAGATGATTAAATGACGCAATGGACACTCATTGCATTTGTGAGATTCGAAGAATATACAGGGCTATAGGAGCTTTCGAGTCAGAACTCGAGAAGCTCCTCGGCCTTAATATCAATGAGGCAATGCTGCTCTGTCTTCTGTCTGAGAAAAAACATCTTGCGGCTGGACGCATTTCGGCAGAGCTGGGGCTTACATGCTCCAACGCATCAAAAGTAATCGCCTCAATGGAGAAATCAGGTCTCATTCTACGCAAAGCCTCCAAACTGGACGGGCGCAGCATGACATTCAGCCTCAGCAAGAAAGGCACAGCACTGCTGGATAAGGTGCATTGCGATAATATTCAGGTTCCAGATGAACTGCAGAGGTTTATTTCCAAGAATTCGATGAATTTGGAGTAAATATTCCTACGCCCTTTATGCCTTCTCATTAGGAATAGCTATTTCGGCAAAATATTCCTACATTTGTTTCAATAATAACACGCATCTAGGATGTTTAAGATTTTAACGAAAAAAATGCTGACGCATAACGTCTGCGAGATGGATGTGTCAGCGCCTCGTATAGCTGCCGCTGCCAAGCCGGGACAGTTCCTGATTGTGCGAGTGAACGAGAAAGGCGAACGCATTCCGCTAACTATCAGCGACTACGACAGAGATAACGGCACCGTTACGATTGTGACTCAGGAAATAGGCGCGTCCTCAACGGCGCTGGTCGCAAAAGAGGCAGGTGACGATTTCGCCGATGTGGTCGGGCCTCTCGGGAATCCATCCGAATTCGTAAGCAAGAGCGATGAAGAGCTGCGAGGGCGGCGCTACATATTCATTGCAGGCGGAGTTGGAACGGCCCCTGTCTATCCTCAGGCGAAATGGCTGCACGAGAGGGGCATCGCCGTGGATGTAATCATCGGCGCAAGAAGCAAAGACTTATTCATATTCACAGATAGAATTGCTGCAGCTTGCGATAACCTTTATCTCTGCACAGACGATGGCTCAGCAGGGTTCAAGGGCGTTGGCACTGCCATGCTGGAAAAGCTTGTAGCAGAGGGTCATGAATACACCAAGGCCGTCGCCATCGGGCCTATGATAATGATGAAGTTCGCGACTGTGACCTGCAAGAAGTTAGGCATACCTATTGACGTGAGCCTCAATACATTAATGGTCGATGGCACCGGAATGTGCGGTGCCTGCAGGGTTTCGGTCGCCGGGAATACGCGGTTCGCTTGCGTGGACGGGCCTGAATTCAATGGGTATGACGTCGATTTCGATGAGGCTTTGAGGAGGCTTGGGCAATACAAGATAGAAGAAGCCGAGGCTAAGGAAAAAATAAGAATATAATCATGGCTGAAAGAATATCTCGTACTCCAGTCAGGGAGCAGAACCCGAAAATCAGGGCTCATAATTTCGACGAAGTCTGCTATGGCTTCAATGCTGAGGAAGCAGCTCGTGAGGCTTCCAGATGCCTCCATTGCAAGAATCCTCGCTGCGTGGGCGCTTGCCCAGTAGGAATCAAGATTCCTGAATTCATTGCAAAACTCGTTGCAGGGGATGTTTCTGGTGCCGCTGCAGTGATAGCCGAAGACTCTTCACTGCCAGCAGTCTGCGGCCGTGTCTGTCCACAGGAGACTCAGTGCGAAGGCAGCTGCATCCTGGGCATTAAAGGCGAGCCGGTCGCCATCGGCAAGCTTGAACGGTACGTCGCAGACAATGCGCCAGAGTCCAAGCCTGAGATTGCGCCAAAAAATGGCCATAAAGTGGCAATCATCGGTAGCGGGCCTTCTGGGCTAGCATGCGCCTCAGACCTTGCCAAGATGGGGTACGACGTGACCATATTCGAAGCCTTGCATAAGGCTGGAGGCGTTCTTGAATATGGAATACCTGAGTTCCGTCTGCCGAAAGAGACAGTGCTTCGCAGGGAGATCGATGAGGTAAAAGCTCTCGGAGTGAAAATCGAGACCGACGTGATAGTAGGCAGAACAGTCACTATAGACAGCCTGATGGACAATGAAGGCTTCAAGGCTGTGTTCGTAGGAACAGGAGCCGGACTGCCTAGGTTCATGAATATTCCGGGAGAAAATTTGAACGGGGTTTTCTCTGCCAATGAATTCCTCACTCGCAACAATCTTATGATGGCCTTCAGGGATGATTACCAGACACCTATCCACGCTGGCAAGAAATGCATAGTGGTCGGGGGTGGCAACGTGGCGATGGACTCTGCAAGGACTGCGCTACGCCTTGGAGCAGAGACTACTATAGTTTACAGGCGCACCGAAGTCGAACTGCCGGCTCGCCGTGAGGAGGTCGAACACGCCAAAGAGGAAGGCATAGAATTCCGAATGCTCACAAATCCAGTGGAAATTCTGGGCGATGATAATGGTTGGGTTCGTGCCGTGAGATGCATCCGCATGGAACTTGGCGAACCAGACGAAAGCGGTCGTCGCTCCCCTATCCCAATTCCAGGTTCCGAGTTCGAGATACCTGCTGAGACCGTGATTATGGCTCTCGGCACCTCCCCTAATCCTTTGATTGTAAAGACTACAGACGGCCTCACAGCTACCCGTAAGGGTGGAATTGAGGCGGACTCTGAGGGTAGGACCTCTAGGCCTGGAATATTCGCAGGTGGCGATGCCGTCACAGGCTCAGCCACCGTGATTCTCGCCATGGGAGCCGGTCGCAAAGCCGCCAAAGCCATTGACGAATATATTCACAATAAAGCATAATGCTTCTGCTCCTCCTTGCGGCCATCGGACCAGCACTCCTACTACTTTGGTACGTGCATAGCAAAGACACTAATCCAGAACCGACGAGACTTCTTCTAAAAGGCTTCTGCTTCGGCGGCCTTTCGGCGCTACTTTCGACACTCATCTCCGAGCCGCTGTTGAACATGGGGTTCTACATGTCTAATCCGACAAACATCGTTGAGTCTTTAAAGATAGCGTTTTTCGGAGCGGCAATTCCAGAAGAGACGGCAAAGCTATTCATGCTATGGCTGCTGCTCAGACATTGCAAAGAATTTAATGAAAGCTATGACGGGATAGTCTATGCCGCAGTCATAGGCCTAGGATTCGCCGCATTCGAGAACGTGCTGTACCTGGTAGGAGCAGGAGCCGACTGGGTGGATGTGGCCGTGCAAAGAGCCCTGCTCGCTATCCCCGGACATTTCGGATTCGCAGTTGCCATGGGATACTACTACTCCCTTAATCACTTCAAAGGATCCAGAGCTCCGGAAGGGACGAAAATCAAAATCTGGCTCGTTCCCGTGCTTCTGCACGGGATCTATGATACGCTCTGCTTCATGAGCGATGTCCTCACCTCAGGCTGGTCGGTGTTCATCACTATTGCACTTATCTATTTCTGCATCAAGATGTTCAATGTTACAAGAAGACGTATTCAGCGAGAATCTGAGAATAATGAATATCTCGGCTCTTGCTACGGCATCTCTCGCAATGGATACGATGTCAATCAGGACTGGACTGGCCGCCCTGATGACCAAGAGCAAGATGACAACGCCGGAGAAGGCTTCATATAAGCAGCCATGCGGCGTGCCAGCCTTGCTACGTATGAGATTCGAAATTTTATTTCCTTGGATGAGCCTAAACAAGAATCTGTTCGGCGTGTTCCTTGACCTTGATTTCTTTCGGACCTATGATACGGACTATCTTACCGTCTTCATCTGCAATAAAAGTTGTTCGGAACACTCCCATTGTCACTTTCCCATACATTTTCTTCTCACCGTAGACGCCAAGCTCGTTAACTAGCCTCTTGTCCGTGTCTGCTATTAGAGGGAAAGGCAGCTGATATTTCTCGATGAATTTCTTGTGCGACTTTTCATCCTGAATGCTAACCCCGACTACTGCATAGCCCATGGCAAGAAAACGCTCGTAGTTGTCCCTAAGATTACAAGCTTCTGTGGTGCAGCCAGGGGTGTTATCTTTAGGATAAACGTACAGAACAAGCTTCTTACCCTTGAAATCATCAATCTTAATTTCTTTGCCATCTTGATCTTTGCCAAGCACTTCCGGCAGTTTTTGACCAACTTCCATATAATCATTAATTTTTGCTAATATAGTCATTCCTACAGACATCGTCAAGTTAAGCCTGCGGCAGAGTACCCCTGCGATGATGCTCAGTGAGTATGCGGAAAAACTCCCATGCGGATGTAATACAGAGCATATGCGGTAGAGGGCGGCAAAGGCGGAATCGGCTGTACTAAACCACGGATGGGAACGGGGAAAAACGCAAGGCAAAGTGAAAGTTCATTTTGTGCTGCCTGCCAAGTTCAAGGTTTTGCTATGCCAAGACTCTGTTTTGCGTCAAAAATAATTTTGGCTATATTCGTACAAACAAATTTCAAATGATTCAGATTTCTACTTCAAAGGCACCGGCGGCCATCGGACCGTATAGCCAGGCAATCGAGCACAATGGTTTCATCTATGTTTCAGGGCAGTTGCCAATCAATCCTGCCACAGGGACGTTCCCCGACGGCGGAATAAAGGCACAGACCGAACAGTCGATTAAGAATCTTCAAGCAATCTTGGAAGCGGGTGGTAGTGGCCTTGGCAAGGTACTGAAAACCACCGTGTTCCTTTCCGACATGGGCGACTTCGGCGCCATGAATGAAGTATATTCAGAATATTTTAAAGCGCCTTTTCCAGCACGCTGTGCCTTCGCAGTGAAGACCCTCCCTAAGGACGCAATGGTTGAAATCGAATGCGTCGCTGCGGTTTAATATGTCCGCTTCAGCATCCATAGTCATTTCATCGCTGCTTATACCTTTCCTTGGCACGGCCCTTGGTTCGGCTTTTGTGTTTGTAATGAGGAAAGAAATAAGCCAGAATGTCCAGAAAGGACTTACGGGCTTTGCGTCAGGGATCATGATAGCGGCATCTATCTGGTCACTGCTGATACCGAGCATGGAAATGTACGCAGACAGAGGCAAGGTGGCTGTGATTCCAGCCACGATAGGCTTGTTGGCCGGCTTCGCAATCCTGCTCCTTGTCGACTATATAACTCCTCACCTTCACCCGGATGGAGTTGAAGAGGGTCCTAAAAGCCATCTCTCGAAGACGGCCATGCTGACTCTGGCCGTGACGATACACAATTTTCCTGAAGGAATGGCCGTTGGCGCAGCTGTTGCAGGGTTCATTTCTGGATCTGCGAATATATCTATGGCTGCCGCTGTGACTCTGGCTCTAGGAATAGCAATCCAAAATGTTCCGGAAGGTGCCATTATTTCCATGCCGATGCGTGCTGCTGGGAATTCTAGGACAAGATCTTTCGTGATTGGCAGCCTTAGCGGTATCGTTGAACCGATAGGAGCAGCTTTGGTAATATTGCTGACAAGCATAACTGTCCCCATCATTCCATATGTTCTTGCGTTTGCAGCAGGCGCAATGCTCTACGTCGTCTTTGACGAACTTATCCCAGAAGCAACCGAAGGAGGACACTCCAACATCGGCATCATCGGGTTCGCCATCGGATTTGCGCTAATGATGGTTCTTGATGTCGTCATGGGGTAAAAACTTATAGACCTATTCGCAGGTCATCGGCAACCCACACGACGCGAAGAAATGTTAAGGCTGCTTACAACTCAACGGCATTGAGCTGCGCAAGGACGTGACGGTAGTTGCGCTCTGTGGCGAGGGTTTGTTCGATGGCTTCGTAGTACTGGTCAATCTCTACGAGATATTCAACCATAGAAATTTCGCCTTTTGACTGCGCCTCAAGCAGGAAATTTCTGTTGTCGGTCACGATTAGAGCTTGACGCATCATCTCTGAGGTAGCCTTCAGGCTGGCCGCCTCGGCATACTGGCTTTGGAGCATGTAGTAGAATTTCTGCTCAGCAGCTGTCTGGCGAGATTTGGCTGCAGTCAGACGTGCTTTGGCCTGCTTCACTTTATTGGCATTAGTCCATAGAGGGATGATGACTCCTAATGTGAGTCCTCTGTACTTATCCTCTTTGGCGATTTCGCTCATATATCCGACCGACAGCTCCGGAATCCATGAAGTCTTGTCGATTGAGAGCTGCTTCTTGTCCACCTCCACCGCCTTCCTGACGTACTGGATTGAAGGGTTTTTTTCGGAAGCCGCTTGGAACCATGCTTCGAAATCGGTCGGCAAATCCTCTCCTAGCTCGTAGTAGGCGGCATTGAAGTATATCGGGATACCGCCATTCATGCTCTTTAGTTCGGCCAGAAGTCTCTGACGCTCAACCTCAGCCCCGGAAAGCTTACCCTGTACGCTTGTCAGATGCACCTTGGCCTTGTTAAGGTCCATTACGTTTGCGTCCCCGACTTTTATCTTTTTCTCAAATGATCTTACTTGGCTCTTGGCCTGTCCCAAATGGGTAGAAAGCTCTTTCACGAGAGCATTGTAATAAACGAGGTCAATGCAGTTTAGTTTTGCCGAAAGCAGTATGCCCTGTCTATCTGCCTTGTATTTCAAGTACGCAAGCTCGCCTTTGCCCTTCACCAATGAATGCCTCATGCCGGAGATCGTTGGAAAGTCGAAAGACTGGGTGACCCTAACGTCGTGACGGTTTCCGATGCCGTTCGCACCCCATAGGTAATTGAATTCCACCTCTGGATCTGGCAGGATTTCCTCGCCTTTGTTTGTCAGCTTCTCGGCTTCCATTTCCGCTTGTGCGACCTTCAACGAAGGATTGTTTTTCTCAATGCTGTCCAGTACTTCCTGAATGTGCATCGGAATCTTGGGAAGATCTTTCGGAACCTCTTTTATGGAATATTGAGCAAGGGCAGTGGGTGCCAACATAATCGCTCCGATGGTGCAAGCCAATAAAGATCGGAATGCAGGGTATTCTAATATTTTTGTCAACATATTCATGAAAAATTAAATTTCAGGAGCGTAAGCCTTTTTCTTGGTAATAATATACATTATCGGAATGACAAAACCGTTGAGGATGGTGGATGTGAATAGGCCGCCTAGAATGACTTTCGCCATCGGCGACTGAATCTCGTTGCCAGGCAGGTCTCCGCCGATGGCAAGCGGCAGGAGTGCCAAGGCGGACGTTATTGCAGTCATCAGAATCGGGTTCAGCCTGTCCAGGGAGCCAGTCATCACTGCGTCAACCTTCAAAGCTCCCTGGCTGGTGAGCACGTTGTACCTGTCAATCAGCAGCATTCCATTGCGGGTCGCGATGCCGAACAGTGAGATGAACCCAATGATGGCCGGAATGGATAGGATGCCGTCGGTGAAATAGATGGAAATGATGCCACCGATGAGGGCGAGCGGCAGATTCAGCAGCACCACAAGAGTCTGCATCATATTCTTAAATTCCCCGAATAGAAGCATGCATATTATAAATATGCTGAATATGCTTACGAGGGCTATCGTTTTCGAGGCCCTCTGTTCGCTCTCGAACTGGCCGCCATATTCAATATGGTAACCCTCAGGCAATTGAACCTCTTGCGCAATGGCCTCTTTGATTGCCGCCACTGCCTTAGTCAACTCGCCGCCTGTGGCATTGCACGAAACCACCAGCTTGCGGTTCACATTTTCCCTGTTGATCGTGTTCGGGCCAGCCGAAGAAACTATGTCGGCGACATAGCTCAGCGGAACTTTCTTGCCGTCGGAAGCATCCAAAGTCAGGTCAGCAAGCCTCTCGATCGACGACTTTGCATCGTCGGAGACTTTCAGCGTTAGGTCGAACGAGCGGTTCCCCTCGTAAACCTGCGAGACGGCCTGCCCCTCCAACATTGTTGAAATGGCCTCAGAGAACTCTGGAAGCGAAATCCCGTAACGAGAGAGCATCTCCCTGTTCGGCACAATGTTAAGCTGCGGCCTCTCGATCTGTTGCTCCACGTTGATGTCTGTAATCTCAGGAATGGCTGAAATAGCAGTCTTTATCTGAGAGCCCAGAGAGTGCATCTTACCTAGGTTCGTTCCAAAAATCTTGATTGCGATGTTGGACTTGCTTCCTGACAGCATCTCATCGATTCTGTGCGCTATAGGCCCAAGGATTTCGATGTTCACCCCTGGAAGCATGGAGAGTTTCTTCCGTACTTCAGCCACGAATTCTGCTTTGGACCTCTTTCCAAGTTCGAACGGGCAGTCATATTCCGAAGTATTCACGCCAAAAGAATGTTCTGCCAGCTCAGCGCGACCAGTCTTCCTTCCAACGGTCTTGATTTCAGGTATGCTCAACAGGATTTCCTCAGCCTGATGGCCTAGTGCATCGGATTCGTCCAGAGATATCCCTGGGATAGTGCTGATTGCTACCGTCAGCGAACCCTCGTTGAACGCAGGTAAGAAGCTGCGGCCAATCGAGAAGAACATAACCAGCGCTATGACCAGCAATGCTGCCACAGGCATCAGAATCGCAGCCTTATGGTTCAGAGACCATTTCAGAGCCTTCTCGTAATATTTTTTCAGCCATCTTACAAGGCCAGGTTCCTTTCCGCTGCGATCGCTATTGGCGTTCCCGAGCAGGTAGGAACTCAGCACCGAAGTCACAGTAAGAGCAACTAGGGTTGAAGCAAACAAGGAAATTATGAATGTAATGCCCAGAGGCTTCAGCATCCTGCCTTCCATTCCCGAAAGGAAGAAAAGCGGCAGGAAACTCGCTACGATTATGAGAGTGGAGTTCAGCATCGGCATTCTGACTTCCTTAGAGGCTTCATAGACCACTCGTAGAGTACTCTGCTGCTCTTCGGTGGGTTTCTGTCGGTTTTGCCGCAATCGCTTGAACACATTCTCCACGTCCACGATTGAGTCATCCACCAGCGAGCCAATCGCTATTGCGATGCCGCCGAGGCTCATCGTGTTGATTGTGAGGCCCATCCACCTTATCGCAAGCAATGCTATCACGATGGAAAGCGGAATGGAAATCAGAGAGATGAGAGTGGTTCTCCAGTTCATCAGAAATATGAACAATACAATGACTACGAAGATGCCGCCTTCAATCAGCGATTCTTTCACGTTGTCGATTGAATTTCGGATGAACTTCGACTGGCTGAAAATCTCCGAATTGACATTCACGTCCACTGGCATATTCACCTGCAGCTCGCTCAGGGCAGATTTAAGCTTTTTGTCCAGCAGCAAAGTATTAACGTTGGGCTGCTTGGTGACAGTCAGCACGATCGCCGGCCTCCCATCGTTGGAAGCAACGCCCAGGCGAGGGGTCTTCGAACCTATTTTTATGTCGGCTATTGTCTCCAGGGTGATTGGCTTTCCGCTCTCGGTCGTCTTCACTACGGCTTTTTTCATATCCTCTATGTCGTTGGTGGAAAGGACCCCCCTGACGATATATTCATTGCCATATTCATAAAGGATTCCTCCTGAGGCATTCTGATTCATTCCCCTGACGGCATAGATTACCTCGTCCAGAGACACTCCGTAGCGGCGCATCTTGCCAAGGTTCATTAATATCTGATATTCCTTTATGTCGCCGCCAATGACCGACACCTGCGCCACTCCGCCCGTCGAGAGCAGCCTCGGCCTGATGGTCCAATCAGCAATGGTCCGCAAGTCCTGCATCGAGGTTGTGTCGGCGGTGAGGCCGATTATCATCATCTCTCCTAGGATTGAGGATTGCGGCCCAAGAGTGGGCTTCCCGACATTTTCTGGCAGATCATCGCCGACCATCGCGATTTTCTCCGACACTATCTGCCTCGCCTTGTATATGTCCGTACCCCAGTCGAATTCCACATTCACGGTGGAGAATCCAGAGGAAGATGCCGAACGCACTCTACGCACGTTTGTCGCACCGTTCAGAGCTGTCTCAATTGGGAAGGTAACCAGTCTTTCGACCTCTTCTGGTGCCATTCCAGAGGCCTCTGTCATCACGACGACTGTCGGAGCATTGAGGTCTGGGAACACATCCACATCCATGTGCATGGTGGAATATATGCCCGCAATTAGCAGCAGTAGCGCTATCACTAAGATTATCAAGCGGTTGTTGAGAGAACCTCGGATGATTCCGTTGAGCAGTCCGCTTTCTCGATTCAACTGTTCCATAGGCCTAGTGATTGTGGTTATGACCAGCCGGTGCTGCACTGACTGAGGCAAGCTTGACTTTGATGGCTCCTTCGTTTACCACCATCTCTCCTTCCTTCAGGCCGCCGAGGACAGGCACATTTATGCCATCTGACTGACCCAGCTTGACCTCCCGCTTGTCGAAGCAGTCCTCGTCCATCTTCACGAAGACGTAATGCACGCCCTGTTCCTCGACCACTGCGCTTAGCGGCACCACGAGGGCCTTGCGCAAAGGCTTTGCTTTCAGGAATATCTCGACGTAGGAGCCTGGGAGGATGCTCCCTCTATTGTCGAACTCGAAAGTTACGGGAATATAGTAATCACCGGCGGAGGCTCTTCCATGAGACAGAAGCCTGCCACCAAGGTTTTTCAATGAATATGTCTCATTGCCATATGATGCCTTGAAAGTGGCATCGGAAATCTGGGCTATTTTATCGTAATATTTTTCCGAGACGTCAGCCCTCAGCTGCAACTTGCGATTCTGGCTGACCACGGCTATCGCCTGGCCGATCTCGACGTATTCCCCTTGGCGGACCAGAAGGCTTTTGACGAAGCCACCTATGGGGGAAGATGCGACTATGCCTTTGTCTGACACCCCGCCTGCCAGAAGAGCCTCGTACTCAGCCTTGGCGTTTTCGTAGGCCATCTTGCTTTGGTCATAGTGACTCTCGCTCACAATATTGTCTTTGAGCAGAGCTTCGTCGCGCTCGTATTCTTTCTTGGCGGTCTCGTAGGCGCTTTTAGCTCTGGCAAGCTGGTCGCCCCCGCCAATTTCTTTAGTTGATATGGTAGCGATTTTTCCACCCTTCAGTATTGCCGAACCCTCCGCTATGTTGCTCAGACTCACGATTCCTGCGCTGGCAGCCACTACTGTCATTTCATCGCCATTAGCAGAGACTATTTCGCCGCTGGTCGGAATCACTTCGGCAAATTCCTCGAATCTGACCGTGTCGGCTCTGACTCCGAGAGCAGCCTGCTTCTGCGGAGCAATAACTATCTCGTCTCCGCCATGCCCCTTCTCCCCATGTTCTCCAGCCTCGTCCCCGGGTTCGTGCGCCTCTATCACCCCATGATCGTGTTCTTTGGCAGACTCGTGCCCAGCAGCCCTCTTGCTTACTCCCTTTCCGCACCCCGCAATAACCCCGCAGAGTGCCATCAGAATGTATATTTTTCTCATTGATTTTTAACTTGTGATTATAATGCCGTCATTAAAAACAAACTGTCGCCGTCGTACTAAACGAAGAGTAACAGTCCAGCATGTGATAAATGCCTGCCTTCTAAGCAAGGAACGGAGGTGCATTAGCCCCGGCAGAAGAAAGGACGGGCGCATCTCGCAAAGGAACGGAGCGAACCTCGAAAGAATCGGCAATAGACGTATAAACCATTGGCTCAGGAATCGAGGCATTATGTAACGAATTCGATATGCCGCTATTATTATTTATTAATATGACATATTCATTAATCTGAAGACGTTCCGACGGCATGTACTGCTCATGCGCCACGCAATGGCTCTCATCTTCCTCTTGGTTCGAATCGTGGTGTTGAGTGTGTTCGTCGTCACAGCAACCATCCAAGCAGCATATTTCTTTAACGAAACAAACCATGGCCTGGTGATGATGATGAGGCATGACGGTGACCAGAGTCATCATCGATAAAGCCATAATTATTGGCATTATTGCTACCTTTCTCAACATCAGTCGCAAATATAATGATTTTTAATCTGCAACCATGTTGCAAAATGAAATTATGAAGGCTCGTTTCGCCATGAAAACAATCATATGACACAATGTCAGTAGCTCGCAAGAGGCATGGGAGTTGCATTTTTGGCTATGCCAGCCAGCTCTGACGCTGATTGCGACGCAAAGCCGAGCATCGCTCTGGAAGCCATCTGCGCAGACTAATGAATAATCAGGAATATAATACTTATCGAATATGAAATACGTGGAATTCCCGGAAGATGATATGGCCAGCAAAGATGGCAAGAATAAGAATAAGAGCAATAATAGAAATGCTTCTCAAGGTGGAAGCCCGTCAGGCGGCTGGTTCTGGACAATCCTCTGGACGATTCTGTTTCTTTTCCTTCTGAACGGGCTTTTCTTTCCAGGCATGAAAGGCAGCAAGGTGGTCGAAACAGACTATGGCCAATTCGTCAAAGACGTGAGCGACAGTCTGGTAAGAGAAGTCGTGATAAAAGACAACAAAGTCTATTACTCGAAAGGCACCGAAGCCAATGACACGACCTATTTCACAGGCGAAGTCAATGACCCTGAGCTGGTGAACAGACTCGTGGCAGCAGGAAGCCCAAATCTGGACGGCAAAATAAAATTCGTAAAGAAGATAGAGCAGAAGAACTCCCCCATCTTGGATTTCATCCTATGGTGGATACTCCCGGCTCTCATTTTCTACCTAATCTACGTGTTCATGATGCGGAAAATCGCCAGCCGCGGAGGAGCCGGTGGGGGCATGGGCAATTTCATGTCCTTGGGCAAGAGCGGAGCAAAGGTCTACGCCGAGGACGACATAAAGACCCGATTCTCCGATGTGGCAGGACAGGACGAAGCCAAGGAGAGCCTGAAGGAAATGGTGGACTTCTTGCACAATCCTAAAAAATATACTGCATTGGGAGCGAAACTTCCTAAAGGAGCTCTTTTGGTTGGGCCCCCTGGCACCGGCAAGACCCTGATTGCAAGGGCTGTGGCTGGAGAAGCTGAGGTTCCATTCTTCTCGATGTCCGGTTCCGAGTTCGTACAAATGTTCGTCGGCATGGGAGCTGCCAAGGTGCGCGACCTCTTCGAGCAGGCAAACAAGAAAGCTCCATGCATTATATTCATAGATGAAATAGATGCCATCGGCAAGAGCCGCGAAGGCAGCCTGAGCACGAATGACGAGCGAGAGCAGACTCTGAACCAGCTACTTACCGAGATGGACGGCTTCGATGCAAACAAAGGCGTTGTGATTCTCGCTGCAACGAACCGCCCTGACAGCTTGGACAAGGCGCTTCTGAGGCCTGGCAGATTCGACAGGCGCATCCAGATGGAGCTCCCGGACCTCGAAGGCAGGAAAGCCATCCTGAAAGTGCATCTGAAGAACGTCAAGCATGAAGACATAGAACTCGACGTAGTAGCAAGGGCGACAGCAGGCTCTTCAGGGGCTGACCTTGCGAATATAGTGAACGAAGGGGCCTTGAGAGCCGTGCGCGAAGGAAAGAAAGCCGTCACCACCGATGACCTTGAGGAGAGCGTGGAAACAGTGATGGCAGGAGAGCAGAGGAAGAACGCCGTCATATCGCCGGAAGAGAAGAAGATAATCGCCTACCACGAGATAGGGCATGCGATGGTAGCTGCCGTGCAGAGCAATTCTGCCCCTGTGCATAAAATCACCATAATACCAAGAACATCCGGTGCTCTCGGCTACACGATGCAAGTGGACGAGGGCGAGAAATACCTCTACAGCAAGGAATATCTCACCAATCGCATTGCTACGCTGACCGGCGGAAGGGTGGCAGAGGAAGTGATCTGCGACACATGCACAACCGGTGCCTCAAATGACATAGAGCAAGCCACGAAAATGGCGAGGGCCATGATTATGACCTACGGCATGAGCGACAAGTTCGGCATGGTGGCCCTACAAACGAGGGGTAACGCCTACCTTGGCAGCGAGGGTCAGCTGGCCTGCTCCGACGAGATTGAGGCGCAGATTGACGAGGAAGTGAGAAGCATGATTGGAAATGCCAAGGAGAAGGCAAAGCAAATCATCACCAGCAATATAGACAAAATGCACGAAGCAGCCAACTACCTGATTGAGAAAGAAACCATCACAGGCGAGGAGTTCATGAATATATTAAATAAAAAATAGTAATTACTGAATATAATATATTACCATTTTCATTTAACCTTTTCATCGAATACAGCAGCTACCTTCCCACATTTTCCGATTACAATGCGAGCATAGGCCTTACTGCAATGCTCCAGCGTGAATTTGTGCGTCACAAGTTTGTTCAGATGGATTTCCAATCGAGCTATCCTCTTGACAAGTTCCTCCATGCGCCATATGGACATAATCCCAAGAGCCATAGATAGTTTTCTACGTATGCAGAACGTCAGGGCTAAGATTGAACTCCAGGGTTTCGCCATCGCCAATGAAGACAATCTTTCCCACATTTGCGAGCGGCCTTTGTTGCAAGCTGACGAACCGCCTATGCCGCATCCAGATAGGATAATGCATAGGGAGCAGAATAGCAAATCTTTCCCGGACACAAGCACTTAGGGAAGCATCCCTACTTATCGCTACCAGCCACAAGAGGTGCGAATAGGAGCTCAGTCCAAGTACCTTGTCAACCTTGCATACCTCCTGCCAGCCACAAGAGGTGCGAATAGGAGACGTACAAGAGGTCATGTACCCTCTGTGGCAATCATTAAAGACTCCGAATCAGGAGATTTGATAGATGATCACCCTGTCTCCAGCATTGAACCTCCCCACCCCAAATTCTACCTCAGCGATCTGACCGCCGGACTAATGCATGGCAATTTTGTCCTTATAAGCTTCAGCTCTCCCACCACGATGCCTTCTGTATATAGCCCTGATGTTGGAACCGCAGATGGTTGATGCCATTTTTTAACAATTACTTGCCCTGTACATAGAATAAGAATCTCTACAGGTTTTGGTTTAATTGTACTATTTCCCGGAAGATAAGCACCGATAGTTTTAATCTACATATCAATAACGGTTAATATTTTCTATGCGTTTTTCAACGTGACGAAGTTTTTTCAAAATGTTATGATTATGTTCAAAGAATATATTATATTCATTAACTCGAAAGCCCATTATGCCAATGGACGCAAATATTTCAAAAAATGCATTTAATAGCCGCCAAAATGAATATGTCTTATGATATTAATATATTTAAACGGCTATTTGCCAGAAATTGCGAAGCCGGCAGGATCATTAAGGAATTAGCGTATAATTTTCTTGCAGAGAATCACAGGCTAGGAGCGACTAAATGCCGTTATTTCTATGGGCTTTTCCTAAAGAAAGAATCCTATGGGCTGCCAGCAGGCACGCTTGTCGCCGTAGCTGGCTTTTCTGGTTCGAGAATATGGCGGAAAGGCGATTCTACCGTTCATTCTTACGAATGGGTGCGGTATGCCTCTCTGCATGGCTTCGGGGTCAATGGCGGAATGGGCAAGCTTTTGAATGCCTTCATCGACGAGGTGCATCCAGACGACATCATGAGCTATGCCGATGCCTCATGGTCAAACGGCGATGTATACCGCAAGCTCGGCTTTACGGAAGAGGCTTCCAAGACATTCCCGGATGGGAAAGTCAGCCTGAAATTCCGGCTGAAACTCAGGTAATCAGAATACTTTCGATCAACCGCTGCACAGAGCAGCATCCTAGACGCTGACAAACCATAGCAGACCAATGTCACGTAGTGTTCAGTCCTCTGCCGACCAAGAGAGGGTTCATGTCTTGCGGTCAGCCTACACGGAATCTGGAAGACCATGAGCAACAAGATGCAAGTCCTTGACCAGAAACATCTTCTGTACAGCCAGATTACCAATTTCCGCAACGTCCGGTCTAGGAATATGCCTCATAGGCCACCAAAGGAGGTAGGATCTCGACAATGGGACTTTTTTAAGCCAGTCATGTCGCAGAACACCTCATTACACCGCACTACAGAGCATATGTCCAGACAGCTCTCAGCAAAACACAGATAACAGCATCACGCACGCACCACCTCTGTATCACCACCCTATCCTACACATAGCATCCACCATATGCCGCATGTCAAATCACATGCAATACTGGAATACGACGAATAGTAACGACTGTAATCCAGTAATCATGTACTCCTTCATCAACGTTCAATTCAAGCACCCGCACGTGATGCGACGCATAAGCTCACCCTCGCGGAATGGTTCGACAAGAATTTGTATTTCGGACCGGAAAGCTCCTTCCCAGCCGAATAAACGGTTACCTCCTCGTCGAGGTCGGCACGCTCGGCAAGCGTCCTAACCATCCGGTTATAATAAGCCAGGCTAACCTCCACTCCCTTTGAGTGAAGCCAGTCTACCCTGTCCTTGGTGGATTGAGAGCAGATTATGCTCGCCTGGATGCGCGTCTTCTTCGAGACGTAATTCAGGTAATAGCCTCCTTCCTCCCTCGGCTGGAAATTGGAGGGTTTCAGTTTTACCAGATCCGAATGTCTCAGACCAGTTTTGCAGGAAACGTAAAAACCGTCCCTTACTGTTCGTTCCCGGTCTGAGTCCACGTAAGCCTCCCCGAACCGTTCGACCTCCTCTGAGGTCAAATAGGTTTTCATCGGGAGCTCGTTCCGACATTCGAGCATCTTCCTCCAGTCTTTCGGCAGGGAGATTTCATCCTCGAATTTTCCGAGGAACGCCTTGAAGACCGCAAACGTGGTATGCGCCGATGACGCAGCCATCGTCGATTTAACTTCGTTGGCGAACCTGGAAAGATGCCACTTGTCCAGGTCCTCCCAGCGCTGGATATTCTGAGCCTCCAGCCTCTTTACGAGGCCGGGCCTTATCTTTGGGCTAATGTCGCCCAATGCTTCTTTGAAACTTATCATGTCTGATTGATTTGGATTAGCGGCGTTGCGAGAAAGCCATTCCCGCAACGCCTTTCATCATTTGCTGTCGTTATTTTCCTCTTCATCTTCTATCCAATGGATGTGGTCCTTCAGGTTCGAAACGAAAACCCCTGAGGTTATCCAGAAGATAACAAACAGGATGCTTGTTACCCACTCGAAGACCTTCCGGTACACTTCGAACGCCTCGAATGGCATGTACTTCAAGAAAGGACATGAAAGGAAGAACAACAGTAATAAGGCCAGGAGCGCTATAAAGCTCCAAACCATCATCTTACAAGATGCCTATACAGCCAGTTTGGTAACTTTTCCATGATTAAAAATAAGAATTTTCCTTTAGTTTCTCAATCTTGCTTTTGAGGAAATTATCAATACGCTCATAATATGAGACAGCATCATCATCCCTGTTGTTCTGGGCGCAGAATTCATGCGCCCTGTCCTGAAGCAAGTCGTAAATACTGAAGGTGTCTGTGTCAGTGAGAATCTCGTCGCGGATTTCCACAAAACACTGCAAGGTTATTTCCTGAAGAGCGTAGAGGTATTCTACGCTGGATTCAATTTTTTGTTGCATAATGATTTGATTGGTTAAAAAAGTAGAAACCAGCCGCTCGTCTCCGAACGGCTGGTTAATTAAAACAATTAAAATTATCCCCGCCTCACGGCGGCATGTCACGTTGTGAATATGAACATTCGCTTCTAATTCAGCAACCGCTAAACGACCTCTGCCTTAAAAATATCTTCAACAGAAAATTCAAAGCCTTCATAATATTCGTTTCAATCCACGCACCCACACGGGGTGCGACTATCGCCATAAGTCACGGCAGTACTCGTCCAGAAGTTTCAATTCCATTAAGGTTCGATTAAGACCCGTTCAACAACAGGGCTGATGCCTCAATTCCTGGGGTCAAATACGTACAAAATTACAAATTTATTCCCACAAAAATATGTCGATAAGAGAAAACATAAAATTGCTCAGGCTGCGACAACTTCCCTATTAATAGATATTTCAATATGTCAAAGAAGTATATGTATTCATTCAGGAACTCCTTCACTATCTTAAGAAGGGGCATCGACAACTTCTACTATAGGAAATTGTCTGTCGACATCCTCTCATTGCCAAGGATTTCCTTGTTCATATTATAGTTCATTTTATTTGTGAAAATGATTACACTATCCGTATCGTCATGGATAATATCATCTATCTTATGCTTCAATTCTATAAGTTTTGTTTCTGATAGTTCACCCTCAAAGACAGAATTCTGTATCCAGTTCAGATATTGGCGGCACAACTTCAACATTTTTGCCGCGCGTTTTTTGTCAGCGTCATAAACTAATAATACATACATAGGCTATAAGTTTTCATCTATTACGGAAGTATTAGTAATCTACCAATACATCTTGAATGGTTTGTACTCCTCAATGTCCAGAATATCCTTGAGCAACTTATAACATTCCAGTTTGACAAGGAATTTGTAACTCACGTTTCGCCCAAGTGACCGGTGGTGGAAGGTTTCGTCATAGCGCTCCTCCATGGCCTTAACGAAAATCATTTTGCCCTTGTTGTTGAGCAGACATCTGTTGAGCTTATGATCAAAATGCTGGTGTCCGATAGCATGTTTGTTAAGTACCTTGAAAATGACTCGGTCCACGATTATTGGCTTAAAAATTTCAGAAATGTCAAGACATAGCGAGTAGCGACGTTCTCCTGGGGTGTGCTGATAACTGATCGTTGGGTTGAGTTGTGTCTGATGAATGGCTCGGAGAGTTTCTGAGTAGCACATCATGTTGCCGAAAGAGATGAGAGCGTTGACTTCATTCATAGGGGGTTGTTTTGTGCGGTCGCCCATTTTGAAGTCGTCGATAATAATATCGAATGCGGAATAATAAAGTTTGCGGATATTGCCTTCGATGCCCATTACCTCCTCCACATTCTTAGCGTTGAGCAGCGTCTTGGCCAGTTCCTTTGTATTACCAATAATATCGTCTAGGTTCTTACCTCGCCGATTGTAATAGTTCATGTTCATCACCATATTCCACGCAGCTCCCTGGATTATCTTTCTGGCCAGTTCTGTGCGGTGACGGATATTCTGATATGCCTTGGCTTGCGCAATGATTGTCTTGCCCGAAAGCAAACCGTCACGAGGCATGAAACTTCCCGTATAATTCTCATAGTAATCAAAGAAATGGACAGATATATTCCTTTGTCCGAGAAAGTTGTAGAAAGTGCTATTGGCCCGCAGACTTCCGAAGATGTAAAGCTCCGACACGTCCTCCACCGGGATGAATCGTGGCTGCTGTGGATGTTCGCTGCCATCCTCATCAATGCTAATGGGTGTATACTTGAGCGTGTTGTCCTTACGCTCCATGATGCCAGGGTTGAAAAGATAAAAACATCGCTTCATGCTTTTTCTTCCTCTTTATTATTAGCCGACACATCATCAGGTTCCTCAGCATAGCAGAAGTCATAATAGCTGCAGTTGCGACAGATACCTTTTTTCACTCGCGGCGGACACTGCTCCCTGGCAATTATATCTTCTATGTCCAATGTCATCGAACGTATCTCATTGCGATCAACATCAGTGAGCATCACCTCCTGAGTCTTGCGAAGCGTAGGATATTCCAGAATGCCCCTCACCCCCTTTATGCCATGCTGTTCAAAGACGTAAATATAATATTTGAGCTGCCACTCATGTGCTCGATATACCTTATTGGACTTTTTGATCTCGTGGATAATCTTGTTCCTGGCATCATAGTAGTCCACCTTGATGCCATCAATCGACACCTCCTCATACTTCGATGACCGCTGTGGATAACTTTCCTCATGGATGAGCTTCCCTTCATAGACCACTTCCGATTCCTGTTCCATGTTGATGCCGTTGGCGAAAAGCCACAGCTTGCGGTGACAGATCTGGAAATAATTGAAATGCGTACCTGTGACTGTCATAAGAAAATGTCTGAGTTATCATCATCTGGTTCCGCATCAATAAGGAGTCCAAGTTCATGAGAATATTTCCGCTTAACGACATAAACTTCTTTCTGATACAACTTCTCATCGTTCGTAGAAGAAGGATAGGCGACATGCATCAACTCCGCAATGCCTGCATCAACGAAACCCATCAGACGATCCTGACTGATGTTGACAAGTAATGAGTCTGCCTTAACAAACTGGTAACGCTGTATCCGATTATTATATTCTTCCCAGAAACAAGAGGGAAGAACCTTCTGACCATCAAACTGCCGATAAAAGTTTTTTTCGTGCTGAGGGATATATTCCATTGCCCTCATATCGTTTTCAATATAGTCATCGAAGAGTTTGTGAGTCGTCTGATAGATATTCCAATCCTTCTTCGTCCAATTGGGATAAACATAATCAATAACTTGTTGCAGGTGCTCTTCATGAACAACGCCGTCCAACTCTCTCTGCATGCCTTCAATCACTTCCAATGTCCGGTTGATTACATCAGCTTCAGGGTAGATGTATCGGTCTGCATCCATACGTCCACGAAAGACGGAGCAAGGACATATACCTTTCCCCCGTTTTCTGTTGACTCGTCCAAAACGCTGAAGAAGCGCATCTATCGGTGCCGGTTCTGTATAAAGCACATCATAGTCAATATCAAGACTGACTTCTATAGCCTGCGTTCCAACAAGAAGACTAATATCACCCGATTCCAGCAAGGCCTCCTTCTGAAACCTGTCTTCGCTGCAGAATCGTCCGTGAAGAAGCACTTTATCGGGAGTATCAAGCCCGTTATAAACTTGTTGCGCCGCATCTACTGTATTGCACACGACAAGCACCTTCTTCCCCGCATCTATATCTCTTTGAATAATGTCAAGAGAATCGAGAAGCAGGCCATCAAGCAATGCGACCCGATGACGACGAAACTTCTGATAGAGAACAGCATCAGCTGTGATAATTGTGCATGGCGATATAGCCTTAATGATCTCTTCTTTCATGAATGATGGAAGAGTAGCCGTCATGATATGGACATGTGCGCCCATCCGTTTTACGGCAAAGCGAAGCAAAGCCATAATCTGTGCAAAAAGCAGCGCATCATAAGCATGAATTTCATCGATGATAAAATAAGCCCCACTGAGTTCAAAGATTCCCTTTTCAAATCCTTTCAGGCCATAAAGATACTTCAACAACTGAAAAGGGGTCACCACTTTGAGCGGAGATGCCATTGACCGATATTCAGAGACAAGGCGCTGCAACTCTTCCACATCTTCCGACTGCTTATCCATCAGTCTTTCAAGGTATTGCATCAGATTGCCGTGCAGCAAACCTGTCTTACTCTGACCTATCGAATTGTCCAAGCGCTCATACATGGCATTAATAGAAGCTGTGTAGGGCAAGATGTAATAGGCTCGCCCTTGACCATGGGTCTCCAGTTGCCTTTTAAGCCATGCCATGGCAGCCTCCGTCTTACCAGAGCCTGTCGGCGCATTGAGAATCACATTGCCATCAGTGTCCGCATCTTCCTGCTGATGATGATAAAAAGGATAATGGTACAGGAAGTTGAAGTCATTGACATCAAGCATCCGAATGTCTGTCAGCCCTGCCGATGCCATATGGTCACACTCTTTAAGTGCCCCCACAAGAAGGATAAGGACTTCTCTTACAGGCATAGCCTTTATTTTAAAGCATTGTCTGGCCTCTCTGGCAATCTTTTCAATGTCAGGGATATGGGCATTACCCTTCCGAATGCCGTAATGGTTAAGAAGTTGCCATATATAGGTCTCAGACATCTTGCCACATTCTCCCTCATATGACAGGCCGTCATCATCCCCCCATTCATCTTCATCCTGGGCATAGTTTCTCTCAATAAACTCGCATAACGAATCAAGTGACTTATGGTGTCCCATTACAACATAAGCCGTAAGAAACTTATAAGGAATGTCGGAGTTGAGGACGAAGTAAAGAGAGAATAACTCATGGCGCTGGTGATACCAGTCACGCCCATTTCCACGCAGATAAGCCTGAAAACCTGCATGGCTCTTCCCTGTGTCATGCAGGATAACTGAATTGGTGATGATTCGCCAGAACTTGTCACGATCGTACACGGGAATATTGGGCATACACCTTTGCAATTGGTCACAGGCTGAGAGACAATCGTCAATGTGCTGGCGCAAGGATACTGCAGGTTCTGACTTAGCCAGAACCTGCATGTCCAACTTAGTATTTAATCTGTCATTCAAAATCCAAATGATGTATATAGATATCAACTTGTTCTCCGTCTATCTCGTCCTCATAGGCCTTGAGATGTGTGGGGAAAGCTTTACTGGAATACGGAATGGCAGTATAAGCTTCCGTTCCGATATTCTCCCTTGGTATGGTGTTGGTGAAATACTTTGGCAAAGCCTGAATGACTCCTGGCAGAAAATTCCCCTGGAACGGTATGAGCTGACCTCTGATGTGGTCGGCATGCTCCACTTCTGAGAGTTCCACCTCCCGAATCTCGTCTACCGATGCCAGGTCGTTGCTCCTGCCTAAAAGAAGTTGAAACACCGGATGACGGAAATACCTAACCAGTTGCTCGTCGGAGAGATAAAGATAAAGCCGGCATCCTGCAAGAAACTCTCTGTTAAGGACATTGGACTTCACGTTGTTCTTGGGTGCGCCATGGTCATCTACAGAAAACTGATAGATGGTCTCGAGATCTGTACCTTTGCCATCATATTCGAAATAGTAACCTATAGATACCTTGCCGAAATCTATATAATTTCCAGCAGCGGCATCTATAAGTCCCAACACCGTACTTACAGGTGGAACCGGTAACGTAATCTGGTATCCCGATATCAAATTAGGATACCTAAAACTTGCAGTCCACGAACTGATTGTAATACGGTAAAATCTCATTATCTCATTTGCTCTTTAACTTGTTCTACATATAGGTCGATGGCCTTGTTGACAGAAGTATAGACCACAAGGTCTTTGTTTTCCTCTTGAAGCGCCTTCAGTTCTGCGTCATACTCATCAAAGAATCCAATTCTGCGGCCTATGAAAATCTTGCCCTCGAAAGTGTCCTTATAGTCTTCCAGCACTTCCTTCAAACCAGCGACATTGAGGAGGGCACGTTCATCCCTTTCCCCTTCACTCTTGGCAACATGGGAGAAAGGATGGTTGCCGGTATGGGTCGAAGCAAGGATAATGAATTTAGGAGTTACATCTCCGAGATTGTTCGTCTGCATGGCCCCACCCGCAATATCCTTGAGAGCGCTCACCGTGTCAGCAGCACGCTGGATACGCAAGTCGTAAGGAAGACGGACGAGTTTGCCTGTGCCATATGGGTCACTGATCTCTTCTGCGGAATGGTCTGCTGCTTTATCTTTCAACTCATTGGACAGGTTCTTGTAACCGCTGCGATTGTAATTGGTGAATGTGCCTATCATAGACAAGTCTATAGAGAACATGCCCTTCATGATGGCACTGTATTCCTGACGAACGTAAGGCACCGAGTCACCTTCCTGACGAGCCATGCTGGACCAATTGGCCGACGGACGAACGGAAGCCACGGATACAAGGGCCGAGTTCTTCAAGGGAGATACTCGAGTGACTGTGATGTTTCTGGATTTCATCTTGCCTTTCTCTTCATATTTCTCTGTTGCTGCACGCATGTAACCGAAGACATCATCGTCAGGATAGGTGATAGGGTCTGCATTGGTGTAAGCGATGGCGTCGTCCCTTGTAACTGGTGACAGAGTCCATCCAAAATCCTTCTGAAGGGTATCTCGCCACCAGTATCTCCATGCCTGGCCGGAGACATAAACATAGTTTTGTCCATTCTTATAAACAGACTTTGTCTTGACGGCATTCTCAAAATTACTTGTCGTGTCCTTACCTGCATTATTGAGGGCAACAACATCTACATCAAGGAGCACTAAGCCCTGGGTCTTAAGATTGTTTTCCATACTTTCTAATTTAATCGTTAGTTGTATCTGATTCTATTTTAATCTGCTTATGCATCTTATGCAACCGCTCATAGAGGGCAATGATGAGTACGTCACGGGTCTCTCTCCATGAATTGGTGTCAGGGAAAAGGTACTCTGCATAGTCATTGACTGTCACTATGGCATCCTCATTGCCTTCCTCATAATATTTGGCGACGATATCCTTTAGGACAAAACGCCTAAGATCATACGAACTGGCAACCGCATCCAGTTTCCGGATAGCCTTGCCTATTCCCACCTCATCATTGGAAGAAATGATGAAGTCGGCCATCTGCTCAATTTTATCAATAGTCTCTTTTTTCATATTTCTAATGTTTATTGAATATATTCTAACGATACTGAAATCAAAATCATGTTCCCTACAGAAGTTTACAAAATAACCCAATATGGACTTGTCTTGCATCAAACTATCGTAGATAACATTATTCCAATACTGATACTCTTCTTGGTCAACCTCCAATGTTTCTTTCTTATCATTGATGAGAAACTTGTTACTGGCCTCATCAAAAGTCGCTTTTCTGGCTTTGTAATAACGGTTAATAAAGTTAATCCAGGCATATTTGTGCTTCTCTTTGATTACATAGTTGTAGAATTTCAACACCTGAAACGGCAACTCATAAATCGTGAGAGAAGGTCTGGCAGCGAAGTTTGTGAAGTTGTATAAGGTGAGAGTGCTGCCCATGTCATCAAATTCCGACTTCCGCTCCCTTATTATGCTATCTGCAAAGCGGAAAAGAGTAGTGCCAGGAGAACTTGTTTTTGTCTTAAGCACACCATCTGACAAGTGTTTTCCTATATATTCTAGGTTCATTCGACAGTTTCTCTTGCTAAAGAAGGACGCAATTTCAGGATTGCTGCTGCCTATTAGGCCAATCTCTCCCTGCAATTGTTCGCAAGCCAATGGAAGGAAGAAATAGCGAATCAATATCTCCTTGGAGACCCTCAACCCATCTTGAAATCCATGATGGAAATTGATAAATGCTTTCGAGCCAGATAATACAGAGTTTTCACGACCAGAAGTGAAAACATATGTCTTTCGTCCCGTAATCCGACATTCACCAAATTCTGCTGATATGTCTGAGCCATATTTATTAGAAAGGATATTTTCAAAGTATTTTCTGTTTTCCTTCTTTTCTCTTCCTTTGAAAGATGGCTGCGTAATCGGAGAATTCAAAAAGAAAGCATTGATTTTACAGTTCCAGGTATCAACGTAGATATCAGCAGCCTTATCTATAAGTTGCAGAATATCCAAGTCGGGAAAATGACTGGAAAACTCTTCCAATGCGTATCCACCGGCGTCAACAAAGGGATCTCCAGTGGGTTTGGTCAGCCAATCGTAGTCAACTGTATCGTATGTCTGTCTCATTTGTCTTTATTATTTCGTATAAGGTCTTGAGTATTTATCTCTATATATCCGAATCCTTGCGAGCATTGCTCGCCTATTCCTCCTTCTGCAGCTAGACGTAAAAGTTCTTCAGGTCCAGCCATCTTGAAAGAATAGAGGTAACCCTTCACGAAGGTCTGCTGAGGGGTGCCTTCCTTGAAGGTGACAAGAGCCGACTTGATTTTATCACCGGAAAGCGTAAATCGGAAGTCCGATATGTCCCCGGTAAATGGCGTTCCTGTCAATGTCTGGTAACGCGATAACAGCCCTTTCAATATTGCACCTCCATAATTTGCATCTCCGGGCGACATGTAACGTATTTTGTTGTCAACGTGTTCTTTTACGCAGACGGGTGATGTTGCTCTGAAAGACATTTCCGGGGCTAATGCTATTGCTGGGAGAGCCTCAACGCCCACGATATCGAACGCCACTTTGTGGTACTTGTCGCCTATTATAAAGTGCTGATTGGCGAATAGCCCCTGGATGAACTTTTGAGTGCTCTTCTCCGGCAAGAAACTTATCGACCATGATGCCCAGTCGCTTAGGATGACAAGGCACTTGCTAACCTTATCGATTGCGTATCCTCCAAAAGAAAAGCGCGAATAGGCGAAGTGTTTGAAACGCTTGCCTGTGTCCGTTTGATAGCCATTATCGTGAAGCCAAGTGGCATACGACTCATCTGCCTGCGACAGAATATGGTAGATTACTGCCGATTGTTCGTGCTGATAATTGAACGGCAGTTTGTCACCACGACTCCTGTCGATATGTAATGTCAATTTGAATCTCATAGAACGATTTATTTTACTTTCTTAGGCAAAGATATGTGCCAATTGTGCCAAAACCGGGCACATATAGGTAAATTTCTTGAATTTTTTCTATATGCGGAAAATAAGAGGCGTAGGGATGTCCAACGCTTGGGCTTCGGACATAGCACTTTGATCAGACCTAGCGCTTTGATCGAACCTACCGGTATTTAAATGTAGTTGCGCCACAGCTTGTATGATTCTTCTCATTTTTATATTCTACTTCTATCTGAATTCGATTACAGGGACTGTTTTACAGTCTTTGTCATATACTGATAAATACCAATCTGATATGCCTTTTTACCTTCGGAGACCTTTACTATTTGGCCATCGTAGAACATGTTTCGGACATCATCTACAATGAAAACAGTGGCACCGAGATAAGAAGGACATATACCTAATCCTGGATTCCCGTCCCGGCTTCTGCATAGAGACAAAGCCCCTTTGTCCACCACTTGTATCACTTCGAAGTCGAAAGACTCGGTGAATACTATGGGCCGATCCGAGAGTGTGACTCCAGAATGATATGAGAACCCCGTTTCAGGATTGACCGCTGATGATGCTGCCTTGCCGATGAAAAACAAGGCAGGTAGGGTACATATGACTCCGAGAAGAAATCCGCTGATGAAAACAAGACCTTTTTTCATGGATTTAATATTTTAGTTGTCTGTATGTGATTGCTTTTCCTTGCTAATATAACGTTTTATTCTAATTTTAGCTATCAAATAGCAGTTATTTTTTCGGGAAGTACCAAGTTGAGGCATTTGCAAAAAAACGGCAAGGACCAGAATCAGACCTCTGATGATGAGGCATTACGCCATTCGTTTACCTTCCTATAGGCCAACGGTGACTAGGATGACGTTCGCCAACCCAGAGTTACGACTCAAGTCGCATACGAGGGAATACCCTTATAATTAATTACAAATAAATAAGTTACTCCTTTTGAATCTTCTCTTAAGGGAACTAAGGTGAGTTAATTAACCAATATTCAATTGATAATTTCTAATTTTGCGCCTGAAATATATGAATATATGAAATCACTCAAGGAACTTTTTCGGATAGGTAAGGGGCCGTCAAGCAGCCATACCATGGGGCCGCAGAGGGCGGCGAAATATTTTCTCGAAAGGCATACGGACGCTGCAAAGTTCGAGGTGACCCTCTATGGCAGCTTGGCGGCAACTGGGAGGGGCCACATGACCGACATTGCCATTAAAGAGGTACTGGAACCAACGGCTCCAGTGGAAATAGTCTGGAAGTCTGGCATATCTCTGCCATATCACCCTAACGGCATGGAATTTAAGGCTTTAGACGGTGATGGACACACAATTGATGAATGGACTGTCTACAGCATAGGTGGTGGCGCACTCTCGGAAGGCAAAGAGCCTGATCGTTTCTCTACGAAAGAAGTTTACGATATGAACAGCCTATCACAGATAATGAACTGGTGCGACGACAATGGCAAGAATTATTGGGAATATGTCGACATGTGCGAAGGCTTGGATATTTGGGACTATCTGGAGGAGATTTGGATAGCAATGAAGCAGTCCGTGGAGAATGGGGTAAACCACGAAGGGCGGCTCCCGGGGCCTTTGAACTTGGCTCGTAAAGCAGCGACATATTACATAAAAGCCACAGGATACAAGCAGACGCTTCAGACTAGAGGGCTGGTTTATGCCTATGCCCTCGCAGTCAGCGAGGAGAACGCTTCTGGTGGGACGATAGTCACTGCTCCGACCTGCGGATCCAGCGGAGTGATGCCAGGGGTGCTTTACCATCTAGCTAAAGGGCATAATTTCAGCGAAATAAAGGTTCTGCATGCCATAGCTACTGGAGGGATCGTCGGCAACGTGGTAAAACAGAACGCTTCTATTTCAGGTGCTGAGGTGGGCTGTCAGGGAGAGGTCGGAGTGGCTTGCGCTATGACGGCAGCCGCTGCCTGCCAGCTTTTCGGAGGAACGCCTGCACAAATTGAATATGCCGCCGAGATGGCTCTGGAGCACCATTTGGGCATGACCTGTGACCCGATTTGTGGGCTGGTACAGATTCCGTGCATCGAGCGAAATGCTTTTGCGGCAACCAGGGCGCTGGATGCTAACCTTTATGCTGCTTTTTCCGACGGTCGTCACCGCGTATCGTTCGACCACGTTGTAGAAGTGATGAAGCAGACCGGAAAAGACCTTCCTTCTGTGTACAAGGAGACCAGCGCCGGCGGCCTGGCCAAAGGGTTCAACGACACAACGGAGATTGACACCTCCAGATGGCGTGAGCAAGGTGGGCAAGATAGGCATTAATATTCAATAACCTACAAGAGTGCTTGCTCACGTTCTCAATTTTTGGGAGGCGTAAGCAAAGTCCATTTGGAAACCTTGAACATCAAATACTTACAAACACGACTTGCTTACGCAGCGCATGGTAGGTATGACGAGGCGGTCTCTTACGGCGTCAGATAGGCAGACGGGGCTGCCTGGTGAATCGGCGGGCTAGCATGGTGAACCCACCGTTGGCTAGCCAGATGAATCCGCAGCGAGCTAGTGAATACCTTGATAGGTAGCTTGGACGGCTTTGTAGGAATCGAGGGTTCCGATGTCGTAGCGATGTCCAGGCATTTCCATCGCACGGACTGTGACTTTGGCGGCGAGCCAGGAGACGAAGCTGCCTGGGGCATCGACTCCGCAGCCTGAGGCTATGCTTTCAGGAATACGTGCGACGTCTTGCCTGCGATAAAAATAGAACGGAGGACAGCACCAGTGGGAGCGCGGCTCTACTGGCTTTTCCTCCATTGACAATATTAAATTGTGATCGTCGACCTCCACTACTCCGCATTTATGCAGCTTGGCTTCGGATGGCTCATAGTAGCGCATGATGCAAGAAGTCTCTGCCTCAATGGCATATTCAATGAATCCAATGAGGCTGAAATCCAGCAAATTATCCCCTGCCATGATAAGGATGTCGTCGTCGAATCCAGTCTTCTCCAAGGCATACTGAATATCTCGCACCGCGCCTAGGCGAGTCTCGTTTGTCGTGGTGCCATCGTCCACGACAGTGATGTTCTCGCTACGCCCTGATGCCCACTTTTCAAAATGGCAGACAAATTTATGGTTGGTGACAACTGCATATTCATCAATCTTTCCAGATGCCGCCACATCATCGACCAGCCAGTCCAAAATTGTCTTGCCGCCTACATCAAGCAGAGGTTTTGGGAAATTCTCCGTGAGTGGGTGCAGCCTTGTCGCATACCCCGCAGCCAAAATCAAGCACTTCATGTTTTACGCTCTTACACCGTTGACTGAGTGGCATAGATAGGCGCTGTAGCGGCCACGGAGAGCAGGGAAAGCATCGAGATATTCATCTTCTACATTCCTGAATATGCTCTCTTCGTATGCCGGATCAATCAGAGCCATGCAGCAGCCTTTGAAGCCGGCACCGCTGAAACGCCCACCATAAATGCCATCCGTGTGCGTCATTATCTCATATATCTTTTTTAGTTCCGTAGAGCCGGTCTCCCAGTTCTCGATTGAAGAACGTCCGCTCTCGAACGACAATCTGCCATATTCCTCAATATCTCCCCTCCTCCAAGCCTCAGCCCCACGCTGAACCCTATCATATTCAGTGTACCAATGCTCGGCGCGCTTCCACCAATTCCTTGGCAGGCGGTCGCCATATTCATTGAATATCTCGACTGGCACGTCCCTGAGGTATGTGTCCTCGAATTTTCCATATTCCATTCCCGAATAGGCCTTCAAGGCATAGGCAGCGCTCCTGCACTCGTCCACCCTCATATTGAATTTGCTCCCAGCAAGGCTGCGCTCCAATCCGCTGAAGAATATAGCAATCTTATATGGCTTCATCGTTGGCGAGGTAGGAATCAGCTCGTATGAATCATCCTTAGTGTCCAGATACAACAGATGCCCTTTTTGCGATAGCACCTCGCAGCTCTGATCCAGTTTGCCACAAGACACCCCCACGTACTTATTCTCTGCCGACTTCGCCATCATTATCAGGTCACGATCATCCAAATGAATACTATTCACCTTGCAGAGGGCCTGCATGAAGGATATTATCACCGCAGCAGAAGAAGACAGGCCTCCGATAGGCAGAGTACCCTCGATAACCCCACGCAGGCCAACGCTGAGCGGATAACGATAGCTAAGTTCCAGCGTAGCACCGCGCAGATAATCTGCCCAGTCGCCTTGCTTGGACTCAGGCACGGCTCGCACATGCCATTGGGCGCGCTTGAGAAACTGTAGCGAGGCCAGTTCTATGACTCCGTTCTGCTTTGGAGAATAGGCGATGTGAATGCCCCTGTCTATGGCGAAACCGGTAATCTTTCCCAATTGATGATCCGAGTGCGCCCCGATGGGACACACCCTATAAGGACAAAAAGAGAGACCCTCAGGCTCCTGCCTGTACGTCTCCCTAAAGCGATCTTCGCACTTCATTAAAGCCTCTCTCTGATGGCCTTGGTCTGCTCTTCGTAGCCAGGCCTCTCAAGAAGCGCAAACATATTCTTTTTGTAAGCTTCAACGCCAGGCTGGTTGAACGGATTCACGCCAAGTAGGTAGCCACTCACGCCGCAAGCGAATTCGAAGAAGTAGAACAGCCCACCAAGATTATATTCATTGATCTCTTCTATTGAAACCTCAACCTGAGGCACTCCGCCGTCGATGTGAGCCAACTTTGTTCCCAGCTGAGCCATGGCATTGCAATGCTCCACGTGCTGGCCGGCGAGGTAATTCAGCTGGTCAAGGTTCTGCGGATCGGAACCGATGACGACGCTCCTGTTAGATTTTTCGATGTTCACGACTGTCTCGAACATGACCCTGTCGCCATCCTGAATGAACTGACCCATTGAATGGAGGTCGGTGGTGAAATTGACCGACGCGGGGAATATTCCTTTCTTATCCTTGCCTTCAGACTCTCCGTAAAGCTGTTTCCACCACTCTCCAAGGTATTGGAACTTAGGGTTGTAAGAAACGAGGATTTCAATCTTCTTTCCTAATTTTGAATATAACAGATTCCGCATCGCAGCATATTCAATCGCAGGGTTAGTCTCGCTCCTCACTGCCAGAGCTTTTTCCATCTCAGCTGCTCCAGCAAGCATTGTGCGGATATCGAAACCAGCCAGCACTATCGGCAAGATTCCTACGGGAGTAAGCACTGAATAACGGCCTCCTACATTGTCAGGAACGACGAATGTCTTGTAGCCTTCCTGAGTGGAGAGCGTCTTTAGAGCGCCCTTGCTAGCATCGGTTATGGCAACTATCCTGTTAGCTGAATCATCGTAATTCTTTTCGATATATTCCTTGAGGATTCTGAAAGCGACAGCAGGCTCTGTAGTGGTGCCAGACTTAGAGATGACTACGGTGGCGACATTCCTCTGGGCAACCAAGTCCATGAGTTCGGCCAGATATTCCTCGGAAAGGTTGTTCCCTGCGAAAACTACTTCAGGATATTCCTTAGCGCCGCTCAGTTGTTTTGCAAAATTGTGCGACAGCGCCTCGATTGCGCAGCGAGCGCCAAGGTACGAGCCTCCGATTCCTATCACTACCACCAGATTCACGCCTTTTGCTTTCCACTCGTCGCGGATAGCTTCACAGTCCTTAATCAATGATTCCGGGGTCTGCGATGGCAGATGCTTCCATCCGAGGAAGTCATTCCCGAGCCCGTTCTCTTTGTCAAGCACATCGTAGGCAGCAAGTGCTTTACCGACATATTCCTTATAATCCGCAGCTTTTACGAAGGAACTGCAACCTTTTAAATCAACTCTAACCATTTTATTTTGGAATTGTAATATTTTCTGCTTCAATTAAACAAAGATAATGATTATCTTTGTAAGTGTTGGCAATAAATTCATACCGAATATGTCTAAATTTACTTCAATCTTAGCTGCAGCCACTGTATTGATCATGGCTGCATCATGTTCCACGCAGAAAATCGCAGTGACTGCTCACAGGGGATACTGGAAATGCGAAGAAGCGAAACATGCCGAGAATTCCATCGCTTCTCTGAGGACTGCTCAGGAGCAAGGATTGTGGGGATCGGAATTCGATGTCCAGATGACTAACGACTGCGTACTGCTAGTCCATCACGATCCGGACATCGACGGGGCTAAAATCTGGGACACTAATTATTCTGAATTTGCGAGCAGCAGGCTTAAGAACGGAGAGAAGGTTCCAACTCTTGACGAATATCTCACGCAGGGAGAAAAGAGCGATAAGACAGTGCTGGTCATGGAGTTAAAGAAACAAGGCGACAAGGCTCATGAAGATTACATGACGGATCAAGCAGTAGAAGCTCTCAAAAAGCACAACCTTTACTCGCCGGACAGAGTGATATTCATTTCTTTCAGCCTTAACATCTGCAAGAGACTGGCTGGCCTCTGCCCAGGCTTCACCGTGCAGTATCTGGAGCAAGACATGAGTCCCGACGAGCTCTACCCTCTCGGAATCAATGGGGTAGACTATCAGTTCAAGGTGTTCGAAAAACATCCTGACTGGATCAAACAGGCTCGCAATCACGGCATGAGCGTTAACTGCTGGACCGTAAACAAGGAAGAGGATATCCAAAAGATGATCAACATCGGAGTTGACTGCATCACCACTAATGAGCCTCTTATCGCCCGCAAGATGCTCGGCAAGAAAGAGAAGACGATTAAATAGCCGACCGGACTACTTTACTTCTAGAAGTTGATCCCAGTCTGTTGAATACAGTTTCGAGCAATAATCGCGGCGGATGCCGTCAGCAAAATGTCCTGGGCGCTGAGCTGCCAGCCTCAGGACATTTTTCTTGCTTTTGTTGACCATATCCATCACCCTGGAAATCTTATCGTCACGCTCCCTCTCTTCGATGTCGAAATCGAAGATGGACTGCTGGATTTCGTTAGAATTGACGATATCCATGACGATGACTCCGGCTTTCTTATATTCATATCCAGCTTTGAATATCATGCGGAGAGCCTTTTTTGCGGCTCCGACTATTTCCAGCGTGCTGCTGGCCGGAACCGCCAACCGAATGCAAGCCTGGGGATTGTACTGCGCGAGATCTTCCCGGAATCGGTTGGTCAAAAGGAAGACTCCTACGGAATATGCTGCAGTGCCTTCTTGGCGAAGCTTTTCCGAGCACTTGCCAGCAAAATCGGAGACTCTCTGGCTGATTTCTTCGAAATCAGTTATCATATTCGCAAAAGATCTTGACGTGCATATAGTCTTGCGCGCCTCACCTTTTTCATTTTCAACCATCCTAACACCTTGAAGCTCGTGCCATGTTCGCAAGCCTGAGATTCCCATTCTTGCCTGCACCCATTCGACTGGCCTTTCAACGAAGTCCAAAGCAGTCTCCACCCCAACGGCCTCTAGCTTAGGAGCCAATCTCCGGCCTATTCCCCATACATCGCATATCGGAGTGAGTTTCAGTGCCTTATGCATCTTTTCTGTCGTGTCTATCATGCAGAAACCTTTGTAGCCCTTGTATCGCTTTGCAAAGTGGTTCGCAACCTTTCCTAGAGTCTTGGTACTAGCTGCACCTATGCTCACAGGGATTCCTGTCCACTGCCTGATTTTCTTGATAAGGCTGCGGCATATCACTGGAAGCTTTTCACCAGAGACTCCGTCCATATTCATGAAAGCCTCGTCTATTGAATATATTTCCAGCTTTGGAGCTGTTTCTGCCAATATAGACATGACCCTGGCAGAAAGGTCCCCATAGAGGGCATAGTTCGAAGAACGCACCACCAGTTTGCCCTCATCTACTAAATATTTCACCTTGAAAAACGGCGTGCCCATCTTTATGCCCATAACCTTGCTTTCATTGCTGCGAGCCACCACGCAGCCATCGTTGTTGGAAAGCACGACGACAGGCCTGCCTTCCAATTCCGGCTGGAACGCTCTTTCACACGAAACGAAAAAATTATTGCAATCCACTAAAGCGTACATAGTTCAATATACTATCTTCAGCCAAGGCGACATACCAAGCCAAATCACCTAGGCATAATGCGTCACTTTCTTTATGACGTAGGTCACCACTCCCCATATAGTGAAATCATTGGCATCAGTGACCTCTATCGGAGGATATTTCTCATTGGCTGGCAGCAGCCACATTCTCTTATGCTCCAATATGTCGTAAGAGACCCCGGGCTTTGATGCCTTATCTGTGTGGCGCCCGCTATAACCATCAACGACTGGATTTGTGAATGAGATATATTTCAGGACAAATTCTCCGTCAATGAAGCAGACCGCCATGTCACCCTCAGATGGCTCCAGAGACTTATCGACAACCAATATATCACCCTCTTCCACTCCACCCTCCACCATGGAATCGCCTACCATCCGAGCGAAGAAAGTTGCAGCCGGATGCTTCACCAGTTCCCTGTTAAGGTCGATGCTGGCATTCAAATAATCTTGCGCCGGCGATGGGAACCCAGCGTGCACTCCCCCTTCGACGAAAGCCACCCCATGATCTTCGGAAGGCTCTTCATGACCCAATTCGGACGGAGAAGCGTCTACCCCACCCTCATCCGGAACATTTAAATTCTTCTTCACCATATCCACAAATTTCGACATTTTTTATGAATATGTCACCTCCGCTTTCCTTTGATTCTAGTCACATATTTATTCCAGAGTACCTCACTGAATAGAGGATTGCCGATAAGACATATTCTATCTTTTGAATCAATCAGGAAACAATCATAAATAGATTTCTCTGGAAGAATATTATGTTTTTCAAAAGCCCTTTCTTTATCATAAATTACATCAAAATAGCCATAAGGGTGCAATTTTTCGAAAGCATCGGCAATATTGTCATACTCTGGAGTATTAACAATGAAAAAAAGTGAGACATCCGCACCAAAATCATTTCTTAGCCGTTCAATCTCTATTAGCTTATCTTGCCATAATTTTATTTCCTTTAGCTCACATGACAGGCAACCTGCAAAATCGTAATAGGCAACAATCTTGTTTGCATTCACATTTTGGCATATTTCCTCAGGCATCCATAATTTAGTACCAATCATCGATGCAGGATCTGATTTATTGACGCGATTACAACTCATTAATAATAACGTCAATAATAAAATCATTTTATGTTTCATTCCAAATGCGTCATTTACGATATTTAGCTTATGCATTTTGCTTAATCCGAATTTCTGGGGGACTATTTACATTTCACTTTCTTGAAGTGGTGATCATAAATAAGATGAAACTTTACCTGATTTGTATGTGCCGCCCCATAGACTACGGCAATCTTGTCAAAATCGCTCGACAAAATCAAGGACAGTAAATGCTCGTCTCTAATTGTGTTTACGAACCTGTATATTCTGCCACCTGCTTTGCGAGAGTTGTATTTAGGATCGTCTAAAGGAATGTTCCAATCATATTCCGACAATACTATCTTAGAATATCGGTTTTCATGTTGCCAGACCAAATCTGCTATAGACATATCAGTCCAATAATCGTTTGAAGTCGTCAAGCCAAGAATACTTCTGCTCTGAGAGATCTTGCCATATTTAGCGTGACTATTTACTAATGTAAATGGATCAGAACCATACCCCCTTCTTACCTTTCTGATCAACGTATCTAGTATTTCTGAATTATCAACTGATTTTACAGAATCAGACCAAACAGGGAAATAGGTCACAGGAACAGGATATGATCTTTCAAGAGAAGCAGAAGTATATATAAGTCCCTCAAAAAAAGTCACATAACCCTTAGCCTTCAATTTGTTCAAATATTGTCTGATTCTTTCATAGTCCTTAGCCTTTCCGACGTGTACCATCGGAACCAGAACAACTGACCTTTTGCCAGTAGAATCAACCAACTCTAACGTCTTTTTCAATGTTCGTCTAGTTGTAGTCGTAAAAGCGTCACCTGCTGCTAAATCAAGAATAGTTGAACATGATAGCATAACGAAGGGTAAAATTATGCACGATAGTATGATTGATGACATTTTATGCATTTTGAAGATCTTATAAGTATTTTAAAATCATATAATTATTATATTATTAACGAAAAACTACATAAAAAGGTCGATAGGAAGATTAGAACTTTCTATCGACCTTTTTATCAATTATTAGAAAATATCAAATATGCCTCCTAGTGCCTCAATGAATCTAATCGCAACATCGACATAGCAAGTAGTTTTGCACCGTCCTCTGCCTTGTCCTTTTTCATACTTATCTTTACATGACTCTATGCATTGATGAAAACTTTCCGACTCCGCCCTACTTAAAACGCTATCATCCGATGTCATTTCCTGAGAAATAAATTCTAAGAACATTCTTTCGATTTCAGCGTTATCGATTGATGGATTAGTCGTTGAAAGATGAATTTCTTTGAACTCATCTGGATCAACATCATAAACTGCGGAGAAAATAAATTCTACCGGTTCTACTTCACCGGACCTTGTCTGAACGTTAACCTTGATAGTTTGGCTTACCGACATGCTTTCCTCAAGATTCACGAAATCATCTGTTTTTTCATATTTGCCGCATGAGAGAGCAAATAATGATAGCCCACAAAATAGGCTGATGGTAAATAAATGTTTCATAATTTATTAAAAGAAGCCAACAATCCATAAAAATCATGGAAATGTTAGGGTTTAGTGTTATTAATTAAAGCCTACTCTTTATCAAGCTTTTCGGCTTCCGCTCCTTTTAACGAGTGAGGTCTCGACTATGATTACCGGTATCGCAGTCAAATTCAATAACAATAGATGAACTCTCAAAATCTTACGATAATGATTCACATAGCATAATGAACCATTCAGGACAAATAAAAAAAAATCCAATAGATTTCCAAGGATTTTCGAAGAAAAATTAAATCGTTTTACGCAAAGCAGAGATTTCTAAATTTCGCAGGATACTTTGGAAAGCATGGTCTGAGGGGTGATAGTGGCATATTCAGGAAGTATCTTGCAATTTTTTTGCAGGATGCTCATTGGAGATTTTGTAAAATATTGATTTGCAACTAATTATTGGTAAGTCAAGAGGTACCTTGCAATGGTTTTGCATTTGATGCCTGCTGAGGAAGGGTTATAGCGCTGGGACGATGTACTTCCAAGCGAGGGAGAGGGCTACAGTGCCGTCGGCCTGGCCCTGGTCATTCATTAGGGGCAATAATGCGCTGGAAGTCAGTGGATAGTCCGTCGTTATGGCGATGACTGCCTTCTTTTCTGGAATAATGGCAATGTATTGCCCGAACAAGCCGGAGCACAGCCAGCCGTCGCGGATCCTCCAGATCTGATAACCGTAGCCGGTGGCGCTGTAACCGTCACCAGTGAAGTTAACCTGAGGCGACATGGCAGAAGACACCCATTCAGAAGGAATGATTTGACTGTCGTCCCATTTGCCTTTGTCCATCAGCAAGCGTCCGAACGTAATCATTTCGTCAGTAGTGAGATGCAGGCCCCATCCGCCAGCAGAAGAGCCTTGAACCTTGTCCCACGTAAGGGTAGAGCCGAAACCAAGAGGTTTGAACAGCCTGCTGTCGAGATATTCATGAATATCCTGTCCCGTCCTCTGGCGAAGAATTTCAGCAAGGAGGCAAGAGGCGAATGTGTCATAGACGAAGTCATCGCCAGGCTCTTCAGTAAAATCGGCGTCAAAGAATAGCTGCGGAATGGTTTTATCAATGTCCTTCAGAACATCTGTGAGAACCTCCGCCAAATCTTCCGAATAGTCATGGCCAACTTTGAGATATTTCAGCAATGACAATGAATATGTTTTTGCAGCTGTGACCACGGCATCTTCGGAGTGACCGTCGGTCATCGTAAGCAAATCTTTAACTGTCAATTTATTGACCCGTTCCAATTCACCACCGGCAATGCCAGAGAGAGAAATCTCTTCGGAGAACATCGGGGCGACCTTGTCCGAAACGGAAATCTTTCCCTCATTCACAGCCATCCCAATTGCAATTCCCGTGAAGGTCTTGGTGACGGACCACATCTGGTGCCGAGTGTTAGATGAGGTTCCATTGAGCCATGCTCCTGAAGGCTTGTAACCTTCCTGCCAGACCTCTATGCCCGAAATATATTTATATGTCTCAGGCGCAACGGCAGCCATTTGATCGACAGCTTTCCGTAACTCTGGCTTTTCCGTGAGATTGCCTTTGCCAGGCTCTGGTTCATTCGAATCGTCTTTCTGACAGCCTGCCAGAAACACCACTGCCAAGATTGGCAGAAGCAATAAAGACCGCCAGAGTTTCATTATTAATCTCCTAAATCCTCATCGGAATGTCGGTCAGATCTTGGCGGACGCTCATCAGAACTGCGTCCACGCCTAAACGTATCGTCACGGCGGTCATCAAAACGCCTGCGTGGCCTGTCGTCTGAACGGTCGTCGAACCTACGAGGGCGGTCGTCGAAGCGCCTGCGTGGCCTGTCATCTGAACGGTCGTCAAACCTACGTTGGCGCTCCTCGGTATCCTGAGATTCCCTCTCTGCGGCAAGTTCGTCAGCTATCTCAGCTGAATCAGTGACTGCTTTGTCCGATTTCTCAATGGTGTTCGCTGCTTCCTCAGTCATGACATCTGTCACAGCAGCGACAGCACAGTTGATGCCGTCAATCGCCGACGAAACAATTCCGCCTGAGTAACCTGCGCCTTCACCGGCAGGATAAAGCCCATGCATAGCATCAGACTCATATGATTTCGGATTTCTAGGAATCCTGATAGGGGACGAAGTCCTAGACTCAACACCAACAAGAAGGGCATCCTCCGTATTGTTTTCATCATATTCAATTTCAATGACTTCATTTTTCTCCACCTCAGGATCTTCGACAGCAGCAGATTCAGGAACGAATGTATCCTCGTCCTTCAACTCTTCGGGAACAGCAGATTCAAGAACGAATGTATTCTCGTCATTCAACTCTTCGTGAACAGCAGTTTCAGGAACAAATGTATCCTCGTCCTTCAACTCTCCTGAAAAAGAAGCACTATCAGATGCCGCATAGGCAGCATCTTCGTCATGCCCGGCAACGACTTTTCTCACTCGTCGGCCAGCGTAGAACACCTCTTTCAAAGCCACCTGCAGCCTCCCTGCGATATATTCAGGAAGGAGCTTGTGAAGCGGAGCTGATACCACGCCAGGCTTGTAGGAAGTCTCCGGTAAGTCAGCCGAGATGACTCCGTTGCAGAAATCCTTCATCCTCTGCGCAGGAGCAGCCATCGGATTATCAGCTTTTCCTTGAACATATTCCCACATCTTATGCTCGATACTGTGCTGCCACTCCAGCCCAGCTAAAGCACCATATTTCTGATATTCCTCAGGTAAATCTTCAGGATTTATCTGGACTACTGCACCAGCATTGGCGAAACGTCCACTCCTGGAAGAATTTGACATCCCGTTCAACACTATAGTCTCAGGATCCGTGGCAGACGGCACCAAGATTCCTCCTGGACACATGCAGAACGAATATACTCCCCTGCCGCCGACCTGCTTTGCGAATGAATATTCCGCAGCAGGCATTCCAGGCCTCCACTGGCCGTGATAACGAATACCATTTATTGCAGCTTGGCTATGCTCTACTCTCACGCCCATCGCAAAGCCTTTAGCCTCAAGAGACCATCCCTTTGAAGCGAACATGTCATAAATATCTCTCGCCGAATGGCCTGCAGCCAATATTACCTTCTTCGCATAATACTTCACGGTAGAAGGTTTACCAGCCTTGGTAAGGTTCTGGCTGTCGAGAGCCTTGACAGTAATGGTGCCATCGGCTTTCTTTGAGATATCGGTCACTTTCGTACCGAAATGATACTCGCCTCCATGCTCTATTATGCACTGACGGATGTTCTCGACTATTTTAGGCAACCTGTCAGACCCTATGTGGGCATGGGCGTCCACAAGAATCTGCGGATTCGCCCCGAATTTCACGAGCTGGTACAGCACCTCACGTATGTCCCCTCTCTTGGAAGACCTTGTATAGAGCTTTCCATCGGAGAAAGCTCCAGCGCCACCCTCACCATAGCAGTAGTTCGAATCCGGATTCAGCACGCCATCCTTCGAAAGCTTAGCCATGTCGAACTTGCGTCCATGCACGTCCTTTCCTCTTTCCAGGATAATTGGCTTGCGTCCCAGCGTCAGAAGCTTAAGAGCAGCGAAAATGCCAGCAGGGCCGGCACCGACGATTATCGCCGGCTCAGCCTCATGCACGTCTTTATATTCAGGAATCTCGTATGGGTGATAAGACTCGCGCCTATTATCGTAAACCTCTATTCTATAGCGGTAAACGACCTCGTCCCTAGCATCTATCGAACGTTTAGCAATCACGCATGTATAATCCGCATTCGGGAAAGCAGGCTGGAAAGATTTAGTCGGGTCAATCACGTTTATAATGACATTTCCGCGCAGCAGTAGTTCTCTTGCTGCCACGATTCTAACGTCATCCGGCCTCAGGTCTCGCCCTATGCGGCCAGTCATTTCAAACTCTCTCATATTTTAAAAATCGGCTATTCTTGAAACTGGAGCCACATCCAGTGGGGTGCGCTCCCCATGAAGATAATGAAAATATCCCGCTATGGCAATCATAGCAGCATTGTCTGTTGTGAACTTGAATTCAGGAAGATATGTGTTCCAGCCACGATTGCGGCCTTCCTCTTCGATGCGATTGCGTAACCCGCTGTTTGCTGAAACGCCGCCGCCGATGGTTATTTCCCTAATGCCAGTCTGTTTAGCAGCCTTAATGAGCTTGCTCAGCAATATGTCAATCAAAGTCTTCTGAAAGCTAGCGCAAATGTCCTCCTTGTTTTTCTCCATGAAATCCGGATCTTCTTTCAGCTGGTCTCTGACAAAATATAGCAGAGAGGTCTTCACCCCACTGAAACTGTAATCCAGCCCCGGAATCTGAGGCTTGGCGAACTGGAAGCGGTCAGGGTCGCCCAATTTCGCCAATTTGTCAATAATAGGGCCTCCAGGATAGCCCAAGCCCATCATTTTCGAGCATTTATCGAAAGCCTCGCCAACGGCATCGTCTATCGTCTGCCCAAGAATCTCGTAATTCAGCGGATTGTCAACCCTGACTATCTGCGAGTTTCCGCCTGAAACCAGAAGGCAGAGGTAAGGAAACGACGGATGCATGTTTTCCTTCTCCGGCTGCTTAATGAAATCTGCAAGAATATGTCCTTGAAGGTGGTTGACCATAACTATAGGAATATTCAGGGCCACTCCGAGTGCCTTTGCGAAAGAGGTGCCTACCAGAAGCGACCCAAGCAGACCCGGGCCTCTGGTGAAAGCAATTGCCGTAAGATCAGTGGGTTTTATTCCAGCCTTGGCCAAAGCTTGACTCACGACAGGCACGATGTTTTGCTCGTGAGCGCGAGAAGCCAATTCCGGCACAACTCCGCCATAATCCTTATGCACCTGCTGGCCTGCAATGACATTCGACATCAGGAAGCCATCCTTTATGACGGCGGCAGAAGTGTCGTCGCAGCTCGACTCTATCCCAAGGATGTAATCAGACATATTCAAAGAAACTTTATCATTGGCAAATATAGAGTTTTTTTTGCTATTTTTGCTTTTTGTGAGAAGGGGTTTTAAGATATTCTGGCTGGTGATCCTGGCAATAGCAGCTCTGCTTTTTGCCATCGTCATACTCATGCAAACCTCCGCCGTGCAGACATTCGTAACTAAAAAAGTCTTAGAAAGTCTAGAGAAGAGCATCGGCGCTAAAATAGAATTCTCTAGAATCCATCTTAAGCCATTCAATGCGATAGTCCTGAAAAATGCGGCAATAATAGACCCAGCCCCTGACACCTTGAAAGGAGAAGTCCTGGACACGGTCGCCAGAGCTGAGACAATCACAGCTACATTCTCACTTAAAGGCCTTTTCAAGAAAGAGGGTCTGCACATAGGAAAGGCTGCCGTCAGCAATGCTTCGTTCATGCTAGTCACAGGCCAAAGAGGCTCGAACATCAGTAGGGCTTTCAAATCTCAGAACGCAAAAAAAGATACCGTCGAAAAAGAGCAAGGGAATATATTCGATGCCAGGGATGTGGAAATAGATAATTTCAGATTCAGACTAATTAATCTGAATAATCCTGAGGTAAAAAACTTTGGCATAAACTGGAAAGACTTGGACATCACTATCCACAAACTTGAAGGCCGGAAGGCCTCATTTGCTGGCGGCTACGTAGAGGGTGAGGTTACAAATCTTGCTTTTTCCGAGAAAAGCGGCTACGATGTTAGCTTCATGAGTGGCAAGACGAAGGTGGGGCATCAGCAAACGGTAATAGACGATCTGAAAATAGTAGACAACTATTCCGACCTTTCGTTCAAGCAGTTCACAATGACTTTCGAAAAAGAGAGGCCGTTCTTCGACTTCCTCAAGAGGGTACATATCACTACCGACATGGAAGAGAGCAGGCTGGATTTCGAGAGCCTAGCTTACTATGTGAAAGCCATGGAAGGCAAAAATATGATAATGGACATTCACGACTGCAAGCTAGATGGGTCTATCAGCGATTTAGTCGTGAATATTCTAAAGTTCAATGAAAGGAACTGCGGCATAAACGGCACTTTGCAGGGTCATCTGACGGGCCTGCCGGAGATTAATGATCTCAACCTTAATTTCCTAGCCAAAGACTTGAATTTCACGTCTAAAGGAATAGAACAGTTGCTGCATGGATGGGTGCCAAGGGCAAAGGCTGCCATAGGCAAGTTCGCTCCACACGAGGAGCTGACATTCAATGGTAAATTGAGCGGCCTGCTGGACAAGCTAGCGATTGAGGGAAAAATCACCACGAAGAAATCTGGCAGCCTGACAGCCGACATAAGATTCAACCATCTGATAACAAAGGGACATGCTAAGCAGATAGGCGGGAATGTGACCACTAACAATCTTGATTTAGGGCGAATACTGAATGTTCCTACTCTCGGCCCTGCGACATTGCGTACTTCTATACAGGCAGACATTGGCTCTGGGAAAACTGCGGTGAGGATAGACACCCTGCAAGTTAAAAGGCTGAATGCTCTTGGTTATGACTATACTACCATCATCGGCGCTGGAACATATTCACAAAAGGCATTCGACGGCAGAATAATTTGCAGCGACCCTAATTTGAACTTTATTTTCCAAGGAATATTCTCTCTTTCCGACAAGACTAGAAACGGCGTATACAAGTTCTTCGCAGACATCGGCTACGCAGACCTAGAAAAAATGAAACTAAGCAAATTCGGCATCAAGAGAATATCCGGCCAGGTAAATGCCAATTACGTGAATGTTGAGAGGAAAGACCTTATAGGCGACCTGGATTTGAATAATCTCGTGCTGGAGAATGACTTGGGGACATTCCATGTGGGAGACATCTGCATGAAATCCCATTCGTCAGACAATATCTACAGGATGAATATCACCTCCGACATGCTGACCGCTAATTACGTGGGGGACAAGCCATTAACCAGCATTGCCGGAGATGTCATGCAGCTCACTGTGCAAAGAGACCTCCCCGCACTGCTAACGAAGGCATACGACAGCTGGCATGGGGAAAAATATTCAATAGATGCATCCCTGCATGACAAAAAGAATATCATCAATTCCATTTTCCCTGGCCTCTACGTCGCCGACAGCACGTTTCTTAATTTCGGCGTACAGGCAAACGGTTCAGTAAGGATGAACCTTAGATCGCCTAGAATTGCGAAAGGGCGTAACTACCTCAGGAACCTAGACATGCTGATAGACAACTCGAACGGCAGCATAAATGGCACGATGACTAGCGCCGAATTCAATGTAGCATCCCTTAACTTCAAGAATAACAACATGATGATCTATGCCGATGAAAATCATTTCGGGTTCGGCATGACTTACGACAACATGACCGAGGAGGACAATAGGGGCGAGATGTACCTGAGCGGAGACCTTCTGAGAGACGAGAAAGGCAAGCTGATAGTTCGCGGCCAGACTTTGCCTTCGAATATCTATCATGATGGGGAGGGATGGAGCGTGGCGCCATCTTCGTTCGAAATCAATGGGAAAGACATCCATCTTGGCAGGATATCCGCCGTGAGCAATAACCAGAGCATCTCCATCGAGGGAGGCCTGTCACAGACAAAGAAAGACACTCTGAGGTTTGAACTTTCAAATTACGATATAAAACTCTTAAACAATATATTCGCTCAGAACATCGGAGTTAAAGGAATTGCGACAGGCAAAGTCTATCTGATCTCGCCACGCGAAAGCAATTCCGGCCTCCTGATAAATCTAGCCTGCGATTCTCTGAGCATAGGCGGCTATGAGGCAGGCACGCTCCATGCCGCCAGCGTCTTGGACAACAGCCGTGACAGGCTGAATTTCATAGTGAGGAACGACCTTGGCGGAAATAGGAATATAGACATTAAAGGTAATTATGGCATGAGGGACAAGCAGATTGAAGCCACCGTAGACTTAGCTGACTTCAATCTTGGCTATGCCAGTCCTTTCCTGGCCTCGGTTTTCAGCAAATTCGAAGGGAATGTATCGGGAAAAATCACTGCTAGAGGAACGCCCGAAAAACTCAATCTGACAAGCCAGGATGCAAAGTTTGACAATGCCTTGCTTCAAGTGGCTTTCACGAAGGTACCATACAGGGTGAACGGCCCTTTCCACTTAGATGAAACAGGACTTCACTTCGACAATGACGAAATAAAGGATTCATATAATGGCACTGGAGTGTTGTCTGGAGGCCTTCTTTTCAATGGATTGAAAGATTTCCACCTTGAGACGAAGATTAAGCTTAATCAGTTGCTTGCCTTGAATACGACCGCTGCCGACAATCAGTCTTTCAACGGCAAAGTGTTCGCTAGCGGTGATGTCTCAATCAAGGGACCTTTCAACGCCATATTCATAGACATAAATGCCAGGACTGAGAAAGAAGGCACTTTACATATTCCTATCGACAATGCCTCGAATGCGAAGAGTAGCGACCTGCTGTCTTTCAAGGAAGAGGAGAAGTATGAATATGTCGACCCATATGACCTGATGATGAACAACCTTGCAAGCAGCCAGAAGAAGAGCAATGACTTTGGGGTCAGGCTGAGGATAAACGTAAATCCTAGCACAGAAGCCTACGTCGAGGTCGATAGATCCGCCGGCAACGTGCTGACTGCCAGAGGCGTAGGAAATATCGACATGAATGTAAGGCCATCCAGGGATGTTTTCACTCTCAATGGGGAATATACGATAAGCCAAGGAAACTTCCATTTCAATGCAATGAACATTGCCCAGAGAGATTTTTCCATTACTGACGGCAGTTCCGTAAGGTTCAATGGAGACATAATGGATAGCAGGCTGGACATCACGGGACAGTACACGACGAAAGCCTCCGTGGCTACGTTAATCGCTGACACGACAACCGTATCGGCCAGAAGGACAGTAAATTGCAATATCGGCGTCTCGGGCAGGCTAAGGGAGCCATCTCTCAAATTCTCCATCGAAATCCCAGATCTGGACCCTACGACCCAGGGGAAGGTAGAGAGTGCTCTTAACACCGAGGACAAGGTTCAGAGGCAGTTCCTGTCACTGCTGATTTCAAATACCTTCATGCCAAACGAACAGTCAGGTGTCGTGAACAACACAGCCTCGCTCTACTCCAGCGTAGCTGAAATAATGGCAGGCCAGTTGAACAGCATTCTTAATAAACTGAATATCCCGCTTGATCTCGGCCTTAACTACCAGTCAAGCGAAAGCGGAACGAATATTTTCGATGTGGCCGTGTCTACCCAGCTCTTCAACAACAGAGTCATCGTGAATGGAGCTTTCGGCAACAGGGATTACAACAATTCTGCGACGCAGGGTAGCGACGTCGTCGGAGACATAGACATAGAAATAAAGCTGGATAAGCCTGGACGGGTTCGCCTGACGCTATTCTCCCACTCTGCCGATGACTACACGAATTACCTCGACAATACCCAGCGCAATGGCGTTGGTCTCGCCTACCAAGTAGAGTTCAACAAATTCACAGATTTCATCAAAAGACTCTTCACAAAGAAAAATCGTAGCGAGGCTGTGGAGCCAGAGAAAGAGAAAAAGGTTATAAAGATTGAAAATTAATGAATATATGGCATTCGGAACACTATATTTGATTCCTACCACTCTGGGAGAATACGATCCTGCTTTAGTGCTGCCCGCACCAGTGCTGGAACGCCTTAAAAGCATAAAGCGCTTCGTAGTCGAAGAAACAAGGACCGCCCGCCGATTTCTTTCTTCCGCAGGGCTGAAGGGACACATTGGCGAATTAGAGTTAAGGGAGCTAAACGAACATACCAAACCTTCTGAGATAGAGGGCTTTATAAATATGTTTTCAGATGCTTCCGGGAATCCTACCGATGTTGGGCTCATCACCGAGGCCGGCCTGCCAGCCGTCGCCGACCCAGGAGCCCAGGTAGTCGCGCTCTGTCATATTCATAAAATAAAGGTAGTGCCCATGGTAGGGCCTTCTTCCCTGATGCTTGCTCTCATGGCATCGGGCCTCAACGGGCAGAGCTTCGCCTTCGTGGGCTACCTCCCAGCCAAGACTGAGGAGCGCAGGAGAGCGATCACCGAAGTGGAAAAAAGATCATTGCAGCTGCATCAGACGCAGATATTCATCGAGACGCCTTATCGTAACGATTCTCTTATGGCTGACCTGCTGCAGAGCCTTTCGCCTGCCACAATGCTCACCGTCGCAGCGAACATCACCACTGATAATGAATACATTGACACAAAGTCAGTGAGGGAATGGCGCAAGATGCCTGCGGCCATCGGCAAACGCCCATGCGTGTTTCTGCTGCTTGCTAATAAAAAATCATCATGGATAAAGAAGGAAAAATAGAACTCATTGGCATGGAGTTCCACGCATTTCACGGATGCCTGCCAGAAGAGCGGACGAACGGAAACACTTTCGTGGTGAATTTCGTAGGATATCTAGACATGAAGAAAGCTTTCAATAGCGATGATCTCAATGATACCGTAGATGTCAATGAAGTATACGATATAATAGCGAAAGAGATGGCGGTTCCGTCCAACCTCCTAGAGAATGTCTGTGGGAGAATAGTCAGAGCCATAGAGAAGTCATTCAGATTCTGGCCTTTCAGCGTAACAGTTGCTAAAAAGAATCCGCCTCTCGAAGGACCGTGCGAATGGTCGAAAGTCACTATGGGTGAAGGCTTGCAAGAAGGCCCCGAAATCTTCAACAGATTCTAGTCCATGGTGAACAAAATCGCTTTCCTTACGCTCGGATGCAAGCTGAACTACGCAGAGACATCCACATACGAGAGGGGGTTCGTAGAAAACGGCCTAGAGGTGGTGCCGTGGGAAGAAAAAGCAGACGTGTATCTCATTAATACCTGCTCAGTGACAGAGAGGGCGGAGAAGAAGTGCAGGAATATTATCCGCAAGATGCACCGGATATCTCCGGAAGCGAAGCTCATCGTAACCGGCTGCTACGCCGAGCTGCGCAAGGAGGCTCTCCAGAAGATAGAGGGTGTGTCGCTGGTGTTCGGGGCGAAGGAGAAAACCGAAGTCGTTCCTAGGACGATGGAACTGCTGAAAAATCCGTCTCATAGCCTCCATAATGCTGAAAAAGCAGAAGCGCCATCTCAATATGCTACCCCATCCGCCAGCGACAAAGCATCAGTAGCCGAACGCCTTAAAGCAATTGACATGTCCAGTTTCCTTGAGGCATATTCGACTGGAGAAAGAACCCGCTCGTTCCTTAAGGTTCAGGACGGGTGCAATAATTTCTGCGCCTACTGTACAGTGCCCTATGCAAGGGGCAATTCTAGGAATATTCCGATAACCGATGCCGTAGCGCAGGCCCTCCAGATTGCCGCCTCCGGAATAAAGGAGATAGTAATCACTGGCGTGAACACTGGGGATTTCGGCAGGAGTACAGGCGAAACTTTCCTGGACCTGCTTAAAGCACTTAATGACGTGGAAGGCATAGAGCGATATAGGATCTCATCCATAGAGCCGAACCTGATTACCGAGGAAATCGTGGATTGGATAGCCTCCGGCACGAAATTCCAGCCTCATTTCCATATTCCTTTGCAATCAGGCTCCGATGCCATTCTCAAGCGCGTCGGCCGCCATTACGACACAGCGTTTTTTACAGACAGAATAGAATATATTCGTAAAAAGATGGATCCTGCGCCTTCTGACGAAGAGAAGCCATTCGTCTTCTTTGGCATAGACGTGATCGCAGGGCTCCCTGGGGAGACTGAAGATTTATTCGAAGAAACATATTCCTTTCTCAAAGACCGCATCAGACCAGCCTTCATCCATGTTTTTCCTTATTCCCGCAGGTTAGGCACGTTGGCATATTCATGGAAAGATCAAGTTCAGGATTCGGTGAAAACAGACAGGGTCGCTCGCCTTGAAGCACTCTGCGCATCACTCCATGAAGAGTTCATTGCCAGAAACAAGGGGCGTCGCTCTCAAGTGCTCTGGGAATCAGACGTGAAAGACGGCCTCATGGGCGGCTATACTGGCAATTATATTCGCCTGCAGCGCCCATTCGACTTTTCGAAAGTAAATACGGTGGAGGACATTATCATTCAATAAGATCATGAATCAAGACTAAGGTTGCCGGAAGGATTCGTTCAAGATCTAATCCGGAATCAAAAAATATTAAAGACATGAGAAAAAGCGTATTAATTGTCATTTCATTGCTTCTGTCTGCCGCAGCTTTTGCGCAATTGAAGCCAGCCGAGACACAAGGTGCCCTAAAAGGAATAACCTATTACGATGCATCTGAGCTACCCCTGTTAGGAAAAATAGAAGAGACTTCACAACCTCGATGGTCGCGAATTCCTGAGTCATTGTTCCCAAGCTTGCGCGAGCCCTTGGTCTATCTGGGCCAGAATAGCGCCGGGATGGCAGTCAGGTTCAGAAGCAATTCCACAAAGATCGCTGCCAAATGGACAGCAAAGAATAATTCATCGATGAATCACATGACCGACACTGGCATAAAAGGTTTGGATTTATATTGCCTGGAAGATGACGGGTGGCATTTCGTGCGAAGCGGAAGACCAACCGGCAAGACTACGGACACTTTCATAATAGAGAACATGGCCAAGAAAGATCGCGAGTTCATTCTATATCTTTCTATGTATGACGGGCTGACGGAGTTGCTCATAGGCGTGGACTCTGACGCATATCTCTCCGCCCCAGCAGTTAATCTGCCTTCTAGAGGAAAGCCGGTAGTTTTCTACGGCACGAGTATAATGCAAGGAGGATGTGCATCCAGACCCGGTATGGCTTCCAGCAACATCATCGGTCGAAAATTGAACCGAGAGACTATCAACCTTGGCTTCAGCGGAAACGGCAGGCTAGACCTAGAAATCGCCAGGTTCATGGCAAAAGCCGATGCTGGAGTCTACGTACTCGACTTCGTGCCCAATGCATCAGTTCACGAAATCGACAGCCTGATGATCCCGTTCTTCAATATATTGCGTGCGGCTCACCCGAACGTGCCTGTAATATTCGTAGAAGACCCTATCTATCCTTTCAGCGCCTACGACACAAAGATTGCTAAAGAAATCAGCGACAAGAACTCTATGCTGAAAAGGAAATACAATGTATTGAAAAAAAATAAGGTTAAGGGAATATATTACATTTCCTCTAAGAATATGATAGGCGATGATGGCGAGGCTACAGTGGACGGCGTTCATTTCACTGATCTCGGCTTCGAGCGCTACGCTAATCTCGTGCTTCCAGTCGTTCGCAAAGCGCTAAAATGAAAATTTTGTCGTTTCTGATGCAAGGAATTCTAATTCATGGATTTCATAGTGTGGTTAATAAACTTAAACTTTACGCCGAGCCGTAATGGCTCAATTTCAACATCAGTACGTTTCATATACAACTCGGATTGCTGTGACAGCGACCCGAGTTTTTCTAGTGCCTGATTAAGCGAAATTGGCTATCTTTGTAAGAAATTCATGAATAGAAATGAGCAATGAATATTCCGACGGCACGCGCCTTACTTTTCTTGGAACTGGCACCTCGCTCGGAGTGCCTATTATAGGATGCCGATGCAGCACCTGCACCTCAAAAGATTCAAGAGACAAGCGTTTCAGGGCATCCGTATTCGTTGAATATGGCGGATTGAAGATTCTCGTGGACGCTGGGCCGGATTTCAGAATGCAGATGCTCCGCGCAAACCTGAGTCATCTGGATGCAATATTGCTCACTCACAATCATAAAGATCACACTGGCGGCTTAGACGATGTAAGGGCACTAAACTACATTGACCGCCGCGCCGCTGAAATCTATTGCGAAGAGAATGTGCTTCACGACCTCATAAATGAATATCCCTACGTGTTTTCTTTCCCTAAATACCCCGGCTCTCCAGAATGGCACCTGCACATGATTGACGATAAGCCTTTCCTAGTGCTTCCAAATGCAGAAGGCAAGGAACTCATATGGGTACACGATGTGGGGTATCACTATGAGCTGCCTGACGGGACTCTCGTTCCTACTGCTAGGAAGGTCGAAGATATGTACGATAATGCCCGAAGCGTGCCTGAAAACGTCGTTTCCGGCATATTAAATGGCGAAGATTTCGATGGTTCAGTTCTAAATGGGAATGCACCCGTGATTCCAATCAGGGGCCTTCACGATAAATTGCCTGTACTCGGGTTCAGATTCGGAAAGATAGCTTACATCACCGACATGAGCTGCATTCCGGAATCCGAATTCAGCAAGCTGCACGGCCTGAGGCACGTCACGCTTAATACCGTAAGTTACAACAAACATCACTCGCACTTCAGTCTGGACGAGGCCATAGAAATGGCCGACAGGATTGGCGCCGAACACACATGGCTCACCCACCTGTCAATGTCATTCCCGCCATACGAGCAGTTCGCTCAGCAGCTGCGCCAGCTCTGCCACGATCGCCACATCCACTCCGACATTCTCCCAGCCTACGACGGTCTCACAATCAGCTGATATAAAATAGTCAGCGAATATGTCTGCAGCCGAGGTATTTATGGCATCTTAAACGAAGATTCAATATTTGTCTGTAAATTATACAGATACATAAAATATGTAATGTACATGAAAACATTCACGCAATTAAAAGAATTAATCGGAAATGCTCCCCTGCTAGATGTCTCCTATATCATTGATGGCAGCAAGGTAAAACTGCTTCTGAAACTTGAAGTGGTCAATACAGGGGAAAGCACAAAGAGCATAACCGCACCGGCAATGATTGAGGATGCTGAAAAAAAGCCTGGATCCAGTATCGTCGAACTGATAAACGAGAATGCACGAACAGGACTTGAGCCAGCATCGTCTGCAGCAATCACGACTGATGTAGCATGGCCGCATAAAATTCAATGGAGAGGAACTGACTTCGTGCTAAAGACATTCATATATGAATATGTCGATAATGCGATTACAGTTACGGATGACGAAGCCTATGAAGGAGCAAGAATTCTGGCGCACAAGCTCGTGGTCCTTGCAGGGGCATCCTCAGGTCTGTCATACATGGGCAAAACAGCCAAGGCCATTATTGATGCCATCGTGACCGATTCCAAGATTACCAGTAAAGGGCTGGCAGATTTAATTCGGAAATCCAAAGACACCATCAAGTACCACCTCTTTACGTTGCAGGCAAGAAAATTCATCGCACACATTGGTCCTGACAACGGTGGCTTCTGAAAATTCTATTCAAAAAATAAAACGCATGCCATTACCATGGAAACTATAGAAGTTGTTGCAGCCATCATCCGCAAAGGAGACCGGGTATTCGCCACCCAGCGCGGCTATGGCGAATGGAAGGATTGGTGGGAATGGCCCGGTGGCAAGGTTGAGCCTGGGGAGACTCACGAGCAGGCTCTCGTCCGCGAGATCAGCGAAGAACTGGATACAGAAATCAACATAGACAAATACCTCTATACGGTCGAATGGGATTATCCCAAATTCCACCTCACCATGCACTGCTATATCTGTTCATTACTCAGCGAAGCCCTGCATCTCAACGAACACGAAGCCGCCCGCTGGCTCACTGCCGACACACTCGGCTCCGTCAAATGGCTTCCAGCCGACGATATTCTCCTTCCTCTCATTGAGAAGGAGCTGAAAAATGCGGCCAGCCAGTCGCCTACGATTTCGCCGAGGTAGAGAGAGCCTTTCGGTCGTTATCATATTGCCAGATGTAGAAAATGAACAGGGAGCCGAGCATGCCGATGAGACCGATGCTCCAACTCCATTCTATCGGGAGCCTGAAGCCTATCTTATCTATACAGATGAAGCTAAGCGTCACGCCTGTCATGAAGCAAGCCGGGAGCATGGTGAACAAGTAATATGCACCATTCTTGTTATTATGCAGGTAGACCGTTGCAGTCCAAAGGGCAAATACGGCCAAGGTCTGGTTCGACCATCCGAAATAACGCCAGACCTTGTTGAAGCCGTCTGCATCTGCCACATTGTACCATAGCAAAAATGCGGCTACGGCGAAAAGCGGAATGCTTATCATGAGTCTTTGAGGAATATTTTTCTGTGGAAGCTTGACCGAGTCCGCGACTATCAGACGGGCGCTCCTGAACGCAGTGTCTCCGCTCGTGATCGGGGCTGCCACGACACCAAGCACAGCGAGTATTCCCCCGACTATTCCAAGCCATGATTCCGACACCCTGGTTACCACGGTGGGAGCTGCTGCGTTAAGGTCGGAACCACATTCTGCTGCTCCGCCATCGAAAAAGAAGTAAGAAGATACCGCAGCCCAGATGAGGGCAACCACTCCTTCCGTGATCATGGCGCCGTAGAAAATAGGCCGGCCTTGCTTCTCACGCTCGATGCAGCGTGCCATCAAAGGACTCTGTGTGGCGTGAAAGCCGCTCAGCGCTCCGCAGGCAATCGTTATGAACAAGCAAGGGAACACCGGCTGGTCCTTCACTCCGACCGAAGGTCCAATATTCCCAAGGCCATCCCAAATCTCAGGAATTGAAGGCCATTTCACGAACAGCCCTATCATCAGAGCCACTGCCATGAACAACAGGGCGAAAGCGAACACGGGATATATCTTGCCGATAATCTTGTCTATCGGCAGCATGGTTGCGAAAACATAATAAATGAATATGACAGCTGCCCAAATAAGAATGACATTGGAGCTACCATCGCCAGCTATGTCGCCAAGGACCAGGGCAGGGCTATATACGAACACGGTGCCAACCAACAGCAGAAGCACCAGGGCGAAGACCAGCATGAATATCTTGGCTGTCTTTCCCAGATACAGGCCGACCAGCTCTGGTAGGCCGGCCCCATTGTTGCGCACCGACAGCATGCCTATCATGTAGTCATGCACGGCTCCTGCGAATATGCAGCCGAAGACTATCCAGAGATACGCGGAAGGCCCGAATTTCGCACCCATTATGGCTCCGAAAATCGGACCCGTGCCGGCAATGTTCAGGAACTGGATCATATACACTTTCCACGCCGGCATGGACACATAGTCAACGCCGTCGGGATGAGCCTTTGCCGGAGTGAGTCTTTTCGGATCCGGCCCGAAAACTTTTTCGATTATCTTGCCGTAAATGAAGTAGCCTGCCAATAGGGCTAGCAGGCTTAAAATGAATGACCACATAACGCTATCTTACTACTTCAGTAAATTCAGGCTGTGAGCCTTCTTCTTTTCCAACCGTAACATAAATCGTTGCTGTCATGTCCTTGCCTTCGCGATCCTTGGACTTTGCAACGAACTGGTAGTCCGTTCCGTTGGAAGTCTCGCGCTTTCCCACAGTCACTGGCGTGCCAAGAGACATTGGATAGTCTCCGCATGCCGCATTGAAGACGGCCACGTCCTCTGGCGTAACTTTCTGTTGTTGAGAATATTCCGGGAACCGTTCGACCTCGCCTTTCAAGATCCCGCTGACAATCAGGAACCTGGTGATTTCCGCAGGGGCCTTCTCGATTCTCTTAGTACGAACGCCGTAGCTAGGGAGAATAGTCGAATTAGGAAGGGCAGCCTTCAGGTCAGCTTCTGCGCTAAAGCGTCCGCCACTGCCGAATGTACAGAACGGCACGATGACTTTGCCATCAAGATTGACTTCTTTCACGAAAGCCTTTACCGGAGGAGCATAGGTACCGAACCAGATCGGATAGCCTAAATAGACAGTGTCGTAGGCGGCAACGTCCACTACAGGAGCCTTAAGGGTCGGAATCTCGCCAGTCTCCATTTCTTTCATGCATCGCTCGATGGTCTCGTCGTATGTGCCATCGTAAGGGTCCTCAGCCTCAATCTTTATCAACGTGTCCAAGCCAAGCTGGCTGGCGAATTCTTTTGCTGCTTTCTCAGTCCCTCCGGTCTGTGAATAGTACATGATCACACTCTTCCGTGGCTGAACCGCCTCCGTAGCCTTTTTCCCAGTCGATTTGCATCCAACCCAAGCCAGCAGGACAGCAAGTATAGTCATCGATTTCTTCATATTCCCACTCGATTAGTTATTAATTACATCACAGGTCATTTTTCTGTGAGAGACAAATTTAGCGAATTCCGCAAAGCCACGCAATAAGGTTAACTGGCTTCTCGAATAATAGCAATTCAGGAATACCGGCTAAAACCAGAAATAAGAAAAGTGCCGGTCAGTAATTTTACTGCCAGCACGATTATATTCGCAATTAGACAATCCGATCAATCTTTCTTTCTTCCGCCAAAAGCGTTGCCTATCTTAAATTCCAGATGATGTGAGTGCTTATAGTAAGTATGACCTATTCCGGGATAAAAATCGTATTCTATAGTGAGACGTACATGGCCGAATGTCTCAAAGACGACTCTGGGGAGACAATGTGCTTCTGTCCTTTTCCGTAATTATCCTGACCTCTGTAGAATTTATCGTTAAGAGTAATCCATGCCAGACCTGCGCCTAATACTATGAAAGAAGAGCAATTCCCCCATTTATAAAAAAATGTAATTACTCATTACCTTCAAGCTCTGGCTTTTGAAATAATAGTCGCCTTTCTTATCATCAAAATCTGTGTCCGTGTATTCCATTCCCAGATCGAAAGGCACATCCGCATAATTATATTGCGCCGCCATATGTATGCCAGTAAAAGGATTGGCATTTCTAAGCTTGAAAGCAGCTTGTTTGGCATCAGGACCCTCTGGCCAATAAGAATATAGGCAAGACCGACAGCAATGTCATCGCTACCGTACCATTCCACGGCGTGTTGATGGTCCGCCTCACCCCAACGATAGTGAAATCAAAAGGGAAACGCAAATAGTTTCAGATTCTAACACAAAATAGAGTAGACGTGGGAATTCCCCCACAGCACCTCTCATTGCATCATACGCACTGGTCTCGTATACGGCGCTACATACATATAGGAGTTCGCAAACTCTGATATAAAGCATAAGACTCGACCAAGCCAGGTCGGCTCTTTCTTTTCCTGTTTTCCGCACTTTTTCTCTTCTCTGCCCCAAACCTGCCCCACAACAGTGTGAGAGGCCGATCGCTTTCTAAATTTGGGTGTCCCGCATCGAATTGCTACCTTCGTGGTATGTTCGTCCGGCGGAAGCATAACA
>JAQYTJ010000017.1 GCA_028724885.1 Bacteroidales bacterium | reverse complement strand
GACGGTTGCTCTGGCAGCGACGGTCGCACCTTCCAACGCCACGGACAAGAGCGTCACATGGTCGAGCAGTTCCACCGCTGTGGCGACGGTGGACGGGAACGGCAAGGTCACGGCAGTGAAGGCCGGGGAGGCGAGCGTAACAGTTACTACCAAGGACGGCGGAAAGACGGCTACCTGCACGGTCACCGTGAAGGCTGCGACCGTGGCGGTCACGGGGGTCGAAGTGGACCCGGATGAATTGTCCCTCGTCGAAGGCACATCGGCCACGATCAAGGCCACCGTCACGCCGGAGAATGCTACTGATAAGGCCGTTTCGTGGACGAGCAGCTCCTCAGACGTGGCGACAGTCGATGCTGATGGGAAAGTGACTGCGGTGAAGGCTGGGGAGGCTACCGTGACAGTGACCACGAAGGACGGCGGCAAGACCGCAACCTGCAAGGTGACGGTGACGGCCAAGCCAGTGCCCGTGACTGGCGTGAAGCTGGACAAGACGGAGCTCACGCTGAAAAAAGGCGAATTCGTGACGCTCACTGCCACGATCGAGCCAAGCACAGCCACCAATAAGAAAGTGTCCTGGTCGAGCAACAACGCATCGGTCGCCACCGTGGATGACGAGGGCAAGGTGACGGCGGTTTCCGGAGGGAATGCGGCGATCATCGTGACTACCGAAGACGGTGGACACACCGCCACCTGCTCCGTGACCGTATTGAAGGACGTGACCGGGGTAAGGCTGGATAAGACCTCTATTACGATGAGGAAGGGCGAGACGGTCAAATTGACGGCTACCGTCAGCCCTGATGATGCAGGGAACAAGAAAGTGACGTGGAAAAGCGGAGACGAAAAGATCGCCACGGTGGACGAGTCCGGCAATGTGCGCGGCACCGGTTTCGGAACGACATCCGTGACAGTTACGACCGAAGACGGCGGAATCACGGCTACATGCGAGGTGAAGGTGCTGCTTGCCACTCCAGAAATCACAGAAGCGACCCCGGGGGCAGACAACATTAAGGTAGGGTGGAAGCCGGTTGACGGAGCCACAGGTTATGAGGTCGGATACAAGAAGTCGAGCGATGGAGTATGGAATGCGCCTGTGACTGTGTCCGCCACCAGCCACTCCATCACTGGCTTGGCGGCGGAAAGAGCGTACGACATAAGAGTGAGGGCTACTGACGGGAAGGCCTTTTCTGAATATTCCTACAAGAGGTATGTCGTCACCACCGAGGCCGTCAACCCTGACTACACCTACGACAAGGCCACCAACACCTACACGGTGAAGACGGCGGCAGGCCTCATGAAATGGAATGAAGAAGCCAGAAAGGATTATAAGGCCAATTGCGTGCTTGACGCTGACATCACCCTCAGCGCAGGTAGCGGAGAAGGCAACTGGACTCCGGTCGGGTATCATATCAACGCATCTAATTATAGACCCTTCAAAGGACGTTTCGATGGGCAAGGACACACCATATCAAATCTCACGGTAGATGAGTCGGAGGGTGTGGCAGGCATGTTCGGAAAGAATGAGGGGACCGTAATGAACCTGAAATTGGAAAATGCTAGCGTCAGTGGCATTAGCAGTGCCGGAGGCATCGCTGGAAGAAATGATGGTTCCATCATTGATTGTTCATTCAGCGGAATTGTTCAGGGCTCAAGTTATGTTGGTGGAATAGCAGGAGAAAACTATAAGAAAATCTCCGGGTGTTCGTTCAGCGGAACCGTGAAGCAGGGATCGACAGGCAGCACCGTCGGTGGAATCGCAGGAAATTCATACCATGGAGAAATATTGGACAGTCATTCTCACGGAACTGTCACCGGCAACAATAATGTCGGAGGAATCGTCGGGAGTGCATACACTAATGGTGGAGTGTGGAGCAGAATCGTAGCTTGCTGGTCGGATGCGAGTGTCAATGGAAATCACTCCGTGGGAGGCATTGCAGGATCCTGCTCGGGGTATGCTGACGTTATTTCCTGCTATTTCATAGGGAAATTAGTCGGGAAAAGCTCAGTCGGGGGCATAGTGGGCAATGTAACTGGTGCCTTGAGCAATAATCACATTACCTCATGCTACTCTTCAGGGGAAATTACCGGAGACACTAATGTCGGCGGAATCGCTGGCTACCTTTACAAAGGTTCTGTAATCACTTCGTGCTACTGGGACAAATATTCCGGTGCAGCCGTAGGCTCAGGTTCAGGTGAATCTTCATCGGCCACCATGGTGGACGGGTCTTCCGTAAAATGGTCCACCGCTACTGCCGGGATGAATGCAGCCATAAAGAGCTGGAACGCTGATGCAGCCCACAGCGAGCGCCAATGCGAATTCCATTACGTCCAGACCGGCACCAGCCTGCCGACCCTCGTCGCCGGCACCCCTTAGTAAAGCCATTTACAAGACCGACACCAGCCTGCCGACCCTCGTGACCGGCACCCCTGAGTAAAGCCATTTACGAGACCGACACCAGCCTGCCGACCCTCGTCGCCAGCACCGGTGTTCATCAACCCTCTTGGCCGATGACCCTGAGTGGAGCCGACGATTTGGCTCAGAATATTATTCCAACAAATACTATCAAGACAAGTTCTTACATACACTGCCAATCCAGCCCCGAGAGCACAACCCCGCCCTCGGGGCTTTTGACATCCCACGCCAGACCAGGAATCTAGGCTCGTTTCCCCCCGTCATTCCGGACTCGATCCGGAATCTAGGCTTGCGAAAACTAGACCCTGAAACAAGTTCAGGATGACGGAGTGGGACATTCCGGATGGTGATGTGGTGGGTCGTGCAGGGTTATGTGTAGGGAGTCGTGTTCATTCTTCCCCCCGTCATTCCGGACTCGATCCGGAATCTAGGCTTGCGGACACCAGATCCTGAATCAAGTTCAGGATGACGGAGTGGGCCGTTCAGGGTGATGGGATGAGACGCTTACTCTGTCTGGCAAAATGGAGACAGTACGAGACCCAGAAAAATGCCATTGGTAATCAGCAACTTACGAACCCTTTGCAAACCCCTTGCGTACGGTCTGCCCAGCGGAATGAGGACTGGGCCATAACTACCCACCAATCATTTAATAGTCAATCGCTTATAAAACGCCATCCGTACGGTCTCAATCCCTACCATCTCAAAACACGGAACTGCGCTTCTGAATAGTTTTATTGGGCTTGTCCTATGTGCTGTTCTGAGAACATTTGACACTGACTCTGACTGTGAGTCATGACACAAGGCTTGAGTTCTTAGAGCTAATGATAACAGAGTCATCTTGCAGAGCCAATGGGCAGCCTTCTTACATAAGAATTAGACCTGGTCACTTTTAGACTTACGAACAGAAAAATATAAAAACGGCGGAGCGTGGGGCACCGCCGCCGCAGAATGCGACATGCGGCGGCTCAGTCCGTGCGCTGCGGGGGCTCTGGGATGGGCCCTCCTCGCGCCCGACTGTTGCCCAGGCCATCACCTGAAATGCCTGCCTTAACTTTTATGGGAAATCCTTCACCTCAAATGTCAAGATGACCGGCAAAAACACTAATTTTGAAGCCGGAGGCGATCGCCTCACTTTTTATTATTAACCGTCCAAACTTTGGGGCGCACATCAGGTTCAAATTTAATGGCAACGGTGTTGTGCTACCGTATGGTCTGGAATAGAGGACCGAATTGCCCACCCAGTTTCCATGAACCGGGGTAAGCGATGGGAATATTACTTCTAGGCCCATAGGTTTCTGATCGCCGTTGCCGTCAATTATGGATAAATACGACATGGTTCCGAGGCCACTTTTTCGGTGGGCGGTTCCGACACAAGCACCGACTAGTGGGCCTGTGCAAGGGCACAGCCGTCTCTTGGCAAGATATGCTATGGAGCGCGTCATGCTTTTGCCGCGTGAGGTTCCGTGCTTCTAGGGTGGCTGTAATTAAAGTGGGCGTGTAAACACCCAAGATGTCATGTAGGTTGTTCGCATGGCATGCCACGCTGGAGAGCCTTGTTCATGGGATTGGGTCGCTCGGCAAAAGCATCCGGACTGGACTCTGCGCTTTGGTTGCAGGATGACGGGGAGGTACGCTCGGGTAATGGGGCGAGTCGTGCAGGTAGATGTGTGAGGAGTCGTGTTCATTATTCCTCACGTCATCCCGGACTTGATCCGGAATCTAGATTTGTGGAGAACAGATCCTGAATCAAGTTCAGGATGACGTAGTGGGTCGTTCAGGATGACGGGGAGGGTTGTTCGGAATAACGGTATTGGCTGTTCAGGATGAACAGGATTTTGGAAATTAGGTCCAGATGTGGCTTGTGGTGCCTATGATTCGGAAATAACGGCTCGCCGCTGCCTGAAATTACAGCTTTATGTATTTCCAGTGGCCTTCGCCGAGTGGGTTCAGAACAGCTCGCCGCTGCCTGAAATTACAGCTTTATGTATTTCCAGTGTTCGCCGAAGCGCTCGAATGCGGCGCGGTCAAGCATTTCGCGGTCGTCCGGATGAGCGATGCTGATGAGGAGCTTAGCCCTTTCCTGCATGGACTTGCCGTAGAGATCCACCCGTCCATATTCAGTGATTATCCAGTGAGCATCGGCGCGAGGGGTGACCACGCCTGCCCCCGGCCTTAGGAAAGGCACGATCTTCGATTCGCCCCTCTTTGTGCGAGAAGCGAAGGCAGTCATCGACACTCCACCCTCTGACCTCACGGCTCCCTTCACGAAATCAAGCTGCCCGCCGGTGCCGGAGAATATCCTTGTGCCGATGGAATCGGCGCTGATTTGCCCTGTGAGATCAACCTCGGTGGCGGAATTTATTGCCATCATATTCGGATTCTGCGAGATGACCCAAGGGTCGTTGACGTATTTGATGTCTTTCATCAGAACGTCGGGGTTGTGATCTATGAAAGAATAAACATCCTGCGAGCCGAGCAAGAAGGAAGCCACGATCTTGCCACGGTCAATCTTCTTGTTCGCACCGGTCACGACCCCTTTTTTGATTAGCCGAAGTATTCCGTCGGCGAACATCTCAGTGTGGACCCCCAAATCCTTATGATCCGACAGCTGGCCTGCTAGAGCATTAGGCAGAGCGCCTATTCCCATCTGTATGCAGGCTCCGTCGGGAACCAGCTCGGCGCAGTTCTTGCCAATCTGCATTTCGGTCGGGGTAGGCTCGGCGAAATCTTTGGTAACGAGGGGAGTGGCGTCCTTCACCAGATAATCGAACTGGTCCAGTGACACCAAGTCCCCGTAAGCGAAAGGCACGTTGGGATTGACTACGGCGACTTTCAGCTTCGCCGTTTCGATTGCTGCTATGGAGCAGTCCACTGAAGTGCCAAGCGACGCCATGCCGTTCTCGTCTGGCATAGAAACTTGAACCAAGGCGGCTCCCAGCTTGATTGCCCCGCTCCTGTACAGCTTCTGGGACTCACCCAGATGCACGGGCAGGTAATCCGCCCAGCCATTATTCACATTGGAACGGACATTGGGGCCGATGAAGAAGCCTTGCTCGAAGAATATTCCTGCGTATTCAGGGTCTGAATATGGTGCAGGTCCCTCAGTGTGGAAGTGGTGGAAATGCAGGTCTTCTACTTCACCTGCCTTCGCCCTTTGCACTAGGGCATTGATGAGCACATGTGGCACGCTAGCCACGCTGCTAAGGTGAATATGATCTCCGGATTTGATGCTTTTGACTGCCTCGGCGGCACTTACGTAGCGATATTCTTTCATTTTAATGTTCTTTGTGTGATTCTTGCCTGCAAATATAACCTTTTTTGCTAAATTTGCTTACATGAATGAATAATACTGATATTCCCCAGATGAACACGAAAGAGAAGAAGCTGGAGCAGTTTTCCAGGGCTTTGGACATAATGGACCGCCTGCGTGCGGAATGTCCCTGGAACCATGCTCAGACCATCGACACCCTTAGGACGATGACAATTGAAGAAGTTTACGAACTTAGCGACGCGGTAATGAAGAAAAATGATCCCGACATAGAGAAAGAGCTAGGGGATATATTCCTACACGTCCTATTCTATTCCAAGATTGCAGAAGAAGAAGGCAGATACGACATAGCAGATGTGATAAATAAGCTTTGCGAGAAGATGATTTATCGCCATCCGCACGTTTTCTCCAAGACAAAGGCATTGAGCGCTGGAGATGTCTCCACTAACTGGGAGATGCTAAAGGCCAAGGAGAAGGGTGGAAACAAGCGTGTGCTTTCTGGCGTGCCGGATGCCATGCCGCCCATCCTGAAGGCCTATGCCATGCAGGACAAGGCTCGCGGCGTCGGTTTCGACTGGGAGGAGAAACATCAGGTCTGGGATAAGGTGAAGGAGGAGCAGGGCGAGCTTCAGGCAGAGCTTGACGCCATGGATTCAGCCCGAGGCAATGCCCAGGAATCCGTTGGAGCTCCGGACGAAAATTCTTCCGAGGAGTTCAAGGCTGCCTACGACCGTGCCCAGGAGGAACTTGGAGACTTCCTGTTTGCAGTGGTGAATGCGGCGAGGCTCTATGGCTTGAATCCCGACACCGCGCTGAATCGTGCCTGTGATAAGTTCCGCCGTCGTTTCACCTACCTCGAGGAACACACCATGAGGGAGGGGAAAGATTTGCACCAAATGACCCTTGAAGAGATGGATGCCATCTGGGATGAGGGCAAGGCTAAAGGTTTATGAATATATTGAATGCTTTATGAATATGAGGAAGTCTGTTTTATGTCTGGCTGCTTTGCTAGTGTCTTTGGCGTCATATCCCCAAAATGCTCAAGACAGATGGACGATAAGCGGCAATGGTGAGTTGGTATGGGACATCGATGGCAGGGTGCCTCACTCCGACTTCATAGAGATGAGCGGGCAGATGGTTTCCACTGTCGTGCGTTACGAAGTGGCAGCGGATTCTTCTTTGAATATAGATTTGAGCGTTGTGTGGCCTATGCTTAGGACAATTCCCAACGACACTCACGCCAGCCTCAACAGGCATTTCGGAGAAGATTTCATAAGCATGATAGAATGTGGGGAAAAACCTCTTGGCCATTTCGTTACGAAAAGCGTGACGCTTGACGGGACTTTTAAGACGGAAGAGACCGTGAACTCCGCTGGCGGCACCCTCAGCCTAAGCCGCATACTTTTCCCTTCGGTGGATAAGCCGGCATTCTGCTCGAAATATGTCTTGAAGAATATCTCCGTGAACGAGATGAAGCTAGAGATTCCTTATGCGTCAATATCTTACGACACTCCTGCACCGGATGGTGCATACGGGGCTTATCACTTGACGAACGAAGTGATTTCCGGCAGGCCGAATCTCACCCTGAAACCCGGTGAGGAATGTACATTTTATTCGGTCATAACTGGAGCCAAAGAAGGAGAAGATTTCTCCGAGATCGATGTCGAGAAGGAGCTGTCTGCCCGCAAGGCTTTGGTTGAAGAGTGGCGCAGCGAGCTGGTGCTGGACACTCCGGATCCGGTGCTGAATGCAATGTTCTCATTTGCTAAGATTAGGGCCTCCGAGAGCATATTCAAGACAAAAGGAGGCTTGATGCATGGCCCTGGCGGAGAATCGTATTATGCCGCCATTTGGGCGAATGACCAGGCCGAATACGTTGGACCTTTCTTCCCTTTCCTTGGATATTCAATTGGCAATGAGGCTTCTTTCAATGCTTACAGGCATTTCGCTCGCTATATGAATGTCAATTACGACCCCGTTCCGTCTTCCATCATCGCCGAAGGTGTCGATGTCTGGAATGGGGCAGGGGACAGGGGAGACGCTGCCATGCTAGCATACGGAGCTTCCAGGTTCGCCCTCGCTCTCGGCGACAGGATGAAGACAGAGGAACTTTGGGTGTTCATAGAATGGTGCCTAGAATACTGTCACCGGCACATAAATGCGGATGGAATCGTACTCTCGGATTCTGATGAGCTGGAAGGCAGGTTTCCGTCGGGAAATGCTAATTTATGCACATCAACGCTCTATTATGATGCCTTAAACTCGGCTGCTTACCTAGGAAAGGCTTTAGGCAAGCCGTATGACATATATGTGCTTAGGGCAAAGATGCTGTCTCGTAACATAGAGAAATATTTCGGGACTAATGTGGAAGGCTATGACACCTATCGTTACTACAATGGCAATGAAAAGCTTCGCTCTTGGATATGCATTCCGCTTACTGCAGGAATATTTGACAGGCGCAACGGCACGCTAAATGCCCTTTTCGACAAGCTCTGGACAGGGAACGGCCTGCTCTCGCAATCCGGAACCACTACATATTGGGACAGATCCACTTTGTATGCCCTTCGTGGGGCCTTCTTTGCCGGAGACACGCAGAGGGCGCTGGAACATTTGTCTTCCTATTCTAGGACTCGTCTCCTAGGTGAGCATGTCCCTTATGCTGTGGAGGCATGGCCGGAGGGCAGCCAGAGGCAGCTTTCCGCTGAAAGCGGACTTTATTGCCGGATATTCACAGAAGGTATGTTCGGAATTCGCCCTACCGGCCTTCGCTCCTTTGATTTCAGCCCTCGTTTACCCTCTGGCTGGAATAAAATGTCGCTTCGTGACATAAAGGCTTTCGCAAGCCGCTTCAACATAGAAGTGGAACGTGACGGCGATGCCCTCCGAGTTAAAGTGACAACTTTCGGCAAATCCCTAGTGAACAAGAAAGTCAGGTCAGGGGATAAAATCTCAGTAAGGATGGAATAAATAACTTAACCGAGCATTTAAATTGGCTGTGGTTACCCAAGCTTACAGGCGTTCTTTGATGTTGTAGTGATTGCGTTCAGGAGCGTTTCTGGACACCAGCTCTGCGAGGAAGCCGGCTAGGAACAGCATAACGCCGATTACTACTGCAAGCAATGCGAGGTAGAACAGCGGCTGATCCGTCACAGCCCTGTATGCTGCATTATGCGCCTGATGGACTAGTTTCGCGATGATTATCAAGACAGTCATCACGAAGCCGATGAAGAACATCAGCAGGCCGGAGAATCCGAAAAAGTGCATCGGCTTCTTCCCGAAAGTGCTAAGGAACCATAACGACAGGAGATCCAGGAATCCGTTCACAAATCGCTCCATTCCGAACTTGCTTTTGCCGTATTTCCGTTTTTGGTGATGTACAGGCTTTTCAGTGATTTTAGTGAAGCCGGCGTTCTTGGCAAGGTAAGGAATGTACCTATGCATTTCTCCGTACACTTCCACGTTCTTCACCACCTTATTCTTGTAGGCTTTGAGACCGCAGTTCATATCGTGCAATTTCAGGCCGGTTATCTTGCGAGCAGTGGCATTGTACAGCTTCGACGGCAGGTTTTTAGTGAATGTGTTGTCGACTCTGTGCTGTTTCCAGCCAGACACGATGTCCCAGTCATCCTCCACGATCATCCGGTACATTTCCGGAATTTCCTCCGGAGAGTCCTGCAAGTCGGCATCCATAGTCACGACAACTCTGCCCTCGGCAATTGCGAAACCCTCGTAAAGAGCGGCAGATTTGCCATAATTGCGCCGGAAAGATATTCCTTTGATTCTGCCGTCGCCTTTTGCCAGCTCCTGAATCTCTGCCCATGAACCGTCGGTGCTGCCATCATCCATGAATATCAGCTCGTAACTGAATTTGTTGGCATCCATCACGCTCCTGATCCAGGCAAGCAGCTCAGGCAGCGATTCTTTCTCGTTTAGCAGAGGAACTATTATCGACAGATCTTTGGAATATTCCATATTCATTGATTTAAATATTCTGTCCTTGCTGCTCATCTCCATCACGTTGCTCCTCCTTGTCATTGCCTATGCTACCGAAAGGGTCTGATGGGGCCAAGCTTGAAGAGAATATCGCAGCGAGCACCCATCCCCATACAAAGCAGTAAGCTAGGGTGACGAAGAAAACATAGACAGGCATCTTGGCTTCAAGCGCATCCAATGCATTCAGCGTGTTCGAATCTGCAAATTGGGAATATGCTGTCCTGAAAGACTCAACGGCCTGGCTCACCTGATCTGGATTGATTACAAGAATGCTCAGCAGATTGTATCCAGCGACAAGAATCGAAGAACATAGGGCTATCCTCAGCCCGTAATGCATCAGATCTTGCTTTCCTGCGTCAGGATACGATTCTCTAAGCTTCACTAAGAAATATCTGAACAGCGCTATGCAGACTATGATTTTGGCAAGGCCGAGAAGAATCGACAATGCATTGCCCACTATAGAGGAGCCTGCCTTGCCGGTAAGTCCGCTCAGAACGCCGAACGCTATGGTTACTAGTGCTAAAATTAACCCCGTCGCAGAGGCTTTATTCCATAACTCTCTTGAAGAAACTGTCTTGTCCATATTCAGTAACAAAAATAGAAAAATTTTTTCGTATCTTTGCAAACTGGCTAATAATATGGCTAGCCAAGTTCAAGTACTTGGTTCGTAAATACTGGTTAGGCCAATTTATTTTAGTTGTTATGATTAACATTACATTTCCAGACGGTAGCGTCAAAGCCTTTGAGAAAGGCGTAACGGGCTATGAGATAGCCCATAGCATCAGCCCTAGGCTGGCAGAAGAGGTTCTTGCGGTTTCAGTGAAGTTCGCGAGCGATAAGACTATTGGAAAGGGAAAGACACAGGACCTGGGTATGCCAATCAATGAAGATGCGGCAATAGTATTGCTGAAATGGGACGACGATGAAGGCAAGAGGGTTTTCTGGCATTCATCATCCCACCTTATGGCTGAGGCTCTCGAAGATTTGTATCCAGGAGTGAAATTCGGCATCGGCCCGGCGATCGAGAACGGGTTCTACTACGACGTGGACCTCGGCGATCAGCAGCTCACGGACGCTGATTTTCCAAAGATAGAGAAAAGGATGCTGGAACTGGCGCGCGAGAAGCAGAATTTTGTTCGTCAGGACGTGTCCAAGGCGGATGCGATTAAGCATTTCGAGCAGACGGGCGACAAATACAAATGCGAGCTGATTTCCGAATTGCAGGATGGCAGCATCACGTATTACACCAACGGCCATTTCACCGATCTTTGCCGCGGGCCTCATCTTCGCGACACATCGGTGATCAAGGCGGTTAAACTGACGGCATTGGCCGGAGCCTATTGGAGAGGGGACGAGAAGAGGGAGCAGCTTACGAGGATCTATGGCATTACCTTCCCAAAGAAGTCGATGCTTGATGAATATCTGGTAGTGCTCGAAGAGGCAAAGAAACGCGACCACCGTAAGCTGGGCAAAGAGATGGAGTTGTTCACTTTCTCCTCAAGGGTAGGAATGGGACTGCCTCTGTGGCTGCCTCGTGGCGCAGTCATGAGATTCGAGCTGGAGAAATTCTTGCGCAAGAAGCAGAACGAATATGGCTACTTGCCCGTAGTCACTCCTCACATCGGAAGCAAAGAACTATATGTGACCTCTGGTCACTATGCGAAATACGGCAAAGACTCGTTCCAACCTATCCACACTCCTCAGAAAGGAGAGGAATATCTGCTGAAACCAATGAACTGCCCTCATCATTGCGAGATTTATAGGTCGGCTCCTCGTTCCTACAAGGATCTGCCTCTGAGGCTGGCTGAATTCGGGACTGTCTACCGCTACGAGCAGAGCGGCGAGCTTCATGGCCTCACTAGGGTGCGTTCGTTCACCCAGGATGATGCTCACATGTTCGTGCGCCCGGATCAGGTTAAGGAAGAGTTCGAGAAGGTCATAGACCTTATATTATATGTGTTCCGTGTATTCAAGTTCGAATCTTACACGGCACAGATTTCCCTCAGGGATCCTGTCCATAAGGAAAAATACATCGGCAGCGACGAGAACTGGGATAAAGCTGAGAGCGCCATCATCGAAGCATCTGCGGAGAAAGGCCTAAAGACAGTCGTCGAATATGGCGAGGCTGCTTTCTACGGCCCTAAGCTTGACTTCATGGTGCGCGATGCCATCGGGAGGAAATGGCAGCTCGGAACCATTCAGGTGGATTACAATCTGCCAGAGAGATTCCAGCTTGAGTATACTGACGCAGATGGCAGCAAGAAACGCCCGATCATGATTCATAGGGCGCCATTCGGTTCCATTGAGAGATTCACTGCAGTGCTGCTTGAGCATACCGGCGGACATCTTCCTCTTTGGCTCAGCCCAGATCAGGTTAAAGTGCTGCCAGTCAGCGAGAAATATTCAGATTTCGCGAAAAAAGTTTGCATTTTGCTGAATAATTCCGATATTCGTGCCTCCGTAGATGACAGGAACGAGACGCTTGGAAAAAGAATCAGGGACATTTCCTTGCTCAGAGTGCCTCTGATTGCTATTGTCGGGGAAAAAGAAGTAACGGACAGCACTGTCTCGATTAGAAGAGAGGGGCAGGACAACGGTACGATTAAAGTAGAAGATTTCGCAAGCTGGATTAAGGCGGAAATGGCCAGAGAGCTTGCATAAAAATAATTAGGAGATTTAATAAAAACAGAATGCCTTACAACAAGCCGAAACCACATTTTGGAGGACCGAGACCTTCCAACTTCAGACCATCGAACTCTAACTCGGCACCTGGCCAGAACGGCAGGCGTCCTTTTGTCCGTCAGAAAGCGGAAGATGAGCTGAACATTAACGAGGAGATTAAAGCCCCTCAGGTCCGTCTTGTTGGCGACAATATTGCCGAGCAGGGCATATATCCTATAAGCAAGGCCTTGCATATGGCCGATGAATTGAGCCTGGATCTTGTTGAGATCAGTGCCAAGGCTGATCCTCCGGTTTGCAAGATACTGGATTACCAGAAATATCTTTACCAGCAAAGGAAGAAGGCCAAGGAAATAAAGCAGAATGCCACCAAGGTGGTTATAAAAGAAATCCGTTTCGGGCCGAACACAGACGAGCATGACTTCCAGTTCAAGCTGAAGCATGCCCAAGAGTTTCTTGAAGAAGGCTCCAAGGTCAAAGCCACCATCTTCTTCAGAGGCCGCTCCATCATGTTCGCCGAGCAGGGGGAGAAGCAGCTGCTAAGGTTTGCCGTAGAGCTTGAGGAATATGGCAGGGCGGAAAACATGCCCACTTTGGAAGGCAAAAGAATGACTATGATGATAGCCCCTATAAAGAAAAAATAGGAGTTGATTATAAATTATTAATATTTTGTAAAATGGCAAAGCTTAAGACCAACTCCGGTGCCAAAAAGCGTTTTACGCTTACCGGATCGGGAAAAATCAAGAGGAAGCACGCTTATCACAGCCATATCCTCACAAAGAAGACCAAGAAGCAGAAAAGAAATCTTGACCATTTCGCCATCCTTGATAAGGTTGACGTGAAGAGGGTTAAAGAGCTTTTGGTCATGTAATTTTAATGTTTAATTTGGAATGCAGTACTGAAGAATTGCGAGAAATCGCAGTCACTGCCTCCATAAAAGAATCAAATCATGCCAAGATCAGTAAATTCAGTAGCCTCAAGGGCTCGCCGCAAAAAAATTCTAAAGAGAACTCGCGGCAATTTCCTAGCAAGGAAGAATGTCTGGACCGTAGCGAAAAACACCTACGAAAAGGGTTTGACATACGCCTATCGTGACCGTAAGGCCAAAAAGCGTTCGTTCAGGGCTCTTTGGATCCAGAGAATTAATGCAGCTGCACGTCAGTACGGCATCTCTTATTCTCAGTTCATGGGCAAGCTCGCTAAGAGCAACGTAGGACTGAACCGCAAGGTTCTTGCGGACCTCGCCATGAATAATCCTCAGGCTTTTGAAGCGATAGTAAACTCTGTAAAATAAGGATTTAAGGTGAGCTTGAGGGAGATATACCACGACAAATGGATGCGGATGTCCTTTTGGGCGATCCTCTATGTGTTGTGGGTTATCTGGCTGGGGAATTATTGGTGGCTTCTGGGTCTCATTGTCATATTCGACCACCACATCACTCGCAAGGTGAATTGGATGTTCTGGAAGAAGACCTACAAAGAGGGCGAGAAGCACAGTGTCTGGAACGACTGGCTCGACGCAATCATATTCGCGGTCATCGTGGTGACATTCATTAATATATTCTTTCTCCAGGCCTTCAAGATTCCTTCCTCTTCTATGGAGAGCACCCTTTATACGGGTGACCATCTCTTCGTCAGCAAGCTTACATACGGTCCCAGAGTTCCGCAGACCCCGCTCACTATTCCTTTCACGCACAACGTCATATTCGGGCACGAGTCCTATTCGACTCTCATCCAGAATGACTACCGCAGGCTGAAAGGATTCAGGAATGTCAGAAGAGGCGATTGCGTAGTTTTCAACTTTCCGAATGGTGACACGGTTCTGTCTCGCGCTCCCGCAGATGATTACTACTTCTGGGAGAGAAGCATCGGAAAAGAAGCTGCGATAGCTCAAGGGGGGCCGATAATAGTCCGTCCGGCAGACAAGACTGACCACTACGTCAAAAGATGCGTGGCAGTTGCCGGAGACACTCTCAAAATAGCAGACGGCTTTGTTTTCATCAATGGCGTGAAACAGGAGGTTTATCCTGGGATGCAGATGAGCTACACGGTCGTAACGACAGGCGAGAGAATAAACGTAAGGACGTTGGAAAAGCTTGGGCTGAATATCAGCGAAATCTACTACGATGAGAGCATTCCAGGTTATCCGGCGATGCCGCTCACGGCAGAAATGGCTGAGAAGATCAAAGGTTACTCAGTAGTAAAGTCGGTCGAACCGAACATTGATGTTTATCCGCCGGATTATCCGGACTCTTACCTGAGCTTGTTCCCTTTCACGGACAGCACTAAGTGGACTCGCGATAACTATGGTCCTCTTTGGATTCCTAAGAAGGGCGTGACGGTAGAACTAAATGAAGGCAACTTGCCTCTTTATCGCAGAATCATAGCGGTTTACGAGCACAATGACCTTCGCGAGGAGGACGGCAAAACATTCATAAATGGCGAAGAGACAAAGGAATACACTTTTAAACAGGATTACTACTTTATGATGGGAGACAACAGGCATAACTCGCTGGACTCAAGATATTGGGGCTTCGTTCCTGAAGACCACATTGTCGGCCGTCCTGCTCTTGTCTGGCTCTCGACTGACAGGAACCGCAAATTGCCGAATAACATCAGGTGGGACAGATTCTTCAAATTTGTTTAAGTAATTTGCAATTTTGAAAATCAAACCCTAAATTTGCAGTCCTGCAATTTATTCAGAATCAATAAAAAATTAGATATCATGGCAAAGACTTGTCAAATAACTGGGAGAAAGAGAATGAAAGGATGCAATGTGTCCCACTCTAAGCTCCACACGAAGAGAGATTTCTCTCTCAATTTGAGGAACAAGAAGTTCTGGTCAGAGGCAGAGCAGAGGTACATTACTCTGAAGGTATCTGCTAAAGGCATCAGGACAATTGAGAAGAAGGGCCTTGACGCTGCAATCAAAGAGGCTCAAGCTAAAGGATATGTTGGACTTGTCTAAAATTATGAATTATGGCAAAGAAAGCTAAAGGTAACAGGGTGCAGGTAATTCTTGAATGCACAGAGCAAAAGGCAAGCGGTGTTCCAGGCATGTCCAGGTACATCACAACTAAGAACAAGAAAAACACGCCGGATCGTCTTGAGAGGATGAAATACAATCCATACCTTCATAAGGTGACCCTTCATCGTGAAATAAAGTAATATAGGAGACATAAATTATGGCAAAGAAAGCAGTCGCTACATTCTCCGCCAAGTCTGGCGCGAAGAGCATGGTAAGATGCATCCGCATGGAGAAATCTCCTAAGACTGGCGCTTACGTGTTCAACGAGCTTCTCGTTGAGGCAGCTGATGCTAAGAATTTCTTTAATAAGAAATAACATATCGTAGATTATTCGAGCCTGGACATATTCCTGTCCAGGCTTTTTTATATTATTAAGATTCATGCATCATCATCTTGTGCTGGGATTAATATGGCTGGCTTAGGGATTTTTAATATTTTTGCATCATGAAATACGAACTTGTCATTTTCGATTTCGATGGAACTTTGGCAGACACGAGGGAGTCGATTGTGCTGACTTTCCAAGCCTCCATGAAAGAACTGGGGCTGAGGGTGGCGAGCGATGAGGAATGCGCCGCCACGATCGGGCTGACTTTGGAAGGCGGCTTCAAGGCGATATTCCCGAACCTGCCGCCAGAAAAAATCAAGCTTTGCGCTGCAACCTACAGGAGGATATTCAGCGAAAGGATGAAGAATTACCTTCCCCCGCTTTTCCCTGGGGTTAAAGAAATATTGGAGGCATTGAAAGCGTCAGGGCATACTCTGACAATTGCGTCGTCACGGCACCGCCATGGCACGGAAGGGTTTCTTAAGGAATATGGGATATTCGATCTTTTCTTTCTGGTGCTTGGCGCAGCAGAGGTCGAGAGGCCTAAGCCTGATCCAGAGGCTGTGCTTAAAACCATGAATATATTGCATTTCACCCCAGCTAAAACCTTAGTGGTCGGAGACATGCCATTCGACATTCTCATGGGTAATGGCGCGGGAGCCACCACCTGCGGGGTGAGCTGGGGAAATTCGAACCGCGCAGCATTGACTGCAGCCGGAGCCACTTACGTCATAGACTCTTTTAAAGAAATATTGGATATCACAGAGCAAGCCTGACAATAACGATAACCGTCGCCGCATTTTTTGCTATCATTGGAATTGTTGTTCTTGCTGAGAAAGGGACTCACTTCGCAGAACTAGGGTAAGCAATGGAAATGTTGCCCCTAAGCGTCTACAATAAATGTCCTCGTTGCCTGTAATTGTGTAAACAATACGACGTCGTTCCGAGGCCACGGATCTGATCCGACAGAAGCACTAACTAGTCGCTCCTTAAGAGTTATTTAATAAATTGACAATCAATCAAATAAAAGTAGTATTTTTTGTTTTTGTCTGCGGAATTTCGTACCTTTATGTCTGGAAACCTTGCAGAAAATGATAGGAAAATCACCGAACCAGA
>JAQYTJ010000016.1 GCA_028724885.1 Bacteroidales bacterium | reverse complement strand
CGTTCTGGTTCGGTGATTTTCCTATCATTTTCTGCAAGGTTTCCAGACATAAAGGTACGAAATTCCGCAGACAAAAACAAAAAATACTACTTTTATTTGATTGATTGTCAATTTATTAAATAACTCTTAAGGAGCGACTATTTAATCTTGTACTTTTTGCAGAAGTCGATTGCTTGCTGGCTGCCGGATTTGGCGGCTAGCGAGCAATAATATTCTGCCTTGGAAACATTGCCGTCACTAGCGTACATGTGGCTAAGGTTGAAGAGTGCTATGCCAAGGGTTTCATCTTGGAAGCTGCTCTAGCGGATAGCCTTCTCTGTGGTATTGAATAGCTTGCAGTAGGTTGAGACTGCCAGCTGATAATTTTCGATGGCCGGCTTCACATCTTTTTTCCTAGCGTAGGCATCGCCCAGGCAATCATAGACCCAGTAGTCCATGGTAAGCGACTTGCCTTCATATTTTGAAAGCCGCTGTTCTGAAGCAGGATGCTCGTCTGAATGGTGCCTTCTGGATTCTGTGCAAAGGCCCTGCGGAGCTGGGAACTGTAGCTTTGATCAACGGCTCTGCTGCGCTGGGAGCTGTAGCTTTAAGCAACGGCCCTGCCGAGCTGGAAACTGTAGCTTTGTGCAAAAGTACTGCCTAGGGCAATGAATATGCCTATGGCAGTAGCCATGAAGATGCTGACGTGTCTCAAAGTGCTGGCTTTATTGTTTTGGCGGCAGAGTAGTATTGCGAATCTTCTCAGCCTGAGCCTCACGGTAGGCATCAATCTTTTTTGCAACCTCAGGGTCGCAGAGAGCAAGAATTTCAGCAGCCAGAATTGCGGCATTCTTCGCTCCGCCGATTGCGACAGTGGCTACAGGAATGCCTGTAGGCATCTGCACCATTGAGAGTAGCGAATCCAGTCCACCGAGAGTCTTGGTCTGCATAGGAACTGCGATTACCGGCAGCGGTGTGAGGCCTGCTGCGACTCCTGCCAGATGAGCGGCACCGCCAGCACCAGCAATCACTACCCCGAAGCCTCTGCCTTTCAGAGCTTTGGTGTATTCGAACATCAGCTCCGGCGTCCTGTGCGCACTGATCACGCGCGTCTCGTATTCGATTCCGAAATCTGCTAAAAACTGCTCCGCCCCATGCATGACCTCATAGTCACTCGTAGAGCCCATAATGATGCTTACTTTCATATATTCATTAATATTTTGCCTTCACAAAATTAGCAATTCCAATGGAATTCCAAAAAGAGGCTTCCTTGGTGGAAGATATAATTCCTGATATTGGTTTTCACTTTTCGGGGTATAATAGTTTGGCAATACTATGCGTTACACCTATTCCACACCCCGTATCTGATGGGTGGGGTAGGAAAACAGCTTGTTGCATTACATGCGTATTAATTGATTATTGCTGTTCCTTATAATTTTTGCCTGGATGAAACTTTGCGGTTCCGGAAGTTAAGGAGCACTGTGGCTTATTTGAGTTTATGAGTTGCATTGCTGGTAGGTGGTGTAGTGAAAATGCTGAGAGGAGAGCAACGTTCTCTGGGTTAACATTGCGTTGGCTATGGAAAGTTTGCGTATATTTGCAGTACCTTTAATGGCGCTGTGGCTGATTTGCGACCAAGCGCAATCTAATCTGGATATGCCGAAGCAGAAGGAACATAGAGTGGAGATTCGCAATAAGAGGGCTTCCTTTGACTACGAGTTTCTTGAGACTTACGAAGCTGGAATCGTGCTGGTCGGGACCGAGATAAAGTCGATTCGGGCTGGAAAGGCCTCGCTGGCGGATTCATTCTGCTATTTCGTAGGCAGCGAACTGTTCGTGAAGGGGATGAATATCTCGACTTATTTCTGGGGTTCATGGGGCCAGCACGAGCCCATGAGGGATCGCAAGCTGCTGCTTACCAAGAGAGAGCTGAGGCATCTGCGGCAGGCAGTGAAGGAAAAGGGGCTCACGATTATAGCTACGAAGCTATATATTAATGAAAAAGGCATCGCCAAGCTGGTGATAGCCTTGGCGAAGGGAAAGAAGGTCTATGACAAGCGGCAGTCCATCAAGGAGAAGGATATTCGCCGCGAGATGGAGAGGGGAGAATGAGCCGTAACCCTAAGAACAAGCTGAGGGAACCTATTCCCATTCCAGAGCCGGCGCCACTTCCGGAGCCAGAGGAAATTAATATTCAAGATATTTATAATGAATATATTGCCGATGCCATCGACTTGGTCGTGGTGCTGGGACCGACTGCTTCAGGCAAGACTCGCTATGCGGTGAATTTGGCGCATCAGCTCTCCGGGCTGGCAAGGGCATCCCAGTCTTCGGTGGCAGACGCCGATGGGTGCCTTGCGGACATTCTTTCTGCCGACTCACGTCAGGTCTATAAGGGCATGGACATAGGCACTGGCAAGGATCTAAATGAATATGGCGACGTGCCTTATCATCTGATCGATATTGTTTCCGCTGGCATACGGTTCGACCTGTACCAGTGGCAAGAAGCCTTTGAAGATGCATACAGGGATGTCCGGTCGCGTGGCAGAATTCCTATTTTATGCGGAGGCACAGGACTCTATATTCAGGCAGCGACTTGCGGATATGCCCTGCCTCAGGTGCCTCCAGACGAGGCTTTGCGAGAGGAATTGGAACTGTTTGACAAAAAGACGCTTATTGGAAAACTTGCTGCCTACGGGCCGCTTCCTGACGAGGCCGTGTTGCAGAGCAAGCGAAGGGTGATTCGTGCCATCGAGGTGGCGCAATATGAAAAGGAACATCCAATTCATCGCACGGCCTACCTTCCGAAAAAGCCATATTTCATCGGGACCCTAGTCTCTCGCGAAGAACGTAACGCTCGCATTGACCGCCGTTTGGACGAACGTTTACAGGGCGGCATGATAGAAGAGGTCCGAGAACTCCTGAATTCAGGAATTCCTCCCGAAGACCTTGTATATTACGGCCTTGAATATAAATTCGTCACGCAGTACGTCCTGGGTATTCTCAGTTATGAAGAGATGCGAGTCTTGCTTTCCAACGCCATCCACCAGTTTGCGAAACGCCAGATGACCTGGTTCCGTGGCATGGAACGCGACGGATTGCATATTCATTGGACTGATAAGTTGTTTTTATTTTAGTCCGAATGCCAATCTTATCTTTGAAATCGCATCAAGCTTCTCCCACCCAAAAAACTGAATCTCTTTCTCGATTTCTTTGCCATTGCGAATGAGCCTGACAGCTTCAGTGTAAGGCTTGCGTCCGAAATGGCCGTAAGCTGCCGTAGGCTCGTAGATTGGGTTCTTCAGGTCGAATTTCCTGATTATGGCGGACGGACGCAGGTCGAAAAGCTCAGTTATCTTGGAAGCAATCACAGCATCAGCTTCTATTGCAGAGCGATTTTGAAGCAGAGGACTGTCGGAGCATGCCGTGCCATGGGTATTTACGAATATGCTCACTGGCTTTGCCACGCCGATTGCGTAGGCGACCTGGATGAGCATTTCATCTGCGATGCCTGCCGCTACCATATTCTTGGCAATGTATCTTGTGGCGTAGGCTGCGCTCCTATCCACCTTGGACGGGTCTTTCCCCGAAAATGCACCGCCACCGTTGGAGGCTCTGCCTCCGTAAGTATCCACGATGATTTTTCTTCCTGTAAGTCCGGTGTCCCCGTGTGGCCCTCCTATCACGAATTTCCCAGTCGGGTTCACCAAAAGTCTGAGTTGGTTGTCGAATAAGGCTGCTGTCTCTTCGTTGAGGGCGGCCTTAACCATAGGAATTAATATATTTCTGACATCATCCTCGATTTTATCGTGCATCGCCTCGTCCGCCTTTTCAGCTCCGGATTTCGCGCAAGCTTCTTGATACGACATATTCGAAAACTCTCCTGCAGCGAATTCGTCGTGCTGAGTGGAAAGAACTAGCGTGTGAACTCTTAGAGGGTGGTTGTTTTCATCATATTCAATGGTATATTGGCACTTTGAATCCGGCCTCAGGTAAGGCATCAGCTCTAAATGGTTGTGCCTTATGTCCCCTAAAATCTGGAGAGTGAGCTGGGAGAGGTATAGAGGCAATGGCATATAATCCTCTGTGTCATGGCATGCATAGCCGAACATCATTCCTTGGTCTCCGGCTCCCTGTTCTTCTGGATTATGTCGCGCCACACCTCTGTTGATGTCTCCGCTCTGCTCATGAATGTCGGAAAGAACTCCGCACGAGTCTGCGTCGAAACGGTATTCAGCTTTAGTGTAGCCAATGCGCCTGATCGTATCGCGCACTGTTTTCTGGATGTCTACGTAGGCCTCGCTACGCACTTCTCCGCCAACTAGCACGAGTCCCGTAGAGCAAAATGTCTCGCAAGCTACTTTTGATTCTGAATCCTGACGAAGGAACTCGTCAAGGATTGCATCGGAAATTTGGTCTGCCACTTTGTCCGGGTGGCCTTCTGAAACTGATTCAGACGTGAATAGATAGTTCATTTTTAGCATTTTTTATTAAACATCGGAGGTTGCAATCAATCAAATCTGTCCTCCACCGTATTGTTTTCTTTTTTCGCTGCATGGCCTCCTATTAGCAGACGAGACTATGCGAGAGCCTCTCTCTCAGAGGCAGGCTGCAAAGGTAATCATAGTTTTTGAATATGCAAAAGCCCGTTTCTTGATGGGGAGAAACGGGCTGGATGTTCATTAGACGATATTCGCCAGGAATCGGCTATTTGGTGTTGGTCACCTTGACGTTCTTGATTTCCCAGGTGCCGGCCGCTTCGGATGAGCTGACGTACTTGAATGCGAACCTGATCTTACCGCCGGCGAATGCTGACAGATCGATAGTGCCGCTATCCACTAAAGTCCAGTCTTTGCCGGTCGAGTAGTTAGGAATGGTAACCTGAGTCCATGCGCCTCCGTCTTTCTGTGCCCAGAGAGTGAACTCGTTTGAGCTGTTGACGAAATATTTCTGCACATGCTGGAAAGAGAGGTAGGCGTTTTTCTCCGAGGTCGCATCGATTTCCGGAGAAATCAGCCAGCTCTCAGCCTCAAGGTTCTTCTTATTGTAATAAGCGGAAGCCTTCATGTATTTGCTGGAATTGTAGCTCCATACGAGGGTCAGGCCGGTAGCCAGCTTTTTGTTCTCGATTGTCCACTCTTTGGTAGGATCAGTCTCGAAAGTGTTCTCGTACAGCGTCTTAGGAGTGACGACATCGCCGCCGCTCCAAGGCTCAACTGAAGTAATGGCTATGTTGAGGTATCTCTTGGAGCTGCCGGAAACGCTGACCAGGTAACCGTTGATCTTAACCTTATCGTCTGCATTCAGGGTGAATGAAGACGGCATCTGGTAAGGAGAAACCTGGGCGACTGAAGAAGATACGCCGTCCACGTTCACATTAGTGTAATTGCCTGATTTAACGACTGTGCCGTAAACTTGGACGTACTGGACGGTGATTACTTGCGTGTTCTTGTCCTTGTCTTTGATCTGGCTGATCGTGCTGTTCACGAACGCCTCGTCTACGAGGGTCGGAGTAGGATATGCGTAGGTCGTCGTTCCCTTCTTCTCATCCAGATCGATAGGAGTGGTGAACTGAGGGCCGAAGTTGTAGGCTCCAGGAGTGCCGATAAGTTCCACCTGATCCCCTGCTACATAATCCTTGTTGTACGATGAGCCATAAAATACCAAAGCAGACCCACTGTCGTCCGTGAGCACGTAGCCCTGCTTGGTGACAGCCGTCACTGTACCTTTCACGTGAGCGTAAGTGGTCTTCAATCCATCCGCAATGCTCATGAGCTCAGGGGCATTTGCGCTCTGTTTCACGGTCAGAGTCTGAGTCGTAGTCTGGCTTCCGTTCGTGGCAGAGAAAGTGATCATGGCTGTGCGAGGCACGACGGTCGGGTTGGCGGCGGCATGGCAATTCACGAACACGGTGTCATCGACGGTCTTCGTAGAAATGATGTGCAGCCATTCGTTGTCCGGATCAAGCTTCCAGTCGAAAGTGGCTCCGCTCTTAACGGCAGCCTTCACCGTGAACGTGGTGTCCTCTTTCGGAGCTGTCACCACGGCAGGCTCGATTTTCAGCAAAGACTTGACTATCTTGATGACGGTGACTTTTTCGAGTTCGACGGTACCGTTATAGGTTTTCTTAGGACCTTCTACTGTAACTACATCGCCGACTTCGATTCCAAGGCTTGAAAAGTTCTGTTCCTTCCCGTCTTTGTCGAGAGTGCCGTAGACATAGACCTCGCCGGTACCATCATTCAGCCACATGTTGCCCCAGCTGGTGCTGGTGATGCTGGTGACGGTTGCGGTCACTCTGTAGAGTTTCCCGTCTTCTCCGGCGATCACCTGTGCGCAAGTTGAATTCTCGGCGGACTTGATTCCTTGTATTACATTAATATGCTGGGCAGTGTTCCCGACATTGATTTTGAGCTCGCAGTTCCTTCCGACTTTCGTTTCAGGAGCGGTGAATGTCACCTGAGTCTCTCCGCTATTGCCAGACAAGGCTGAAACAGTTAGCCAGCTAGGAATGGTGCTTTCGTCGAAAGCCCAAGCTGTCGAGGATTTTACGGTGATGTCATCTGTGCCGCCGGTCATAGGGATGGCGACATAGGACTTGGACACCTGCAGCTCTTCGAGAACCGGCTTGTCATCATCGTCGCAGGCTACGGCAAGGCCTAGGCAGGCTATTAAAGCTGTGAAAATATATTTGATTTTCATGCGAATATTCATTTATTAGTTGAACATGTATTTGATTCCGATCTGAGCATACCAGCACTGGCCAAGGTCGTGGTTGTATGTCCAGGTCTTCACGCCCGGCTGTACTGCCGAAGGGGTAGAGAAAGTAGGAACTCCGTCGGCGTTGACTCCCTCATATTTGAGGATTCGCCCGCCGTTGAGGTTTGGATTCATGTATTTGCTGACTCCCCATGAAGAATTGAACAGGTTCATGAGGTTGGCAAGAGTGAAGTTCAGCTGAAGAGTGTTCGTGGAACCTGCTATCTTGATTTTGAAATCGTGGGCGTAGCGAAGGTCCACTCTATGCACCCAAGGAGAATAGACGCTGTAAGCCTCGGCATATTTCCCTTTGTGTTTGCTAAGGTATCTGTCATTTTGTACATAATCCCAGAAGCGGTCCCTGTCGCCCTCGGAAACGAAGAGGATTTCGTCCTTGTTCTTAGGGATGTAGAGAGCGTCGTAGTTGTAGTTGTCGCCATTCATGTCGTTGACGTACATGTAGCTGTAATTGTAACCACCCCTCCATGTCTCGTAGAAGAAAGTGTAGTGGTTGTTCGAGCGGTCGTTAATCGTGAGGTTCACGTAAGCGCGGTCAGGTGTGACGTACTGGGAGTTGTGCAGCTTCGGCTGGTTAGGGCCTTCCGTCGTAGGGATGTAGGTGAACGCCGAGCTGGCATCCGAGCCTGGCATTCCAGTAAGCTCCTTGTTGTAAGTGCGGGTGTAGGCTGCGGTGATGTTTATGCCCTCGACAGGCCTTGCGTTGATCTGGGCGCTGAAGGATCCGCCGTAACCTTTGCTTGTGTTGGTCAGGACGTAGGCGTTAGGCATGCCCACCACTTTCCCCTTGGAGTCGGTGTAGGTGTATTTGTAGTCCGAAGGATATATTGCCCTGTCGTCAGGACCGTTGAACCTTGCGAAACCATCCGTAGGCTTTATGCTCCAGTCGGAAATCCTCGCAGCGTTGATGGTCTTGTTGAATATTCCTTCTACCGTCATGCTGAGAGGGAAGGAGGTAGGGAAGTTGTAATCCACCGCGAGGGAGGTCTTCCAAACCTGAGGCATCTTGAAATCCCTGTCTACGGCTGCGAAGGTTGAGCCGACGGTGCCGCTTGCAGAGTCATATTCAGTAGGGTAGCCAAGGGAAGCCCACTTAGCCTTCATGTCCTTGACAGAGGTGATGAGTCCACCCTTGAATTTGGAAAGCATGTCGTTCCCGTTCTGGATTTTTCCATTGTACTGCACTGTTCCAGCATTGGTAGGCATGCTGGTGAAGAACACGAGCGGAAGCCTGCCGGTGAAGAAGCCGGATCCACCGCGCACCTTCAGAGACTTGTTCCCGAAGACATCCCAGTTGAATCCTATCCTAGGGTTCACGGTGATTTTCGACTTAGGCCATTTGCCGGTGTCAATGTGACGACCGCTGTAGTCCAGGTCGAGGATGGCATTGTTGGTGGCAAGGTCTTGATTGCTGAAGAACAAGCCGTCGAGGCGGAGTCCGTAGGTGAGCTTAAGGTTCTGGGTGATGTTCCACTCGTCCTGTGCATAGATGCCTGCCTTATTGAACCTTACGCGGGCTGCAGGAGTGTTAGGGTCTATGTTTTCGTAGCCATAAGTGAAATTAACGGTCTCAGGAGTAGCTCCGTTCATGAAGTCCTCCATTGACAGGTATCGGTAGTAGCCGGTTCCGTTTCTCATGTAGGAGTTGTCTGCCATCTGGTATTCGTAGTTCACGCCAGCGGTGATTTTGTGGTCTCCGAAGTACATGTTCACGTCATCTTTTGCGTTGATGACCTTGTTGTGCACGCCGTTATTCCAGGTGAAAAGCTCGTAACCTAAAGAAATATATGGCATCGGGGTGCCGGTCGTTCCGTCCCATGTGCCATCTAGGATGTCAATGAACGGGAACTCGGAAGAATTGGTGCCACGTATGTCATCCAGTTTTGAATATGTCACAAGCAGCTGGTTTGAAATCTTATTGGAGAATCGGCTGTTGAGGTCTACCGAGAAAGAATTCACTTTGTTCTCCATAGAATACATGGAATTGGCGTAGGACATGGAATATTTCGACATGCGGCCATAGACAGTACGCTGTTTGGCATCGGAAGACGATGCGTTCGGAGAGTTCCAGTACTTATTCAGGGTGTGGTTGTAACGAATAGCCAGATGATGGTTGTTGTTAATGTTCCAGTCTATCCTCGCAAGGATTTTCCTGTTACTCTCGTCGGCAGGAAAATTCGTCCATGAGCCAGTGTCGTAACCGTATTTGGTCTTAACGAAATCGGAGATGGTCTTGAGGTCTTCCAGCTTAGTGCGGGAGATGTAGTTTTCCTGATCCATGATGCCATCCTCGGATCCCCTCCAGCGGTTTACCACGGTAGGGATTTTCGTCTCCTCGTAGTTGGCGAAGAAAAAGAGCTTGTTTTTAATGATAGGCCCACCTAAGGTGAAGCCGTAAGTGGTCTTGCGGTCTTTATCGCGAGCTCCGCTGATCTGTTCCTTGTCGACGGCGTCGCCACGCATGTTCTCGTTCTGGTGATACACGTACGCAGACCCCTTGAATGTGTTAGTTCCGGACTTGGTGATGGCATTCACGCCTCCTCCGATGAAGTTGTTCTGGCGGACATCGTATGGAGAAATCACCACCTGAACCTCCTCAATGGCATCCAGGGAGATAGGACTCCCACCGCCAGGCAGATTTGAGCTAAGGCCGAAGTTATTGTTGAAATTGGCTCCGTCTACTGTGAAGTTGGCGGTACGTCCGTCGGTGCCGGCGAAGCTCATTCCGTTTCCTCCGTAAGGGGAAAGCTTGGCAACGTCGGTGATGCTTCTGCTGATGGTAGGCAGTTCGGTGATCTGTCTGTTGGAGATATTCGTGGCTGCGCCTGTCTTCTCGACTGCGAATTTAGAAGGGGTGGAAGCTACGACGACAGCGGAATTCAGCTGCTCCGTCAGCTCTTTGAGACTTGCATTAAGGTTGTATGTCTCAGCAAGTTCGAGCGTTACCTCGTTGAACTCCTGTGACTGAAAGCCAAGAAACGTTATCGTGACCTTGTATGGACCACCGACACGCATGCCATTGATCACGTAACGTCCGTCGGCGTTAGCAATCGTGCCATACTGCGTTCCAGAAGGTGTGTGGACTGCGAGGACCGCAGCCCCAGCGAGAGGCCCGCCATTCTCATCTGAGATGCGTCCTGCAAGACTTGATGTCGTGACTTGGGCGAAAGCCGCCACGCCAGCAAACATTGCGATCAGCGCCAATAGGCTTTTTTTAATAAAATGAACCATAAGAAGATATTGAATTAATGTATGTTAGCATATGTCCAATTTTGCATTGCGAAATTATAATAAAATAATGTATTAGAGAAATTTTTGCAATCGGAGAATTAAATCGGGAAAACTTGTCTTTCCCGGCTGCCTTATGAATATGTCTAGCAGCCGAATTGGAATGGTTTGAAAAAGTAGTAAAGTACACTCTATGCATTTGGCGAAAAATCGCAGCGCAAATTTATGAATATTCTAGGAAATATCAAATCTTCGCCATCGTCCAGAATCGCTACTGCTGCAAAAATCGCCCATTCAAAAATCAATTCTGCAGGAGGAATCGTTCTTGCCAAAAGTCAATCCTGCTTGGCATTCTTTTTCATCGGCCAGTCAATTGCATTGTTCAGCCTATAAGTGGACTCGATTATGTTGTAGTCCGCCCATAAGACCTTGTCTTTATATTCTGTGTGTTCGCAATAAAAATCGAAACGGTTGAAAAAGCGTATTTTCGTAGCTCGCTTCGCAATGGGGGCATCATTGGACACAACAAACATCTCGGACGATTCTATGACTATTCCGGAGATAGAGATGGCTTGCAGCTCAATGCCGATTCTGACTGAACCCACAGATTTGTCAATTAGCATTGCCCAGGTCTTTTATCTTAAATAAGTGAATTTGAGGCTGCCGGCATCCCAAACCCAAAGCTGGGCTTCTTTCAGAGAGCAGCCCAGGCCAATAGGAACGATGGCGATCAGAAGATTAAAACTGCATTCTTATGCAAGAACTTAAAGATAACGACGTTTCATTGTTAAAATATTAATAATGTCAAAGATAGTCATTTCTACCGTTAATGTGATTTGGCTTGGCCTTTGTGGGAATATTCTTGTTCCCATCGTATTCTAATTGTAATGTTTGCGGCTAAGTTTTTTTTTGGAGTATTTAATAATACGTATTAATTTTACACAATGATTATTAATAATGTTAGAACCTTAAACAATTGTATATGAATATGAAATTTTTGAAAATTCTAGCAGCTTCTTTCGCTGCCATTGCTTTATTAAATAGCTGCAGCAGGGATGACGATGATTCGTCAGTTCCTGCCATATCGGTAAGTGCCCAGACCTTGGAGATGACCCAGGACGGAGGCACGGCTACGTTCACCGTGAAATCTAACAGAGACTGGACTATCGTGAACGGCGTGGACTGGCTGGCATTCGAACCTTCCAGCGGCAAAGCATCAGACAATGCTGTGACGGTTACTGTCACGGCTCTTGCTAATGCCTCTAAGGACAGGGAGACCACTATCAAAGTCAGCAACCAGTTCGATTACAAGACAATATTCATATCTCAGTCAGGTCATGGCGGCTCGTCCGAGATTGGAGAAGGAACTAAAGACTCCCCTTACAATGTTGCCAAGGCTCTTGCGATAATCGCTGCGGGAACCTATACCGATGCTGACGTGTATGTGAAAGGTAAGATCTCCCAGCTGGGCGAGTTCGGCGCAAGCTTCGGCAATTATACCTACTACATTTCCGACGATGGAACTGCAACGACCCAGCTTGAAGTCTATCGCGGCTATTATCTTGGAGGCGTGAAATTCACGGCAAGCGATCAGATAAAGGTCGGGGACGATGTGATAGTCAAAGGCAAGCTCGTAAATTACGATGGCAAGACTCCGGAAATCACTTCTGGCAGCAAGCTGGTTTACCTGAACGGCCAGGTGGCCGAGGAACAGACATGGACCGACCTCCCGAATGCTAGCGGAGAAGGCACTGAAGCTTCTCCGTACAATGTGGCTAAATCGTTGAATATCATACATAATGGCCAATCTTCGGATAGCGAAGTCTATGTGAAAGGCAAGATTTCCAAGCTTGGCGAGTTCAGCGACCAGTTCGGCAATTATACCTATTACATTTCCGACGACGGAAAAACGGAGAACGAGCTTGAAGTCTTTCGCGGATATTACCTGAAAGGCAATAAATTCACATCCGCAGACCAGCTGAAGGTAGGCGACGAAGTCGTAGTGTTAGGAAAACTGGTTTATTATAATAACCAGACTGCGGAAATCACTTCCGGCAGCAAGATAGTTTCGCTCAATGGGGAAACCGGCGGAAGTGACGAGCCAGGCGAAGAGAACGAATATTCCTCCAACATTAAATGGACGAATGGGACTAATGCCTATGATGACAACACAGCCACGGTCAATGGGGTGAAAGACGTAAAAGTATACAAGATAGGCAAATCAGATGCAACTGGCACTGCCACGATTACCATCCCTGCCGGAACCAAGAAAGTTTCTTACTATGGCGTTGCATGGAAAGGTGCCGCTACGACCATTGTCATCAATTATAATGGTACGGAAGTCTATTCTCAGGCTCTGGCTGCGAATGATGGTGCTGCCAAATCTTCTCCTTTCACAATCACCGTCACAGATTCAGATCATTACACATTTGACCTGACGCCAGTGGTCGGAGCAGGGGGAGCACCAGCGGACTTGACTGCGACCATAACGACGAAAGACGGTGCCAAGCCACGTGCGCTGTTCTTCGGCATGAAGGCGGAAAAATAAGTTAAATAATTGAATATAAGGAATATATTGAAGCGAGCATTGGCGGTTCTCATGGTGCTGCCGGTGCTCGCTGTTTCTTGTAAGAAGACTAAAGACGAGCCTGCGCCAGCGATCTCGCTTCGAAACAATGCAGTGCCGGCGACGGCTGGCAGTCAGTTCGTTTCTGTAGTCGCGAGCGGGCAATGGAGCATTGACCTTTCAGGAGGTTGGGCGAGCGTGGAGCCTAGCGAGGGATCCGGGAGCAATAATGCTATCGTGCTAAAGTACGATGCAAATGATTCCGAGGATACCAGGGTGCTGGAGATAGTAGTGACTTCTGCTGGAGGGAGCGCTACCGCTGAGATGACCCAGGCTGGGAAGACCAGTGGAGGAGGGACATTTGCAAATGGTTCCCCTACTGCTACGGCATCTTGGCTGGAACTGCCTGAGACAAGGGCTGATGACGGATATGACTTCTTCACTCATTCGATGATGTTTCAAGGTCAGAGTGTACGTAACTATTCCTACTATTGGGATTACGACAACTTGGTGGCGTGCTGGGTGGCATATCCGCTGGTGAGTGGGCATCTGAGTGGGGTAAAAAGAAGCGATTCTTGGGGGCTGGATCCTCTGCTGGACAGCGGCAGTCAGCCTGTGCTGACCTCAGCATTTAGGGCGGGCAACAATGGATGGTACGCTCGCGGGCATCAGATTCCGTCTGCGGACCGGTTGAACAGTTACGAAGCTAACACCCAGACTTTCTACGGAACGAACATGACTCCTCAGATCAATGACGAGTTCAACTCCAGCATTTGGGCATATCTGGAGGGTGCGGTGCGGAATTTGGCTAAGAAGTCCGACACGGTGTATGTGGTGACCGGATGCGTCACGATGGGGAGCACGTATTTCTGCTATGACAATACCGGCAAGAAGGTGACTGTCCCGACCGGCTATTACAAGGCGATTCTCAGGTATCAGAAGGGGAGCACGATAGGTTTTTCGGGCTACATGGCGACGGCGTTCTATTTCGACCATAAGGAATATTCTGACAAGGATTTCTCGAAATATTCGTTGTCGGTCGATGCCTTGGAGGAAAAATTAGGAATTGACTTATTCGTAAATTTGCCTGACAAGGTGGGACAAGAGACTGCGGAAAAGATTGAAGCTCAGGATCCTAAGACCGTCAGCTGGTGGTAAACCCTGAATATAGCATATTAATATGAAAAGATTATACATAATATTCATAACGCTGGCAGTTGTGGTAGCTGCTGCCGTCTCTTGCAAGGCGCAAAAAGCGCAGAAAGCTCATATCATTGGCTTCTATAATTTGGAAAATTTGTTCGACACCTATCATGATGAAGGAAAGAATGACTATGAGTACTTGCCAGATGGGGCGAACAAATGGACTGAGGCAAAGTACAATAGGAAACTTCAGAATATGGCGACTGTCATTCGGGCAATGAGGAACGAGAATAAGGTCTATCATACGGTGCTGGGCGTTTCCGAAGTAGAGAACCGTCATGTGCTGGAAGACCTCGTGAGCCAGAAAGAGATCGCAGATGCCAATTTCCAGATAGTGCATTACGACGGTCCGGACCGCCGAGGCGTGGACTGCGCACTGTTATACAGGCCAGATCAGTTCAAGCTAATCGAGAGCAAGTCGATTCCATTCACGTTTGACGACACGGACATAAAATTCGAAATGAATAAAGATGAGCAGCGAAATTTCCGCACTCGCGATGTTCTTATGGTTCGCGGTACGATTGATGGCGAAATGTTTGCCTTCTTCGTGGCTCACCTGCCATCTAGGCTGGGGAACAAAGGAGAGGATCTGCGTTCCAGGGGAGCGGAGATCATCCAGCGCAACTCGCAGTCTCTGATGGACAAATACCCTGAAATAAAGATTGTCGTCATGGGCGACATGAACGATGACCCGACCGATGCCAGCATGGTACGATACCTGAGAGGAAAGGAGAAAATCAGCGAAGTTGGGCAATATGATTTCTTCAGCCCATTCATTTCAATGCTTAAAGCAGGCTACGGATCATTGGCTTATCAAGGCAGCTGGAATATATTCGACATAATCATGGTGAATAAAAGCCTCGCTGCGGCTCCGAAGGGCACTTTCCAGATTCAGCCTATCGTCAAGAAAAAATATTATGGAAGAATATTCCACCAGCCTTTCATGACTGAGAAGGAAGGAAAATATAAAGGCCAGCCGCTAAGAACCATGTCTAACGGCGTTTTCAAAGATGGCTTCAGCGACCATTATCCGACATTCATATTAATCTCGAAATAAAGCGATGAGAAAATTATTGATATCAGTTTTTGCTTCCCTGGCTGCGCTTTCCTTGGCAGCTCAGACTCCTACGGGAGGAGTAAAGGGTACCGTCATTAACAGGACGGACAGGGCTCCTGTCTCTGGTGCCACGCTCAGGCTAATGTCTGGAGCGATGGAAATCGGAAAAGTCACTGCAGATGCTCAGGGTAATTTCCGGCTTGCTGGCTTGGAGGATGGCGTTTACGATTTGGTCATAGATGCCACTGGATTCGTCACGAATACTGTTAATGTGACCGTGAATGATGGTTATGTTAAGAATATGTTCAATCTCTCTCTGCTCCCTGTCCAGGGTACGACAGAAGTGGACGATGCAAGCTTCGGAGAATTTGACTTGGACGGCCTTGGCTACGAGGACACTCCTACGATTCTGTACGACCAGAACGATGTGTTCAATAACTTGGCCTCTTATAACTTCAGCGCCATACGGTTCAAGGCTCGCGGCTACCTGAGCGAGTCGCAGGATGTTTATCTCGCAGGCGTGAAGATGAATGATGCGCTCACAGGTTATTCTCCATATTCATTATGGAGCGGTCTGAATGAGGTGATGAGGGATAAGACGACGGTAATAGGCTCTGAGATTTCTGAATATGGCATCGGCGGCTACAATGGGCTGGTGAATATTTATGGCACCCCGTCGAAGGTTCGCCCTGGCACTAGGTTCAGCATGTTGACCAACAGCGCATTGTACAGGCTACGAATCATGGGCACCTATGCTAAGCCGGAGAACGAGAAAGGTTGGTCCTACGCTTTCAGCGCTTCCGCTCGCCTGGGAGGGAATGATTGGATTGACGGAGTATATTACCGTTCATTCGCTTTCTATGCTGGGGTGGAGAAAAATTGGAATGATGTCCACAGGCTCTCTCTCGTGGCTTTCGCCGCCCCAGGCAGGCGCGGAGCGCAGAATGCTTCCACTCAGGAGGTCTACGACCTGATGGGCGACAACATGTACAATTCCAACTGGGGCTACCAGGATGGCAAAGTTCGCAACCCCAGGAACAGAATTACCTTCGAGCCGATTGCGTTCCTGAAATATGATTTCACGCCTTCTCGCAAGCTGTCCGCATCAGCGACGCTTCTGTATCGTGGCGGCAAGAACGGCTACACGGCCTTCGACTGGTACAACGCTCAGGATCCTCGCCCGGACTATTACCGTAACCTTCCGAGTTATTTCTACATGGAGAATGCGGACTATAACCGCCTGAATCCTTCCAAGGCTGCCTGGGCAAGAGAGGCTTGGGAAAACGATTACGAGAACATCGCCCACGTCAATTGGGACAGGCTCTACAACGTCAACCGTAACAATGCCACTGCTGATGGCAATCGCTCAAAATATATTCTCGAAGAGCGCCATGCCGACCAGAATGACTTGAACCTTGCGGGTAGCCTGAGCTGGAGGCCGTCGCTTAATTGGCTCCTTAGCGCAGGCGTTGATGGCAAAATCAACAGAACCGAATATTATAAATCAGTCAACGATCTGCTCGGAGGCGACTATTTCGTGAATATAGACCAGTACGCTGAAAGGGACTTCTCTTCATCAGACGCGGCTATTCAGAATGACTTGGACTATTTCTTAGAACACGGTGAGGCTCGGAAAGTGAAGAAAGGCGACAAATATGGCTATGACTACTACGCTCACATATTCAAAGGCGATGTCTGGGCTAGCGGGAAATACACTTTCGGTGGCTTGGAGGCGACTCTGGGCGGCAGGCTCGGTGGCACGAAGTTCTGGAGGGAAGGCTTGATGCGTAAAGGTCTGTTTCCAGGACTGGATGATAGCGGGCAGCCGATTTCATATGGAGGGAAAGTCATAACTACTTACGATTCAAAAGGGCAGCCGATTACTTCCAAGGGGGATTCCAAGAAGTCCAGTTTCCTGACATATTCAGGGAAACTGAATCTTGCCTACAACTTCACCGGAGGACACAGAGTTTCCGGGAACATAAGCTATTCCTCTGAGGCTCCATATTTCGACAAAGCTTTCGTGGCGCCTAGAACGCGCAACACATTCACGAATGATCTTACTAACGTCAAGGCATTTTCCGGTGACCTGAACTACATGTATGCGGCAAATGGCTATAGCTTCCGAATAACCGGTTTCTACACGACGCTCAAAGACCAGACGGACGTGATGAGCGTTTACTACGACTTGAACAACTCGTTCGGCAATTTCGCTTTGAGCGGCATCGACGAGAGGCACGTAGGAATGGAGCTGGGCTTCGAGGTGCCTACTCCTCTGACCGGCCTTTCTGTTGTCGGGGCTTTCACTGCAGGTGCATATGCCTACACATCTAATCCGCGTCTGACCGCTACGATAGACAACAGCGCGACTGTGGTCTATGACAATCTGCTCGTCCCTTACTGGAAGAGCAATCCGAAGTTCGACCGCAATGCGGATGGCACTTACTCTTCTGTCCAGAACGGTTCGCAGAAACATTACGTTCCTAGCACGCCTCAGACTGCTGCCAGCCTGGGACTGTCGTATTTCAAGAATTACTGGTTCATAGACGCAGATGTCGAGTATTTCGGGCGCAGCTACCTGGACATGAGCCCTCTTTCCAAGACTGACTTCGCCACTGCCGGTCCGGACAGAATAGTCACTCCGGAGGAAATCATGGATCTGGCTTCTCAAGAGAAGTTCGATGACGCATGGCTAGTCAACATCAGCGTCGGCAAGTCTTGGTATATTCACAGGAAATACCAGATAGGCTTCAACTTGAACGCACGTAATATGTTGAACAATAAGAATATAAAGACCGGAGGCTTCGAACAGACCCGCATGGTAGACAATACCGTGAGCAAGGAACGCTATTATAAGTTTGACTCTAAGTATTTTTATATGCCGGGATTCAACTATATGCTGAACCTCTATTTCAAATTCTAGATATTAATTGAATATGAAGAAGATAATATATTCACTGTTAATGGTTCTTGGCTTTACAGCCATTTCCTGCGATGAGTGGGAGCCTGTGTTCGGTGACTATGATGATCCGGACGACGATGCTCTGGTCACCATGACATCAAACACCACTATTGCCCAGCTGAAGGCGATGTACAAGGGGTCACCGCTTCACATCGAAGACAATGTGGTGATCGGGGGGCAGGTGACATCTTCGGATGAATCGGGTAATATTTACCGCTCGCTGTATATTCAGGACAACACTGGCGGCATCGAGGTGAAAATCGGGCTTTCCAGCCTTTATGATGAATATAAGGTCGGCCAGTTGGTTTCAGTCAAGTGCGAAGGCTTGACGCTCGGCAATTATGGTGGAATGCTTCAGCTCGGGGTCGAGGACCCTACCGGCAGTTACGAGACTGCCTACATGGATGTCAAGAGCCTCATCGCAGCCCATGTGTTCAAAGGCGCGAAGGCTGAACCTCTGGCTCCCGTGGAGTTAGACGAATCAGGGCTGAAAGATCCTGCTAATTATGGCAAATACGTGACTGTCAAAAATTTGCAATATGACAAACAGATTTTCTGTCTGTGGTATCCTAATCCGAATGGGGACACCAAAGCTCAGTCGAACAGGGTTTTCCTGTCGGACAACAAGACTTGGGGAGTGACCACATGGGCAATGTCTGCCAAAAAATTTGCTGCATACCTGAATTCGGGCATCTGGGACACCGCGACGCTCGGTGACGGGACGAAGACAGTCGCTCAATTGCGCGAGGAAAGAGCCGTTACTGCATCTGCGTATTCCGTGAGTCAGTATTTCAAGATGGGCGGCACCTCTGTTCAGGTTCGCACCAGCGGCTATTCAAAGTTCTCCGACACCGAGATCGATTCCGACATTCTGAATGGCACTGCCAAAGTGAGTCTCACCGGCATCCTCACCATCTACAATGGCAGCCAGCAGCTCACCCTCCTCGACCTCTCTGGAGTCGAGAAACTCCGCTAAGCGCATCCTGAATGACCCACGCCGTCACCCAGAATGACCCACGCCGTCACCCAGCATGACCCACGCCGTCATCCAGCATGACCCACGCCGTCACCCTGAACTTGCTTCAGGATCTGCTATTCGCAAGCCTAGATTCCGGATCAAGTCCCGAATGAGTAAAGTCAAGTCTAGATTCCCGGCCATGGGGTCGAAGGCTGTACCGTCGCAAAGCCGTTCCCTGCAAATCGCTCGGGAGGCGAAGTGCCTCTGAATGGTCTGAGTTGGAGGTACTCTGACTTTTGGCTGCTAGTTGAGGCTGGCAAAAATCGGTCATACTTCACTACATTGCCATGTAAGCCATATCCCCTCCCGAGTGACC
>JAQYTJ010000015.1 GCA_028724885.1 Bacteroidales bacterium | reverse complement strand
TCCGGCTCCTTGTTCTTGGCGTTCAGCACCCTCCCGCTGATGACCGCCTGGGAATATGACACGGTAAAGGACATCAGCATGATGAGAAAGGACAGGAATGCTCGTCTCATGGTGTGAGAAAAATATTGAATAGCTTGCGCATACGCGTTTGAATTTATTGGTTTTATTCTTTTTCCATCTGCGGGATATAATCGAAATGATAATCCTTAGCCTTTTTCCGTGTAAGTTGCCCTGTCTTTGGATCCTGCTCTAATACAATATCCATTTTAGCACCATTCATGCTCGCAAGGCCAGAAGGGTCTTTCCATTCCATCTCTCTTATATTCAGAATGTCTTTCCTGTTGCATCTGATGTAGTCAAGGTCGTATCTGAATATTTTTTCTCCCGTCTCTGCTTTATGCAACCCGATGAGTTCATATGAGAACAAGTCGTCCCCATCACTAATTGCCAATATCAGTCCGGGCAGCCCCCCAAACTTCCACGGCCCATAAGAGAATGGAATATCGATTGCGTACCAAGCCGTCCATTCTCTTCCCCTGAACTTAGTCACGGCCTTATGGCACTCGTAGCCCATTACTGTTCGCGTGCCGCTCTCAAACGTCCAGCTGAATTGACAGGACGCCTCAGCATATTCGTAGCTTTTCTTGAAAATTCCGTTGCAGACGCTCATGATCCCATGCTGGGGATAGTTTATGAATATTTCCTCGTACAGGCCCCTTTCGTTCTTACCTAACCCTTCGGTCAACAGAAAGCCATCACCTTTCGATTTCTTCAATCCTGACATGTACAGATATGCAGTAGAGTCCATCTTCTCGGCGAACAGGCTGTAGAATCTGATGTATCTTTTACCAACCTCCAGAGCCTCGTTGTCAAATATTGCCTGCTTCCTGCTTGTGTCTTGTGATGACTTAACCCTGTAGGTGAATCTGTACTCAAGGTCATCTATCGGCTTTTTAGATCTGACATCCCTAATGTCGGAGCGGTCGGAGACTTGGGCAAATCCGGTGAGAGAAAGAGCCATTAAAAACAATAATGTCGCAACTACATTGTGATACATGGTGAATATTTTACTTATTCTGGGTAATTTTATCAGAGAGAACATAAATCATGTGGGGACTCTTGCCTTGGCTTGCAACATCTATAGTCAATTACAAAGCAAAAAGTCACCCACATGTTTCTAATGTTTATCAAGGAGTACAAACACAAACACAGTAATGGTTATCACCTTTCGTTGAATGACCACCAGGGCCTATTTCAGCGTTCGCACAACCATTATCCATTTCAGACGATCCTCCATTGTCAGCGTAATAACAAGAGCAAGTACATGTCCAGTCGCCTCCTATAATAGAATTCTGCTGTTCTTTGCTTAGCTTGTTTGTCTCAAAGTAATTAAGTTTTAATTTTTTCATTTTTTCTTGAAAATTAGCGTTAATAACTTTCTTGCCCAGTTTTATTACGTTTCGGCAGAAAGAGGCAAAACTGCCGTCAGAATCATAACTGCTTTAATACGATTTTGAAGTTCAAAACTTTATGTATTTCTTGTTTCACCTCCTATTTTGTCAGAACAAATACATTCAAGCTTCATCACATTCTCATAAGAGGAAGGTGACGGGCAGAGGAATCTTAAAAGGCAGTTCCTGCATGACCTGAAAAATTCTCGTGTCATTCTCCAGGCAGTGTTTGCCTCCATCTCATTTGAGATCAGTCTATAGATTGAATCGTCCATCGTTCCAATAGCAGGTCTGTTAACATCAGCGTGAACTGTTCTGTCAGGGAGAGCCGTCAGCTTGCCGAAATAGTTAGTGTTGACGGCCATGTGCAAGAATATTTCTCTTTTGCTAAGGAACGAATCCAAGATTTCGCTTTCCGTCAGCAGAACGTTTTTCCTGAAGAACTCGCTGTTGTGGCCATTATAAACGGGTATGAAATCTTGATCAATATCCGAGTATTTTTCACATGATTCGGAAGCCTTCTTATACTCGCCTTCAGACTGAATTAGATAGATTCTCTTTAATCTTTCTTTAGGACATGCTGCCGGGAAATAGTAGTTGTCACCCGAGTGCAGGAAGACAAGCCCGAAATTACTGTTTCCGACTATCTTCTGGACAGCGTTCATATTTTCGTAAGCGTCTTCAGATGTGAGGCAAATTTTAATTTTGCCACCATATTTGCTGAGCCCTTTAATCAGGTCATCGATTTCAATGTAGTCACCGATCGAGGAGAACACAAGAGATATCTCGGTAATATGGTTGGACCAAGCTTTGTTTACAAAATTAATGATATCATCTTTAACAAGCACCTCATCTGAATTTGTCGGATATATAGTTTGACGATACCACTGGCTATTTCCTGATCTACCCCCGACATAAATTGTCAAGGACTTTAAATATTGCAGGATCTGACTGCCTGCCGAAACGTCTGCAGTTTTGATGAAGTCCCATGCCTTCTGTATATTGAGCAGTGGTGGCAAAGAGATAATATGTTTCGCTTTCTCTACGTCCGCAATCCTTCCGAAACCATCGTCTACAAGTGCTTCGGCAAAGTTTGCCAGTGAATCATCAGCAGAGTCATGCTCAAACTCAACGGAATACAGATTTTTAGGATTACACAAGCGGTCGCACAATGCTGATGAAAACTTGTTCAACGCATATATTTTGGCCTTATGCTGTCCATCTGAATCATAGAATAACACCTTATCTTTATTCTTCCAGATGAAAATATTTGATTTTGCGATGAAAACCTTTTCCATAAGCCGATGAAAATAATTTCAGTCGATTACTACCTCATTCATAATCTTCTCATACAGTTCAGGATTTTGCTTGAGATAGCCGAGACATGCCGAGGAGTATGAGTCGAAAGAGGCCTTATCCATGAAACCGTTGCAGGCAGGCCTCTTGTCATGCAGAGATTCTATGTAATACATGCACTGGATGCAGCTCTTTTTTCTGAAACAGGCAGAACACGATGGCTGCATCTTGTCAAGATAAGCATTAAATGTGTTTGCAATCGCATCTAGGTTTAGGCTTAGTCCTTCTTGGTTAACGTGCCCGCAAGAAAAGGCATGACTGATCCTTTCGCACTGCAGTATTTTGCCGTTGACCGTCACAAACATCTTCTTCGCGAAAGGAGAGCAGGTACCCGTCGGAGTGTAATTGCGTGAACAGTCATCAAAGAAAAGGTCATTGTAGTTCCTGAATACATTTCCGCTATATTTATGTATGAATAGAATGAGATCGGACTTTTCCGGATCCTCATAGAACATGTCTTCAGATATTTTTTTGTAATCTCGAGCCTCTTTTAGACTTTCTATTTTGTTTCTGTAGACGATGTCAAATTCTTGCCGTTTTTCTGGTCTCACGTCTGAGTTGTTCAGTTCTGAGATGCGAGGTTTTTTCCCGAATTCTTTCTTAATGAACTCATAGGTACTCTGGACACTGTTTCTATTGTGGAGAACGGAATTGAAATTTACCATCCTTTTGAAATAATCAGGGTAGGCTCTCTGCATTTCTTTGATATTAGAAAAGACAATGTCGAACGAGTTTCTGCCATTGTGGTCAACCCTGTATCCCTGACCCTTCTTGTCGCCATCTAAACTTATAAGAAGATGGAAATCTTTGTCAACAAGGTAGTCCATGTATTTGTCGAGCAGCATAGCATTGGTCGTCATCGAGAAGGCAGCTGTCCTTTGTATATCTGATTTTTCTATGAAGTCTACCATCTCCTTAATAAACTTCATGTTTAAAAGCGGTTCACCTCCATAAAAACTGAAATAAGTCAATGGTTTTTCCGCTCTTGGCCTGCTGTCTTTCCATAGAGCGAAAAGATAGTCCATCAGAGGTTGAACCTGCTTGATTGACATGAATGAGCTATGTCGTCCATCGTAACCATAATATAACTCGCCATACCCGCAGTATTTGCACTTCAGATTGCATGCGTCAGTGACTTCAAACGTCAGTTGCCGCAGGTTCACTAGATTGTCTTCTACCTCAGAAGCATTTATTCTTCTGGCATTCATATTAATAGTTTATTGATTTCCTCGCCATTAATCGGCATTTGCTTATATAAGACGTTTTGTAAACTATGACAATTATAATGAAATTCATCCGAAATTCAAATTATTCCGAAGGATTTTTTGACGAAATTATATTCCTGAGCGGAAAATGGATATTAGCGGTTCTATGATCCTCCCGACGAGACTCCTGTCTGCGGTGATGATCTCCGCACTTCCTTCCATGCGTTGAATCATCCTGATTTCCTTTCCGTATGAAGTT
>JAQYTJ010000014.1 GCA_028724885.1 Bacteroidales bacterium | reverse complement strand
CTTTAATGGGCGAACAGCCCAACCCTTGGAACCTTCTCCAGCCCCAGGATGTGACGAGCCGACATCGAGGTGCCAAACCGCTCCGTCGATTTGAGCTCTTGGGAGCGATCAGCCTGTTATCCCCGGAGTACCTTTTATCCTATGAGCGACGGCCCTCCCATGAGGCACCGCCGGATCACTTTGCCCTACTTTCGTACCTGATCGACTTGTATGTCTCCCAGTCAAGCCCGCTTCTGCCAATGCGCTCGCCGGGCGGTTGCCATTCGCCCTGAGCGGACCTTGGGAAGCCTCCGTTACTCTTTTGGAGGCGACCACCCCAGTCAAACTACCCGCCAAGCGGTGTCCCCCTCGCAGGGTTAGGATCCAGACGGACGAAGGGTGGTATTTCAACGTCCGGCTCTGCCGCGGCTGGCGCCGCGGCTTCGCTGCCTCCCACCTATTCTACACATCGTCCGCCCGCACCCAGCGCTAAGCTGTAGTAAAGGTTCACGGGGTCTTTTCGTCCCGTTGCGGGTAGGCGGCATCATCACCGCCACTACAATTTCACCGAGCTCACGGCTGAGACAGCGCCCAGATCGTTACACCATTCGTGCAGGTCGGAACTTACCCGACAAGGAATTTCGCTACCTTAGGACCGTTATAGTTACGGCCGCCGTTTACCGGGGCTTCAATTCGGGCCTTCGGATTCATTCGCACTCCTCCTTAGCCCCCCTCTTAACCTTCCGGCACCGGGCAGGTGTCAGGCCATATTCGTCATCTTAACGATTTCGCATAGCCATGTGTTTTTGGTAAACAGTCGCCTGGGCCGTTTCGCTGCGCCCGCCTCGCGGCGGGACCCCTTCTCCCGAAGTTACGGGGTCAGTTTGCCTAGTTCCTTGGCCGTGATTCACTCGAGCACCTGAGGATTCTCTCCCCGCCCACCTGTGTCGGTTTACGGTACGGGCCGCGCGGCTCTTGGCGCGCCGGAGATTTTCTAGCGAGCCTGGTTACCTGCTCTGTCGGCTTGCCCGGAGGCGCGCCGTTCTGTCGGGGCTCGGGCTTTCGCCCTAACTCCCTTCAACGGGGAATTCCGTCTCCCCGCGGCAGTGTCACTTCTCGGTCTCTCCTGCGCCCGTCGCGCGGGCTGCGTAATATTAAACGCACGCGCATCGCCTGCCCCTCTCGGGTTCGGCTTAGCTCCCGGCTCACCCTGATCCGTTTAACGTGGTTCAGGAAACCTTGGGCTTTCGGTGTGAGCATTTCCATGCTCATTGTCGTTACTCATGCCTACATTTTCTTTTCATACCGCTCCAGCGAACCTCGCGGTCCGCCTTCTGCGCCGGTATCAATGCTCCCCTACCGCGCGGCGGATCGCTCCGTCGCGCCCTCGGCTTCGGCGGCGGTCTTGATGCCCGCTCATCATCCACGCGGCTCCGCTCGACCAGTGAGCTGTTACGCACTCTTTGAATGAATAGCTGCTTCCAAGCTAACATCCTGGCTGTCCATGCGGCGCCACCTCGTTCCGTCTCAACTTAGACCGCTCTTCGGGGCCTTGGCCGGAGGTCTGGGCTCTTACCCTCTCGCCGACGGATATTAGCACCCGCCGACTCGCTCCCGGGCCTCGGATGCGCCCATTCGGAGTTCGTCTGGAATTGACAGGCGGCGAAGCCCTCGCTTCCAATCGGTAGCTCTACCTTGCGCATCTGCGTCCGGGGCTGTCCCTAAAGACATTTCGGGGAGTACGAGCTATCTCCCAGTTTGATTGGCCTTTCACTCCTACCCTCACCTCATCCAAGCCCTTTTCAACGGAAACTGGTTCGGGCCTCCAGCGCCTGCTACGGCGCCTTCACCCTGGGCAAGGGTAGATCACTAGGTTTCGCGTCTGCTCGCCGGCACTCTGCGCCCGTTTAAGACTCGCTCTCGCTTCGGCTCCGCCCCTGAGGGGCTTAGCCTCGCGCCGGCGACGCAACTCGTAGGCTCATTATCCAAAAGGCACGCCGTCACCATCTCGCGATGGCTCCGACCGCTCGTGGGCGCGCGGTTTCAGGTTCTCTTTCACTCCCCTGTTCGGGGTCCTTCCCACCTTTCCCTCGCGGTACTGGTTCGCTATCGGTCTTCGGCAGTCTTTAGCCTTGCGGGATGGTCCCCGCGGGTTCAGGCAGGATTCCTCGTGCCCCGCCCTACTCAGGTGCCGGCTAGTTCCGCGCTCGCTCGCCCGTACGGGGGTGTCACCCTCTGCGCCGGCGTTTTCCAAACGCCTTCCGGTTCGCTCGCGCGGCCCATGCCGCCGGTCCTACGACCCCGGTGCGCCCGCAAGCGCGCCGGTTTAGGCTCCTCCCCCTTCGCTCGCCGCTACTGGGGGAATCGATATTTTCTTTCTCTTCCTCCGGGTACTGAGATGTTTCAGTTCCCCGGGTTCGCCCCAGGATCGCTCCTGGTCCCGGGCCTAATGCCCGGGGGGTTGCCCCATTCGGGTGCGTCCGGATCTTTTCGCGCCTGCCGATCCCCGGACTTTTTCGCAGCTCGCCGCGCCCTTCTTCGCCTGCCGAAGCCAAGGCATCCTCCTCGCGCCCTCGCTTCTCTTTCTCTCTTCGTGAATCGCTTTCTTTTTCGTGAAATTGCTACCCTAAAAAATTACCTTCCTTAGGCTATCATTTTCTTCTCGATTTCTTCTTTACCTCGTTGTGATCTCTCAACGTTGTCAATGAACTGTCCGCTTCTTTCGAAACGGGCTGCAAAGATAAGCACTTTTTTATTCTTACCAAAAAAATCTCTCGAATTTTTAAGAAAATTTAAAAAATATTTTTTCTCGCCTTAGTTAACTATATTTGTAGGAATAAATATCTAATGCCAATGGAAGAAAAGAGGACTTCCCTGCCAGAAAATGCCCAAAGAGAGCTACATCCTGGCGAAAAATACGAGCCGCTTCTAAGCGCCGATAAAAAATATTCAGAAGTAACACCATATTCAGTTTCAATAGGCCTGCTGATGGTGATAATATTCTCAGCAGCAGCGGCTTATCTGGGTCTAAGAGTAGGGCAGGTGTTCGAGGCGGCCATTCCAATTGCCATAATTGCGGTAGGGCTGACATCTGCCTTGCATAAGAATGATGGCCTGAGCCAGAACGTAATCATTCAGTCAATAGGCGGCTGCTCAGGTGCCGTGGTGGCAGGCGCCATATTCACTCTTCCAGCAATTTACATACTCGGAGTTAACGTCAGCTTCGCACAGATGTTCCTGTCTTCAATGCTAGGAGGCGTTCTTGGAATATTATTCCTGATTCCATTCAGAAAATATTTCGTAAAAGACATGCACGGGAAATATCCTTTCCCTGAAGCAACCGCAACCACGCAGATCCTGGTAAGTGGGGAAGGCGGCGGGAAAAGTGCCAAAACCCTTTTGGTTAGCGGTGCCATAGGTGGCATCTACGATTTCGTGGTCGGCACCTTTGGCACTTGGGCGGACACAGTGAGCACAACGGTCATAGGGCTGGGCCAAGTCGTGGCAGACAAGGCAAAGCTGATGCTGAAGCTGAACACCGGCGCCGCAGTGCTAGGGCTTGGATATATAGTAGGTCTTAAATATGCTTTCGTGATCTGCTGTGGCAGCTTCCTCGTCTGGCTGATCATAATACCTTTAATGAATATGATATGGGGCGGGCAGGTGATTGACCTTATGCACACCGGCGTGACTACCACCATCGGAGGGATGAGCCCAGACCAAATATTCAGGGACTATGCTCGCCACATCGGCATAGGCGGCATCGCTACTGCAGGCATCATAGGAATTGTTAAGTCTTTCGGAGTAATAAAATCTGCCGTGAAGCTTGCAGTTGGCGAATTCAGTAAAAAGGGTAGCAAGGTTGAAGAGCCGGAGCGCACCCAGCAGGATATTCCTATGAGGAACATCGTTTTCGGCATCGTGATAGCCCTTCTTGTCATTTTCGCATTTTTCGCATTCGGCGGCGTCGTGAACAACATCTGGCAAGCTCTCGTCGGACTACTGGTAGTGGCCGTGATATCGTTCCTGTTCACCACAGTTGCCGCGAATGCTATCGCAATCGTCGGCACTAACCCTGTGAGCGGAATGACGTTGATGACGCTGATCATAGCATCCATCATCTTGGTTGCTGTTGGTCTGAAAGGCAATGCTGGAATGGCTGCGGCCCTGATCATAGGCGGAGTTGTCTGCACGGCACTTTCGGTGGCTGGTTCTTTCATAACCGACCTCAAGATAGGTTACTGGATAGGCACGACGCCTCGCAAGCAGGAGTCTTGGAAGTTCGTGGGCGTGATCGTTGCCGCTGCGACTGTCTGCGGCGTGATGCTGGTTCTGAACAAGACTTATGGTTTCGTGGGCGATAACGCCTTGGTAGCTCCACAAGCGAATGCAATGGCTGCCGTAATTCAGCCTCTCATGAATGGTGGCGGCGCTCCTTGGCTGCTCTACGGCATCGGGGCCACAATCGCCATATTGCTAACCATATTCAAAGTGCCTGCGCTTGCTTTCGCTTTAGGAATGTTCATCCCGATTGATTTAAACCTTCCTCTGCTAATCGGTGGCGCAATTTCTTGGTATGTAAGCACTCGTAGCAAGGATAAGGCCGTGAATGACGCTCGTCAGAACAAAGGCACCCTCATAGCTTCCGGCTTCATTGCTGGCGGCGCATTGATGGGAGTGGCGAGCGCTCTGCTGAAGTTCTTCAACGTGGACTGGTTCCTCACTACTTGGCACGATGCCTATGGAGAAGCCATAGCCATAATTCCTTTTATCGGAATAGCGCTATTCATGATCCTCTCTTCAATGAAAACAGAAAAGAATTAAGATAAGAATATGGAAAAACTACTCGACCGTTTCCTGAGGTACGTCAGCATCGACACCCAGAGCAATGAAGATTCAGAAACACAGCCTTCCACCGCCAAGCAGCTCAACCTTCTCGGGCTTCTCCGGGACGAATTGAACGCCATGGGCGTGGATGCCACTCTTGATGAATATGGATACGTCATGGGGACGATTCCTGCCTCAGAAGGGGTTAAAGCCCCGAAAATCGGCTTCATCGCCCATGTTGACACTGCCCCAGATGCATCTGGAGCCAACATCAAACCACAGATAATAAATGAATATGACGGTGGCGACATTCCGCTTCGTGGAGTGCCCGGCTTGGCGCTGAAGCCGTCGGAATTTCCTGAGCTGCTGCAGTTCGTGGGCCAGAAGCTCATAACCACAGACGGCACTACATTGCTGGGAGCTGACGACAAGGCGGGCGTGGCGGAAATAATGAATGCCGTTGAATATATTGTCGAACATCCCGAATTCAAACATGGAGAAATCAAGGTAGGCTTCACTCCGGACGAGGAAATCGGCAGAGGCGTCGTTAAGTTCGACGTGAAAAAATTCGGCGCAGACTATGCCTACACAATGGATGGTGGCGATGCTGGTGAACTGGAATATGAGAATTTCAACGCAGCTTCTGCGATAATACACATCCAAGGGCGAAACGTTCATCCTGGCTATGCCAAAGGCAAGATGAAAAACGCAATATTAATAGGCATGGAGCTGAATGCCCTGCTTCCGATAGAGCAGAGGCCAGAATATACCGAAGGCTACGAGGGATTTTATCACATCATAGGCTTGGGCGGCACGGTAGAGGAGGCTACGCTCAGGTACATCATTCGCGACCACTTCCGCGAACGCTTCGAGGAAAAGAAGGCATTCATGCAGAAATGCGTGGATTTCATCAACGAAAAATATGGCGACGGAACGGCCTGCGCAGAAATAAAAGACCAATATTACAATATGCGCGAGCAAGTGGAGCCGCACATTAGGATTGTGGATATCGCCAAGAAAGCCATCGAGATGGCCGGCGTGAAGCCAAAGGTGCAGCCGATTCGTGGCGGCACCGATGGAGCAAACCTCAGCTTCCGCGGCCTGCCTTGTCCTAATATATTCGCCGGCGGGCTTAACTTCCACGGCAAGATGGAGTTCATCCCGATCCCTTCGATGGAGAAAGCCTCCCAAGTCATCCTCAACATCATAAAGATCTTCGCAGAATAAGACATATTATTCATGAATATGAAAACTGCCGCGGAGCGATCTGGCACTGCGGCAGTCATCATATTCCTAATATCATGGCATCCTCCTAGCTTATCTTGCGCAGCTGAAAAATGCTGTGCTACGTGAGCCAAGCTCAGATGCCAGAATTAGCTATTTCAAAACGCCTAGCTCACGTCCAACTTTCACGAAGGCAGCTATAGCCTTGTCTAGGTGCTCTTTATTGTGGGCAGCGGAGAGCTGAACCCTGATTCGAGCCTGTCCCTTCGGAACCACAGGATAATAGAAGCCGGTTACGAATATTCCTTCTTCTGCCATCTTCGCAGCAAATTTCTGAGAGAGAGGCGCATCATAAAGCATTACGGCAACTATTGCGCTCTGAGTAGGCTTGATGTCGAAGCCGGCAGCTATCATCTTGTCGCGGAAATACGTCACGTTTTCCTGCTGACGGTCGTGCAGCTCATTGCTTTCCTTCAGCATCTTGAACATCTCCAGGCCAGCCGCAACGATCATCGGAGGCAGAGAGTTCGAGAACAGGTACGGACGAGAACGCTGACGCAGCATTTCGATTATTTCCTTGCGACCTGTGGTGAATCCGCCGACCGTGCCGCCAAATGCTTTTCCAAGCGTGCCGGTGAATACATCGATCCTGCAATAGCAGTTGAACTGCTCAGCGACGCCATGACCAGTCTTACCTACGACACCTGCCGAATGACTTTCGTCAACCATCACGAGGGCCTCGTACTTATCTGCCAAATCGCAGATCTTGTCCATAGGTGCCACATTGCCATCCATAGAGAAAACGCCATCGGTGCAGATGATTCTGAACCTCTGAGCACTGGCCTCTTTCAGGCAACGCTCAAGGTCGGACATGTCTGCGTTGACGTAACGATAACGCACTGCCTTGCAGAGACGAACGCCGTCAATGATGGATGCGTGGTTCAGGGAATCGGAGATGATAGCATCCTCAGCAGTCAGCAGCGGCTCGAAAAGGCCACCGTTGGCATCGAAGCAAGACGCATAAAGAATAGTGTCTTCAGTGTGGAAGAAGTCAGAAATAGCAGCTTCCAGACGCTTGTGCAAATCCTGAGTACCGCAGATGAAACGCACTGAGGACATCCCGAAACCTCTGTCGTCCATAGCCTTCTTCGCAGCTTCGATGAGCCTTGGAGAATCCGCCAGTCCTAGATAGTTATTTGCGCAGAAATTCAATGCCTTGCTCCCGTCTTCGAGAGTGATTTCAGCAGATTGAGGGGAAGCTATGTTCCTTTCATTTTTGTAAAGCCCAGCCTCTTTGATAGAAGTCAATTCGTCCTTAAGATGTTCTTGGAATTTACCGTACATTGCTATATTGGTTTAAAAATAGTTTAAAATTTCCCTATAATAATAATATATTCATGACGAAGCATAACGTTTTCAAGAAATATATTACCAAAATCGCAGAATTAATGTAAATTTGCACCATAAAGTTAGAAAATAACTATCAAAAAACAATGAAAAATATTCTTGTGATAGGCTCAACAGGTCAGATAGGATCTGAGCTCACGATGAAACTTAGGAATATGTACCCTGAAGGTACGGTTGTAGCAGGTTATATTAAAGGTTCAGAGCCCAAGGGCAGGCTACTCGAAAGCGGCCCTGCTGAGGAGGCAGATGTCTGCAACGGTCCTGAACTAGAGAATATAGTCAAGAGATATAAAATAGACACAATCTACAACCTTGCTGCCCTGCTGTCGGCAGTCGCAGAAAAAAAACCACAGCTGGCCTGGCATATTCAGATTGATGGATTAATGAATATCTTGGAGATTGCTCGCAATAATAATGTCGCAGTGTTCACTCCGTCTTCCATCGGCTCTTTCGGTCCGGAGACTCCCCATGAGAATACACCTCAGGACACGATTCAGAGACCTCGATCAATGTATGGCTGCACGAAAGTGGCTACGGAGCTTCTGAGCGATTATTATCACAATAAATATGGCGTGGACACGCGTTCAGTGCGTTTCCCAGGGCTTATTTCTAACGTAACTCTCCCTGGCGGTGGGACTACCGATTATGCCGTGGAGATTTACTATGCTGCTGTGAAGGGTGAAGAATTCGTATGTCCTATTGCTGCCGGTACCTTCATGGACATGATGTACATGCCAGATGCTTTGAAGGCCGCAGTGGACATCATGAACGCAGACCCATCAAAACTGAAGCACCGCAACTCGTTCAACATCGCATCCATGAGTTTCGATCCGGAAATCATCTATCATAAGATTCAGGAGCATATTCCTGGCTTCAAAATGCGCTACGAGGTTGACCCTGTCCGCCAGGCCATCGCAGATTCATGGCCAGACAAGATGGACGATTCTTGCGCACGCGAAGAGTGGGGCTGGAAGCCATCTTACGATCTCGAGACCATGACAGTCGACATGATTACGTCGCTCAAGAAGAAACTGCTCTAAACCGGATTGTTCTGGGTAAGCCGCGTTGTTCTAGCTAAGCCGGGTCGTTCTGGCTAAGTCGGTTTGCCTAGGCTAAGCCAACTTGTTCTGGCCGTAATCCAGCCTAACACTATCCGTAATCCAATTTACATGCTCAAAAAGGACAAGCTCTCTGTGCGCATGGATGGCTGGCCACATCTGTAATCCAGTTTGCCCCCAGCTGCAATCCGATTTACCCTCGCGCAATATCCCCGGCGTTGCCAGAAGAAATTCTGGCAAGGTAGTCAGCATTGTTTTACAATTAATTATCAATATATTCACAAAGGGCATTGTCAACCTTATCCATTTCCCTGCAAGGTATGGAATGGCATCATTGATATTTAATAATGCGTAAAAATCGAGCCAGCGGTTCGTGGCCTCGCGGTGTGCATAAAGCCCGATTCGCACACCAGGGCTGGGTTTCGGACCGTGCGGTGTGCAAAAGCCTCGATTTGCACACCGATCCAGCGGTTCGTGGCCTCGCGGTGTGCATAAAGCCCGATTCGCACACCAGGGCTGGTGGTTCGGAGCAGTCCTCACCGCCAGAACATAGCCGTCGCTGGCAAGATATGCGATGAAGCGCATCATGCTTTTGCAGCGCGAGGTAGTGTGGTCCTAGGGTGGCTGTAGTTAATATGGGTATGAAAACCCCCACGATGTCATGTAGGGGGTTCGTATGGTAAACCTCGCTAGAGAGTCTTGTACGTAGTATCGGTTCGCGCTGCAAAAGCATTCGGACTGAACTCCACGCATCGCTCGCAGGATGACGGGGAGGTACGCTCGGATAATGGGGCGAGGCGTGCAGGTAGATGTGTGAGGAGTCGTGTTCATTTTCCTCACGTCATTCCGGACTTGACCCGGAATCTAGGCTCGTGGGCACTAGATCCTGAATCAAGTTCAGGATGACGGCGGTGGGTCGCAGGATGACGGCGGTGGGTCGTTAGGATGACGGAGTGGGTAGTTCAGGATGACGTGGGTGGGTCGTTAGGATGACGGAGTGGACAGTTCAGGATGACAAGGGGACGGCCACGGATGATAAGGTCCCGCGTGCGTTTTCGACTGAGGTCTAGTCGGTGTTCTTGACTGAGGTCTAGTCGATGTTCTTGACTGAGGTCTAGTCGGTGTTCTTGACTGGGGTCTAGTCGGTGTTCTTGACTGGGGTCTAGTCGGTGTTCTTGACTGGGGTCCCGTGGGGAGGGGCGACTGTGGTGCCGGTGTTTTCGTCGGGGTTACTTTGGGTGTCCTCTTGCTTGAGGTCGATGGCGGATTTGCGGGCATCTTCGCGGGCTTTCTGTTTTTCGTAGCGAGCCTTATAGCGGTCGTAGATTTTCTGCTCTTTAGCTGCACGTTTATCCAAAGCCCGAAGCGTCTTCAGGGTCTTCTTTCTTAGCTTCTCTTGTTGCTTGGCGGCCTTCTTCGCAGCTTTTTCCTGATCTTCCTTTTCCAGCCGCTCCCATCTGGCCTTCTTACGAGCCTCCCTGTCAAGCCTCTTCGCCTGCTTTGCCTCCTTGATGCTCTCCTTTCCGGGCTCTTGTTTTGCCTCATTGACTCCACCAGAGCCATCCTTTACGGCTCCTTGCTTAATGGAATTCTCAGCAACTCCACCAGCCAAAGAATCAGACTTAGACACTAGCTGATTCTCTTTTCCAGATAGTGTATCGGCCTTCATCGAAAGCGAGTCAGGATTAGCTGCAAGACTGTCTTTAACGGCCAAAGTGTCCTTCCCTAATGCTAATGCCTTACTCAGAGAATCCAAATAGGCCTCGTGGATAAGAGCCAAGGAGTCTTCCCTAGCCGCCTCAATCCTATCCAGAGAATCTTTCTGGAGGTTACGGACTCGTTTAAGCGAATCGCTCCGAGCGAGCATCTTATTCACCTCCTTCATATAACCAGGAAAATATTTGTCTGTATTAGGAAATGCTGCATGAGGAATGCTTTCGTACTTAGTTCTCATCGACTTCCTAGGTATCAATGAAGTCACATCGGAAGGAGATTTAGGCCTTTTATCAGGAAGCCACTTGTAATCTTTCAGAAAACGCTCGTCCATCTTCATCTGAACCACAGGATAAGCATCGCTTTTTACTGCCTCGAAATAATTCAGATCATTGATGCTGCCATCCTTGAAATTAGCCGTGAGCATCTTCGACTCAAACTTGTTCACAGTAGCCAGAGACTTATTCTCTTCTATGTAGAACACCCCTGCCACGCTTCCCATTGCATCGAACCGCTTCAAAGCACCAGACGTGTCGAAATACGCCATCATATCTGTGGACTTAATTTGGTCGTAGCAGGCACTATCCTCCTGAATCGCTATGAAAGCCTGCGACATGAGACTAGCTCTGTCGAACGAGCGATTCTTAATGAGTATAGCGATGCTGTCGGCAGAATATTGCCGTTTTTCCTCATTCCAAACGAGGGGGGCGAGGTAAAGCCGCACCAGAGAGTCCAAGTCGCTATATTCAAGAGAATCACAGACCATCTGCATGTCGCTCTTGTATAGTTTAACGTTCTTAACGGCTCTAGCAAAGCCTATAGCAGTAGAATCAGTCTTAGCCAGAGCAATGGAATCTGCTCTAGCAAGAGAATCTCTGATAGTGGCGATTTTCAAAGAGTCTTGATTAATATTATGCTCCGCATTCTGTTGTGGACTCTCTCCCGCAGCAGGAGGCTTAATTCCGCCAGCAGGCTGGCCGGTGGCTCCAGTAGGAAGGCCAACGGCACCCCTGCCCCTGTCCACAGAAGCATAAGCGTTTGGATCATCCTCCTCCATTTTTTTCTTTTCCTCAGCAGCTTTCGCAGCAGCATCCTTCGAAGCCTTCTTCCTGTAAGCACCTATGGCATCCTGATACATTTCATCTACCCTAGCCTTAGCGGATTTGAAATTTTCATCAGGGATTGCGCATTTCGGCACCGTCCAATAAACAAGCTCGTCACCGCCGACGTACACTGTGTCTCTGGTGCTGTCCTGCTCAACGACGCAAATCACTGCCGGGTCGCGACGCATCAAAATCTTCGAGAGGGAATCGCAATAATGCATGTAACCAGCAACAGATGCCACTTTCCTCGTGGTGTCGAGCACTTGCGCATTGCCGAACATTTCAGCATCTTTAGTGTTCCTGAAATATTTCAAAGAATCCGCCCATCCCTCCTGATTCTCAGTCAGCAAATGGACGTTATCATTAAAAAAGAATATTTCTTTGGCTCGGTCGTACCACCCGGCATCAGCCGAAAGCATATTCTTTTTCTGCCATGCATTAGTCCCTTTGCCGAAAGTCGCAAAATTCTGGTCGGTATTATATTCTAGATGATCCGTCTTTATGAATATTGAGTCAGTGAACATATTCACGTTCCCATTGAAAAAGAAAGTCTTTATCTTAGAATCATATGTACCTACGTCTCCTTCTATGATTTGGCCGCTCTCATCCCTAAAAGAGCCCCCATCTCTGAATATGGCGATGCTATCCCTAGTATCATAATCCAGATTATTTGTCCTCAAAGTATTCTTCTTCTTATCCTGAAGTTGAACAAGAACACCACGGAACTGCGCAAGGTTATCCTGAATGTAGTAGTCTAGCTTCTCGCTCGTAAGAATCGTCTCGTTCTGAATTATCTGCACATGGCCGGTTGCATTAATTATCTGATCTTCGACATGCCAAAGGGCAGTGTCGCACAGTAGAAGCGTGCCATTATGCTGGAAACGAGCGTGGCCAAGCGCCTTCCTGAGATTCTTCCCGAATTCTTCCTCTTGCCTCAGTTCATCGCAGCTTAAAAGACGCACGAGGCTGTCAGTGTCCTCATGGTTCTGAGCCGATAGCCCGAAGCATGTCAGGAATGACAGAAGAAAATATGAAAGGACGCGGCGAAACATTAATCTTTAGTGATCTTCGATGCCCATTCAGACCTGCGGAAATCGCAATTGGCGAACATCGGATCTATCGTTATATGAGTTTCCTTGATTTTTTTCGTTAGGAAATCGTCTATCGCCTTCACCTGCTTATCCTCCTTCACCTGGTTAGCAAGCTGATTGAAGTCATCTTGGAACGTAGCCGTGTGAGCAGGCAAGATTTTATCCACGCGGATAATCTTATACATTGTCTTTCCATCTATATACGGATGATTGCCGTTCTGACGACCATCATTGTCGGTAGACTCGACAGGCACGGATATCTCCCCTCCTTTCAAGTCTTTTATAGCATCGTAGTCAGCAGGTTTCAACTGGTCAATCTCGAAATATGCCGAGCCAGTGTTTGGGTCAGACATCTGTCCGCCGTTCGTTCTCGTGGCCGCATCCTGGGAATAGAATTGGGCCGCCATCTCGAAAGTAACCGCCTTATTTAGAATTTCTGTGCGTAAGCTATCCAATGTCTTAAAGGCTTTCTGCTTATCAGCCTCGGTATATTGAGGCTTCATTAATATGTGTCTGGCATTGAACATGTCGCCCTTTTTCTCTATCACTTCGATCAGGTGGAAGCCATCAGGAGTCTCGACGATTTGTGATATGGTTCCGGGCTTCAAAGCCATTGCTGCGTCTGAGAAGGCCGGCCAGAAAATAGACTTCGAAGCCATGCCCAATTCACCGCCGCGACGTGCGCTGCCAGGATCCTCTGAGTATATTCTCGCAAGAGTGGAGAATTTCTCTCCGTTAAGGATTCTCTCGCGTAGGCTCAGAAGTTTCTCGCGCACAGCCAGATTAGCAGCCTCGCGGTCTGGGTAGATGCAGATCTGGCTCAATTTATACTTGATAGGCACGACAGGAAGGTTGTCCTTATCCACAGTGTCGAGATATTCCTTGACATCATGAGGAGTCATGTCCGGGACAGTATTCATAATCTGCTGCTGCTCCTGCTGGGTAAGGCTCATATTCTGGTACTGCTGCCTCCAGTCGAGGCGAAGCCTGTAGAGTGGCTTCCCGAAATATTTCTCGACGTTTTCCTCGCCGCCTAAGTAGGTCATCACCCTGTCAATCTGATTGGAAAGCATATTCTCAACCTGATCGTTATTGACAGTCAGGGAATCAACCTTGGCCTGCATCAGGAAGATCTTAGACTCCATTATGGACTCCAGCAATTCGCACCGTTTGCTCCTATCTGAAGATAGGCCCTGAGCGTTCTGGTTCTTTATCTCATCTTCCAAGTCCGACAGGGTTATCGCCTCGTTTCCAATCACCGCAATGGTCTTGTCTATGTACTTATATTTCTGAGCTGACGCATGAACACAAAAAGCAGCAAGCAACGCAGCCGCAAATACGATTTTTCTTGTCATTTCGAGTAAATTTCAAAGTTTTCCTTAACCCGGGCATTCTCTAACAAGTCCCGTTCCAAAGTACCTAGCAGCGTGTGCTTACGCTCACTGATGATGCTGTCGATGATTTTCGCCCTGACATATTCGACCGGAGCTACTTCCCCTTCCTCCACGACATCTGCAAGATATATTAACACCAGATTATCGTTATCGTCTTCGAACTGAATCACCGCAGCTTTCTTGCAAGGCTTTATCTCATTGTAGCTGACTCCTATGCTAGCGGCAAGCGCCAAGACATCCATCCACTGGAAAGAAAAATCATGATATTTAAGCCCTCCCTTTAGAGCCAAGCTGTCGGCTTCTATCACGTCCTCGACATTGTCCGAACACATCATATTTTTGAAACTTGCCAAAAAAGAAGACTCTTTATTAATATTTAGGGTCCTAGCCTTCACCAGCGCCCTCTGGGTCTTGAAACTCTCGGCATGCGACTTATAATATTCGTAAATCTGAGCCTCAGAAACCGACGTATCCAGCCTTTCATTAATGTATCGCTGCTCGTACCGGTAGCGCAGCAAGCTCTCCTTGTACTGCTCAAGTTCTTTCGTGACGTCTTTCTCTTCCTTTGACAACTCTTTGTCCGAGACATCTTGGAAGGCCATGTCCGTAGCCCAGGAATTGATGTAAAGCATTGCCATGTTAAGGCTGTCCTCCGAGCTAGTGCCCTTAGGAATCATGGCCTCAACCTCAGACTTGTATAAGCGATGCTTTCCAAGTTTGGCCACTACTTCCTCGTCGTGCACTATGGAAGAAAGCCACTGGCAAGATTGAAGTGCTAGCAGCAGGGGAAAAACAATTAATATGCCGGGACAGAGCCTCATCTGGAATTAACGGGTATAGTTCGGAGCCTCCTTAGTGATAGTCACGTCGTGAGGATGGCTCTCTAACATGCCTGCCTGAGTTATCCTTATGAACTGGGCGTTTCGCAATTCAGGAATAGTGTGAGCTCCGCAGTAGCCCATTCCGGAGCGAAGGCCGCCCACGAGCTGATAGACGATTTCAGAGACAGTACCCTTATAAGGCACCTGGGCGACGATTCCTTCCGGAACCAACTTCTTCACGTCGGTCTCGGCATCCTGGAAATATCTATCTTTCGAGCCAGCTTCCATTGCCTCCAGAGAACCCATGCCCCTGTAAGCCTTGAAACGTCTTCCGTTCATGATGATCGTCTCGCCAGGCGACTCCTCAGCGCCTGCCAGCAGAGAACCTGCCATAATAGTGCTAGCGCCAGCAGCTAGAGCCTTCACGACATCTCCTGAATATCTTATTCCGCCATCTGCAATCACTGGAATTCCAGTACCCATTAGTGCCTCTGAAGCATTCAGTACTGCCGTAAGCTGTGGAACGCCAATACCGGCAATGACACGCGTAGTGCAAATTGACCCAGGCCCGATTCCTACTTTGACGGCCTTCACCCCGGCTTCTGCCAAAGCCTTAGCTCCTTCATACGTAGCTACGTTGCCAGCAATGATTTGGGCGTCCGGAAATGCCTCGGTGCATTTTCTTATGGTTCTCAGCACTCCCTCGGAATGTCCGTGGGCGGTGTCCAGCACCACAGCATCGGCTCCAGCGTCCAGCAGCATTCCTATCCTATCTACCGTATCTACCTTAATTCCAGCCGCCGCCGCTACCATAAGACGGCCCTTGCTGTCCTTTGACGCAATAGGATTGTCCTTTATTTTCATCAGGTCCTTATAAGTGATGAGGCCAACTAGCTTTCCATCCTTATCTACTACTGGTAGTTTTTCAACCTTGCTGTGACGCAAAATGTTCGTGGCCTCGGAAAGAGTGATTCCCTTTGGGGCAGTCACGAGATTTTCTTTTGTCATGACTTCACAGACAGGCTGCCTCATGTCATCCAAGAACCTAAGGTCTCTATTTGTCACTATGCCGATTAAGTAACCGTCAGCATCCACGACGGGGATGCCGCCAATGTGATTTTTCTTCATCATTGCGAAAGCAACGCCAACCGTTGCTTCCGGATGAATTGTGACAGGATCGTAAATCATTCCGTTCTCTGCCCTCTTAACCCTGCGAACCTGCTCGCACTGACTCTCTATAGTCATGTTCTTATGAATGACGCCGATGCCACCATTACGCGCCATAGCAATTGCAAGATCTGCCTCTGTCACGGTGTCCATTGCGGCAGACACGATAGGAGTGTGCAATCTGATCTCTGCGGTGAAGTCGGTTGAGCAATCAACTTCTCTCGGAAGTACATCGGAATGAGCCGGCACTAGCAAAACATCATCGAAGGTGAGTCCTTCAGGAATTTCTCTGGTAACGAACTTTGACATTGATTAAGAAAATTTGGCAAATTTAATCAATTTTGAGTGAAATAGAAAGGACTTTTCCACAGGGAAACTACGCCCGAGCCCTTCTCATCAACCTCACCTAGGATCCTTCTCGCTCGGATCGGCTGACGGCCGGCATAATCTTCTGCAGCTGGATTTAAAGAACTAACGCGAACTACTTGAGAGGAATGAATATATTTCCCCTCGCCTAGGTATATCCCCACATGAGTCACCCTTTCTGAGGTGCTGTCAGTAGCAGCTCTGCCAAAAAATAGCAGATCGCCAGGAAGAAGGTCCCTGCTACTGAATTCTCCATTTATGAATATGCCGACATCGCTTCCTGTCTGTGCCTGCTGGGAAGCATTCCTAGGCAGAAGGATGCCGTTCATGAAATACACGCATCGTGCCAGGCCGCTGCAATCCACGTTCTTGATAGAAGTGCCGCCCCACATGTATGGCACGCCAAGGAATTTGCTGGCAGCCTCTAGAATATTATTTCTGCATTTTTCTGGACTTCCGATCATCTCGTATGAGTCTTTTGCCCATTTATAGAATATGTCCACGTCTTCTGCAGGTACGTAGCCAGTCTTACCAGACGGCAGCACTACGCCCACGAATTTTTTCTTGAGCACTGCCCTACCCTCGGTGTAACCTTGAAGGGAGCCGCGCGTGTGTACGATTTGCTTGTACATTATTCTTACGATGTCGCCCATTACAAAATCGCTCACTATCGGAGAGTTAAGGGAAGGTTCTTCATAGATATGCGAATATGATGCAGTGCAGATGTATTTAGGTGCTTCCAAGTAGTCCAGTAATTCTTTATCGTCCATCGGAACCAAGCCCATTTCGTTCACCCATGCCGTGTATGGCTCAGGAGACTTGATTTTCACCCAGTAGGCGCTCGTGTCCAAAAGCTCTACGATAGTGCCCATTAGCGCTTGGTCTCCGAGTTCAGCGGGATAGTCAGGTTTTTCTCGCATAAAGTTGGCAGAAAATTCAGTGACTGCCCAATGCCTCTCTCCCTGCGCAGCAGCTTCCTGCCCCATTGCAGCAGCCTGAATGCAGGCAGCGGCAAGCACTAAGACTACGGAATGCGATACATTCATAAAAAAAATTTTCATATCCTTGCAAATATAAAAAATACTTAGCTTTGTGTTGCAATGGAATTTCCAGATGGCAAAAGATACTTGGCATTCAGCTCTTGTTACAGGCACCGATTCGGCGAACGCCTGCAGAAACTGGTCATTGATGCCGGGTTCACCTGCCCAAACCGAGATGGCTCTGTCGGAATCGGAGGGTGCACCTACTGCGACAATGCCGCTTTCCATCCTAATTACAGCACTCCCGGGAAAGGCATTCTGGAACAGCTGGAAGAGGGAATAGAGTTCCACCGTAGACGGTACCCACGCGTGAAGCACTATCTGGCATATTTCCAGGCATATTCCAACACCTATGGCTCGCTGGAACGGCTGCGCCAGGTCTACGAAGAGGCTCTGTCGCATCCTGCCGTCGTTGGCATTGTAATTGGCACTCGCCCCGACTGCATCGATGCTGGAAAACTGGACTACTTCGCTGCCCTGCGCCGCGGAAATGTCCTGAAAGGCTGGTGCCACGGCCTCACGCTGGCAGAAACTGGGGAAGCCCTCACCGCCCCGCTAGTCAGCATAGAATATGGCATAGAGTCTTGTTACGATGCCACCCTGCGCAGAATCAACCGTGGGCATGACTTCGAGTGCGCCATGAAAGCCGTGGCAGAAACCGCATCGAGAGACCTTGAAGTTGGGGCGCACTTTATTTTAGGGCTGCCAGGAGAATCCCACCAGATGATGCTGGATGAATGCAGAGCTATTTCTGAGCTGCCGCTGACCTCAGTCAAATTCCATCAGCTGCAACTGATAAAAGGCACCAGGATGGAACAGGAATATGCTGCTTTCCCGTCGGATTTCGAGACTTTCAGCTTAAATGAATATATCGACTTCATGGTCTCGATGCTGGAACGCCTCCGCCCTGACCTTTACATTGAGCGCATTGCCGGCGAGGTCCCGCCACGTTTCGTATCTAAGACACCGTGGGGCTTGATACGTAACCCCGACCTGCTGCATCTCCCCGACCTGCGTCTGGAGCAGCTAGGCACTTACCAAGGACGGAGATATTCAGGGTAAACATTGTCGATACGCACGACTTTGGGAAACGATATTACGACATTATAAATATAACCATGACTGCTCCAACGAATGAATTCGTTGGTTTTCCCGGCCTAATTACATAATCATTTTTGGTGTTTTATTATATGATTTTAAATCTAACCAAAAACCTACAGCTTATTTTTTATAATCATGAAAAACTTCGCGAGGTTAGCCTTAGCGGTCATGGCATCGCTATCCCTCTCCTACGTATTTTCAATCTTTCAACTGCCAGAAATGTTTCAGTTTGGAATTTGACTTTTAAATGCATTAATAATCAATTAATTGCCGGCAAGTGATGTCCGATAAGTCCTAATTTGCCACCTGCCGGATCGCAAAAAATCCAAGAAAAACGTTCCAAAAGTCCTAACATTGAACCTTCCTGGCGACTTACTTTGCCAGCAACGACGATTGGTTTTAAACAGCGGCGAGGATTTCACGAAACTTCAAAATATTCATGAACATGAAAAAACGATTATTTGCATTCATGGCCTTTGCCATGGCAGTCCTGGCGATTTCAGGATGCGGCAAGACTGAGCCGAAGGAACCGGAGGCTCCAGCTTCTATTAAGGTTACGGGCGTGACCATTGACCGCCAGGCGCTTGAGATGACGGAGGGCGAGACGGTTGCTCTGGCAGCGACGGTCGCACCTTCCAACGCCACGGACAAGAGCGTCACATGGTCGAGCAGTTCCACCGCTGTGGCGACGGTGGACGGGAACGGCAAGGTCACGGCAGTGAAGGCCGGGGAGGCGAGCGTAAC
>JAQYTJ010000013.1 GCA_028724885.1 Bacteroidales bacterium | reverse complement strand
CTGATGCGCTTTTGCCGGATTTGTCAGCAGGGCGACTGGACGTGTCGTTCGGGCTGAGCGAGGGAAAGATCATTCAGGATGACGGGGTGGGGCATTCAGGGTGACGGGGAGTACAGTTCAGTGTGACAGGGATTATAGTTAAGGATGACGTAGTGGGTCATTCGGGATGACCGGGTTCGCGATGACGGCGTTGGTCGTACAGGATGAACGTAGTGGAATTTCGCGAAGTGCTGTCGGAGCAAGTCCTTCCGGCGGCTCTGCAAGGGGGTGCCGGTCGACAACGTGGCTCTTTGGAGGCCTCGATGTCGAGATATGCCCTTCCCTGCGCGCTTCTGAGCAGCCTGCCTCGACAGCGTTTTGCGAGACACTTCTTCCGGAGGGTTTAAATACACGTATGCAATTCTTTATTGCTTCAGCATCGACGAGGTTTTGTGAAACCTGAAAGAGAGGTTGTGATTATTCACAATTGCAGGCAACGGTGACATTCATTTTAAGAGCCGGGGACACATATTCCCATTGCCGACCCCCGTTCTATGAAACTGGGTGGGCGGCGCAGTCCTTTATTACAAGCCAGCCGGTGGCACTATACCGTCGCCCATAAATTCACGTCCTTCTAAGCGAGGACATGGATGCATGCTTTGCGACCACAGCCTCACCGTCAGCCCAACATTTCACGTTGACGGTAAAACGAGTTCATCCTTCTTCCGTCATTCCGGACTCGATCCGGAATCTGGGTTTGCGAAAAACAGATCCTGAATCAAGTTCAGGATGACGGGGTGGGGCATTCGGGGTGACGGGGTGAGTCGAATAGATACTTTCCAGTTCAGGGTTACGTTGTGGGTCATTCGGGAAGACTGGGATACAGTTCAGGGGTCGTTCGGGTCGACGGGGAGTATAGTTTAGGATGACGTGGCGTATTCTTAAACACAGGGTTTTGAACTTGATCCTTCATTCTGGATCAAAGCAGGCAGCGCCGACGTCATGAAGGCGACCTGGTTCTGCCAAATAAACGACATGGTTGGCTGTGCTGCTCTCGAATGAGATGCGTTTGGTAAGGAAGTGAAAAGGCATCCGTCACACCGAACTTGATTCCGGAACCGCATAAACGGGGGCAGCGCCCTGTCGCCGTCGGGCGACCGGCGGAGGCCGGGTATTCGCGCGGCGCTAAGCCAAGCGAATAACACAAGGCCGGGAGCCGCAGGGGTTCTCAGGGGGCAGCGCCCCCTAAAAAAGGGGATTAGCTTTCCAGCTTATCCCCTTTCTCATCGTAATATTCATTTTGCAGGACTGTGAAGTCAGTGACTTCAATCATATTAATCTTACATTTGTACTTCCGCCGCCATTTCCCCAGGAAAGACTTGTCGCCGAACAGGTTCGAGCCACGTTTGAGGTAAGATCCAAGTATAGGGCTTACTTTAATAGTGATGGCATTTAGCCCATTATCCACGAAATAGGTGAGCTTCCGCTCGATTTCCTCATCGATCACTACGCTAGACGCAATTTTTCCTGTGCCATGGCACGTAGGACAAACTTCGGTAGTGTTGATCTCGGTCACCGGCCTTATTCTCTGGCGAGTGATCTGCATGAGGCCGAACTTCGTAAGAGGGAGGACGTTGTGTTTCGCTCTATCGCTATCCATGAACTGCTGCATCTTCTTTAGCAGCTCGTTGCGATGCTCCGGAGATTCCATGTCTATGAAATCCACGATGACGATGCCACCCATGTCCCTTAGCCTCAATTGCCTGGCAATCTCCTCAGCGGCAATGCAGTTGACCTCGAAGGTGTTCTCCTCCTGGTCATCCGTCCTTGCCCTGATGCCGCTGTTCACGTCGATCACGTTCAATGCCTCGGTGGTCTCTATTACTAGATAAGCCCCTTGTTTCATCGGAACCACCTTGCCGAAAGAACTCTTGATCTGCCTAGTGATCTCGAAATGGTCGAAAATAGGCTCTTTCCCATTGTACAGCTTAACGATTTTCTCTTGCTCGGGGGAGATTAAGGAGATATATTTCTTTGTTTCCTCATACTCTTTCTCATCATTCACATAAATATTCGTGAAAGAATCGTTGAGCAAATCCCTTAGGATGGTGGTCGTCTTGCTGTACTCAGTGAACAGCAGCTGGATGCTCTTTTTCCCAGCGATCTTCTTCCATGATGTCTCCCATTTCTGGATGAGAGATTTAACTTCGGCAACCAGAACTGCAGCATTCTTGCCTTCTGCAGCAGTGCGGATGATGGCGCCGTAATTTTTCGGCAGAATACTCTTGACCAGAGTCTCAAGCCTTCTTTTTTCTTCTTTGGAGACGATCTTCTGGGACACGTTCACCTTCTCGGCGAATGGCATCAGCACAATGTTTCGTCCTGCCAATGAAATTTCCGCAGTCAGTCTTGAACCCTTAGTGGAAATCGGTTCTTTTACGATCTGGGCGACAATCATCTGCCCAGGCTTAAGCACATTCTCGATTCTTCCTTCCTTCTCCAAGATAGGCCCTAGCTTGATCCCTGAATATAACGCATTCAGGTCGCTGTTAGGATTGCTCTTCTTGACGAACTCGTCGAAGGCTGTGAAATACAGCCCGAGGTCGAGGTAATGCACGAAAGCTTCCTTTTTATCCCCGATGTCCACGAAGGCCGCATTGAGCGCAGGGAGGATTTTCTTGACTTTCCCAAGATAAACATCCCCAACTGAAAAACTGTGCCCGTTGCTAGACTCCTTGTTCAGTTCAATCAGCTTATGGTTTTCCATGAGCGCAATGTGAACTTCAGTCGGCGATACGTCGACAATCAGATCTTTCTGATCTTTTTCGTTTTTTTCGGACTCCATAAGGAAATTCAATGGACTTTATATTTAAAAAAGGCTGTCCGGGTCTCCCGGTCAGCCTCTTTCTTTTAGCAGACTGCTAAAATGACAGACAGAGAGGAGTGAGTTACTTCTTCTTATGCCTGTTCTTGCGCAAGCGCTTCTTACGCTTGTGCGTAGACATCTTATGTCTTTTTCTCTTTTTTCCGCTTGGCATAGGTCTATGAAAATATTAAATCGATTATTTCTTAACGGCGTTAACGAATACCTTGGCAGGTTTGAAAGCAGGGATATCGTGAGCCGGAATAGTCATTGTAGTCTTTTTGGTGATGTTCCGGGCTGCTTTTTTTGCTCTGTGCTTGATTATGAAGCTGCCGAAACCACGAAGGTACACAGGCTCTTTCTTTACTAGAGAATCTTTAACTGTGTCCATAAAGGCTTCTACGACTGATTGGACTGCAATCTTCTCGATCCCTGTTGCTTTAGCAACCTTGTCCACTATTTCTGCTTTAGTCATAATTATAAAATTTATAAAGTTTTAATAATCACACCACTACGTTTTTATTCAAGTAACGGATTGCAAAAATAGAGTTATTTTTTTAATATTCAAAATCATATCTCAATTTTTGAAATCATTTTTTGTGGCATGGAGATTGACCTTATCCCCACTTGCTTTTAAAAGTGCCTTTTTTCTGACAAAATGTCAGAGAACGCTGCCCTTTAGATGAACTCAGTATGGATACTAGAAATGATAAATCAGATTTCCTTCTCCCCGAGGGGGCGGAGGTTAGCATAATTCCTGTCGTGGACGGGGCTGAGCAGATGAAGGTAGATCCTGCGGACCTGCCTGACACCCTGCCAATCTTGGCTTTGAGGAACGCCGTACTCTTTCCTGAGATGGTGTTTCCTATAACTATTGGCAGGGATAAGTCGGTAAAGCTTATAAAAGAAGCTGAAGAGAAAGGCTCTTTCATTGGCGCAGTCCCTCAGAACGATGTGTCAGTTGAGGATCCTCACGAGAAGGATCTCTTCAAATATGGAACTGCGGCAAGGGTTCTCAGGACATTGGAAATGCCGGATGGTTCGCTGACTGCGATTCTGCAAGGGATAAAGAGAGTCAGGCTTGTGAAGATGATTTCTTACCAGCCGTATCTGCTTGCTCATGTGAGATACACCGATGACATGGTGCCAAAGATGGATGACAATATGAGGATGCTGGCTGAATCATTGAAAGACAAAGCATCAGTCATCATCAGATCGTCTTCTTTTGCGCCGAAAGAAGCGCTGACCGCTCTTCGCTCCATTGATAATTTCCCGTTCTTAGTGAATTTCATAGCTACTACGGTGGATGTTGAGAATTTCACCGAGAGAGTGGAACTGCTGAAATACGATAATTTGAAGGTACGTGCGATGAAGCTGCTAGGGCTGCTGGAGACGCAGACCCAGCTGCTTAAAATCAAGCAGGAGATTAACCAGAAGGTGAAAAGCGACATAGATCAGCAGCAGAGGGAGTATTACCTGAACAACCAGCTTCGTACCATCCAGGAAGAGTTAGGAATGGACGAGGAGGAAGATTTCGACAAGTTCCGTGAGAGGGCGAAAGAAAAGAAATGGCCTGAATCGGTGGCGGCTCAGTTTGAGAAAGAAATCGTGCGTCTTGAGAAGTATAACCCTTCTTCTCCAGAGTACAGCGTGCAATATAATTACATCGAATTCATGCTGGATTTGCCGTGGAACGACATGTCCAAGGATAATCTGGATTTGAAGCATGCTCAGCGAGTGCTGGATGCCGACCATTATGGCCTAGAGACGGTGAAAGACAGGATAATTGAATATCTAGCCGTCCTGAAGCTGAAAGGAAATATGAAGAGCCCGATCCTCTGCCTCTATGGCCCTCCTGGAGTTGGCAAGACCAGCCTTGGCAAATCGATTGCTAAGGCATTGGGCAGGAAATATGGCAGAATCGCGCTTGGCGGTATGCACGATGAAGCCGAGCTGAGGGGGCATAGGAAGACATACGTCGGGGCCATGCCGGGACGTATCCTGAGCGGCATAGCAAAGGCAGGCACTTCCAACCCTGTGATGGTGCTAGATGAAATAGACAAGGTGGGAAATGACTACAAAGGTGACCCGTCATCGGCGTTGCTTGAGATCCTTGATCCAGAGCAGAACGTTGCCTTTCACGATAATTATCTGGACATCGACTACAATCTGTCCAACGTTCTGTTCATCACGACGGCTAATACATTAAATGGGATTCAGCCTGCCCTTTTGGACAGAATGGAGCTCATAAATGTCACAGGCTATCTGGCAGAGGAAAAGATGCAGATTGCTAAGAAATTCTTAATTCCTAAGCAGTTAGAGGAACATGGCGTAGGTAAGCACGAGCTGAGAATAGACAATGCGGCCCTAGCGAAGATCATCGATGAATATACTCACGAGTCGGGTGTACGCGGCTTGGAGAAGCAGATTGCTAAAATCGCCAGAGTGACTGCAAAGAAAATCGCCCTAGGTGAAGCCTATCCAGCAGTTATAAAGAAAGAGCATCTTAAGGAATATCTCGGGTTGCCGACGAATTTCCACGATCTGCAGAAAGGCAACGAAGCGCCAGGCGTGGTCACCGGCCTAGCATGGACCGAGATGGGAGGCGAGATTCTCTTCGTGGAAAGCTCTGTGAGCCACGGCAAGGGCAATCTTACCATGACAGGAAATTTGGGGGCTGTTATGAAGGAATCGGCTACCATTGCTTACCAATATATTAAAGCGCATCCAGAGCTTGCCCAGATGACTTCCAAGGAGTTCGAGTCTAAAGATATTCACGTGCATGTGCCAGAAGGAGCTGTTCCTAAAGACGGTCCGTCGGCTGGCATAACGATGGTCAGCTCCATGGTTTCCGCTCTTAGGAAGCAGAAGGTCAAGCTTGGCCTAGCGATGACTGGCGAGATGACTCTCCGTGGCAGAGTCCTTCCTGTAGGCGGCATAAAGGAGAAGATCCTGGCCGCTAAGAGGGCAGGAGTACACACCATCGTCATATCAGAAGAAAACCGTAAGGACATAGAGGACATTAAGCCTATCTATGTGCAAGGATTGGCGTTTCATTACGTGAAGACAATAGATGAAGTCATAGACTTCATATTCGAATAATTTGTCTAAATTTACAGCCCGTATGGACGTAAAAATTGAACAAAGCTGGAAACAGGCGCTGCAAGGTGAGTTCGATAAACCATACTTTGCTGCGCTTGTTCGTTTTTTGCACCAAGAGAAAGACTCCGGAAAGAAAATCTACCCTCCTGGAAGCCTTATCTTCAAGGCTTTCGAACTCACGCCAGTGGACCATGTCAAAGTCGTGATTCTGGGTCAGGATCCTTATCATGAATATGGTCAGGCGATGGGGCTTAGTTTTTCAGTGCCTGACAACGTGCCTGCGCCGCCTTCACTCAAGAACATATTTAAGGAAATAGAAGATGAGTTCGGCTTCAGGATGAGCGGAAGGCCGAATCTGGAGGGCTGGGCGCGCCAGGGAGTGCTTCTGTTGAATGCCATCCTTACCGTTCGAAGCGGAGAGGCTGCATCCCATAGCGGTATCGGCTGGCAGCAGTTCACAGATGCTGTCATAAGCTACCTCTCTACGAATCACCAAGGCATTATATTCCTGTTGTGGGGGAATTATGCTAGGAGCAAAAAGGCTCTCATTGACTCGTCGAAGCACTATGTACTGGAGGCGGCACACCCTTCACCGCTGGCGAGGGGAGCTTTCTTCGGCTGCGGCCACTTCAAGAAAGCAAACGAAATATTAATAAGCGAAGGAAAGACCCCGATTAATTGGCAGCTGTAATTATTTTGGATTTATGAATATAAAAGCTTTGTTTCCCGGGTCGTTCGACCCTTTCACCTCTGGCCATCTGGACATTCTCAAGAGGGCTCTGACAATATTCGACGAAGTCGTGGTGGCTGTCGGCGTGAATCAGGATAAAAATGGGTTCTATGCGATGGAGCAGCGGGAAGACATCATCCGTCAGGCGGTCAAATGTCTTGATGGGGTTTCTATAATATCTTACGATGGCCTCACCGTGGATGTCTGCAGGCAGCTAGGCATAAAGCATGTTGTAAGGGGTGTCAGGAATATGACGGATTTCGATAACGAGCAGGTTGTTGCTGATGCCAACAGGCATCTCTATCCTGGGCTTGAGACTATCATAATCCCGACTGCTCAGGAATATGCCCACATCTCTTCATCGGCCGTGCGCGATGTCATCCGCCATCACGGTGACACTTCGCAGTTCATCCCAGAAGGCGTCATATTGCCAGAAGCAAAATGAGAAGGCTCGTATTCACAATCATAATATTCTTTCTCTCCATTAGCGTTTTCGCACTGGAAATTGACTCAACTGCGTTTAAGGCTTTGGATGCCAAAATCGCCGAATATGTCGCCACTCTAGAGCCTGAGCCTCTGGACGTCAAGGAAAGGGAATGCGACTTCATGATAGAAAACACCAGTGACTCGCTCCTAAGGCAGTATGTTGCCATCAAGCTATACGACCACTATCTCAATTCTCCTGTCATGGGCGATGAGGCGGTTTCAATCCACCTGACCGACGCATGGTTCGTTCCTGCGAAGGTGAAGTTCCAGAGCGAAGCCGAACTTATGAACGCCCGGGTCTATGCCGACTTCAACCGGCAGTCGCTCCTAGGCTGCCAGGCTCCGGAACTTACTCTTTTCTCCACGGACAGCGTTGCGACTCAGGTTAGGTTCGAGCGTTATTCAGTGCTTTATTTCTATGACACTGACTGTTCTAAGTGCAAGATAGAATCGGTATTCTTGAAGCCCCTGCTGAATCGCAAGAATTACCCTATCGACTTCTATGCGGTCTATGCTGGCGTGAATAAAGGTTCGTGGCTGAAATGGATTGGGGATAAATTCAACGTGACGGCATCGGAAACCAGGATGATAAATCTCTGGGATCCAGAAGTATCTTCCGATTTCCAGATGAAATACGGAGTGCTGAATACGCCGAAGATTTTCCTTGTCGCTCCCGGAGGAAGGATAGTGGGTAGGGGAATGGACCATAGGGCTCTGGAGCAGCTTCTGGACTTGTATTTATCGCAAGATAATTATGAATATGGCGGAGCGGAGACCACCGCTCTTTTCGACAATCTTTTCAAATCTTACGGAGACACTCTGGAGGCTGCTGACATCCTCCATGCCGCTGATTTGGTGAAAAGCAGGACGTTGGACAAGGGTGACACGCTGTTCTTCAAGCATCTTGAAGGAGATTTGCTGTATTACCTCTCCAATCACAAAGGGGAGGCTTGGAATGCAGGCGCTTTGGATTTTGTCAACGAATATATTCTCTCGCGTCCCGAGATATGGAGAAGCTCTGACGATACGGTGAAGGTAATCGGCCTGGCAGAGATGATGAATGATTTGCTGTCCCGGACTCCAGTAGGAACGAGGCTCCCGAAGGATTTCCCGATTCCTGGCTGGAACAAATTCAGGAAGAAAGGGGGCTGGCTGATTTTCCACGATTCAGGCTGTCACGTGTGCGAGGCTGAGCTTCAAGCTCTGGATTCTTTGCAGAGCGCTCTTCCGAAACGCTCTCGGGCAAAGGTTTTCGAAGTGGAGACCGACAAGCTCTTCGATGCGCATCCGGAAGTCATGAACATAATATTGGACACCTTCGACCTCAGCTCCATGCCATACATCATGAAAATCGGCAAGGACGGCCTCGTGGAACGGAAATATGTCACTTTCTTGAAATAAGCATATTCAAGAAAAATATTGGTGATTTCAATTAGTGAAGTCGTAATATTCCATCACGTCCTCTCCTTGCTTGAAGCGAGCCTCCTTCACATAGCTTATTTTCTGCTTCCCATTGAAGGCGGCAGCCTTTATGGTCGTGGCATCGCCTCTGACCCTGAAGGGTTTTGCGTAAGTGGCAGATGCCGCGCTGGGATCTTAACCGTCCAGCGTATACCTAACGGTAGCTGAAGGGTTCTCGCTGTCCATCGTTACCTCCCCTGCGACGATCATGACCTCAGGGGCATCATGCAAGTCATACGCTTGAATGTCTCTGCTTCGTAGCCCGGCTAGTTGCTGCCCGATGCGATTTTTGAAGTCATCACATGACGCTCCTTCTTCTGGCGACCATCCTTTTTCGGCGATTGCAAGCAATCTTGGGAACATCATATATTCCAGGTGCTTCTCGGTAGGAATGTATTCCGTCCATGCGCATCCTTGAACCCCAATGACATTCCCCATGTTCTCTGGTCGGATGCATTCAACAGTATCAGGAGCGACCTTCTTTCCCTCGACGAGGCTTTCATTGAATGCAGCGCGTTCAGGACTAATGGGCTGCGGATCGAAAATGAACATTTTCTTTAATGGAGAATATCCGTACATCGCCTTTTTCTCTTCTTTCGGCGAAGCCTGATACCAGTCGAAATAAAGGATTTCACCAGGAGTCATCACTGTGCGCAATCCTCTGTTTGCCGCCCGGATGCCTCCTTTTTCGCCTCTGTATGAATATACGATCGAGGAACTGGACAGATCTTCATTTTTGAGGAATTTCTGCAATCGGCTTATCATGTAGCATTGAAGGTCGTCGTAAGAAGTCATTCCTTCTTCCTCCATCAAGGCCTTGCATGCGTTGCAATCATGCCAAGCATGTTTTCTCGCCTCATCTCCGCCAATGATTATCTCCTTTGAAGGAAAGAGTTCCATCACCTCAGCCAATACGCTTTCGGCGAAGTCGTAAACTTTTTCATTGGCAGGGCAGAATTCTCCATTGCCGTATTGCGTATCAGTGCAATTGAGTTCAGGATAACCGACAAATACAGGATCCGAGTGTGCGGGAAATTCTATTTCTGGAATGACGTTAATATATCGCTCCTCTGCATACCAGACTATTTCGCGAATATCGTCTTTCGTGTAATAGCCTCCGTATGCTCCGGGAGTGTCTTTCGTGCAGAAATACCTTTTGTCCAGCTTCCACCATCCGTCCCAGTCTTTCAAAACCCTGTACGACCCAAGTTCTGTCAGCTTAGGGTATGAGTCAATCTGCAACCTCCATCCTCCATTGTCAGTTAAGTGAAGATGAAACTGGTTCAGCTTGTAATATGCCATTTCGTCCAGGATTTTCATGATCTCTTCTTTTGAGAAGAAATGGCGCGAGACATCCAAGTGAATGCCTCTGTACTCAAAGCGAGGATAGTCTGTAATTTTTGCGCACCGTACTCCGTTGCTGTCGGTGAGCTGCTTTACTGTCTGCATTCCGTAGAAAAGCCCGGTATCGGTTGCCGCTTTTATTGAAATGCCGGCCTTCGTCACATTCAATACGTATCCTTCTCGTCCGAGAGTTTCTCTCAAAGAAGGGTCAAGATTGGTTTCGGCGCTGGATGCTGTCGCATCTCTTTCTTGAGTCTTGAAATATCCTTTGTGGAATTCTGCCATTGCCGGTCTTGGGACGACTGAGACGTCGCTCTCTTTCTTGCTGGAGATTTCTTCCGTGCAAGAAAAAAGAGTCAGAAGGGAAAGCAGGGACAATGAAGCAAAGCCTGATTTGTTAAGCATAGACATATTATTTGCCAGAGAGATAATCGAGAATAGCTTTTCTGCCCGCACGGAAAGCCTCTATGTCAGTGGTGTAATTCCACGTGTCAGTTACGATTTTCCGGCACATTGCATCGGATTCGGCTTTAGACTTTTGCCCAACCATTTTCAGCAATTCGTAATCTCTGATGCCATCGCGCATTGCGCTCAGGCGTATGGAAGGATAGACTTTCTTGTTCCCTGGCCAAATAATCCACATGTCGCCTCCGATGAACTCGCCGTAAGCATCCTTCCATGGATTCTCTGATGGGGCGCCATGCCAGTAATTCAGGCCCCAGTGAAGAAAGCCGACGGTGTTGTAGCGATAGTTCAGCCAATGAATCAGCCTTGTTTTAATGAGCGGGATTCTTATGAATCTGTTGAGCCCGTTACCCTGCGGGCCCATGGCGCAGTATATCCACGGTATCTGTTTGTCTGTATACTCATATCCCTCCTCGCCTTTCAGCACATCTATGCACGGGCATGGCACGTCCAGATACTCGTCTGTGATTTTATGCGTTCCCAGCGGATCCATTATTTTGATTTCCGGGCCTCCTTTTTTGATGTAAGAAGCAACTCTCATATAGGCTGGGGCTGTTTTATCATTAGGCTCGTCACATAGAGTCTGTAGATAGACGTCTAGATAGGTTCTCCCGTCAGGAAGGGAATGTGACTTGAGATATTTTTCCATAGCCTGGAAATACAGCTTGAGATACATCTCGACTTCGGGGCTGTACTGGTCGCGCTGATCCACATAGGTCCAGACCGGAGAATAAGTCCCATCTCCATTATCTGTGCATTTTGGAGAGCCATCATCATTCAGCTCAATCCCCAGCATCACAAGAAGTCCGTCCGTCTTGTCTTTAGCGCTGGCGATTATGTTTGGCCCCTGAACATAGTGAAGGTCAGGGCATGCTCTGTAATACATCTCGATTTCTCTTCCCAGCGTGCTGAAGTCGGCGGTCATTTCCCATTCCCCGGAAGCGTTTTTTACGAGCTTCCTTCCTGTGTAATAGGTCTGATAGTATTGAGAGTTGAAGCTATTTTGCCCGTACTTGCTTACAAACGGCACGATGACATTCTCGATCAAATCATAGTTGGCGTACATTTCATTCTCTTTGCCGTTATTCATCGCTTTCAGGTCTCCGTTTATCCATTGCATGATGTCCAAAGTCTGCTTTTCAGGCAATGTGACATCGTAGATTTCTACAGTGAATGGGAGCTCGCCGCTGTCGTAGCCTTGTATTTTGGCGATTCCTTCATATATTCCTGCTGGTGCGTCACGAGGAATGTCGAATTCTGCCCAGAATGCAGTTTGATTGCCATTCGGAAGATCAACGGTCCAATCTTCAAGAGGCATCAGGGCATCCGGAATGAGAAGCTGCTCTTGCGGATACCTGTCGGGTGCCGCCCCTCCTGCCCACTGATCCCAGTGGGGAGTGCACTTGACGTTTCTCACCCAATGGAGTTCGGGGTTGATGGCTATGCCAGTTTCGCCTTTCAGGGCGAATTGCGTGATGGATGGCGTTATGGTGCCTTCGTCTTTGTCGCAATATACCATCATTTGCACTGTGGCTGTCTCTCCTCTTGCCACGCGAATGGTGTCGGTCTCGAACGGATGATTTTCGAAAGTAGTAGGTTTTATGAGAGCATCGACCTGTTCCAGCCAGATATCCCCATGGATTAGAGCCGTGACTGATGTGACAGCGTCACCTGCTTTGGCCGTGATTGTGGCATAACCACATTTTTTGCCGGTGACGACCCCTGCTGCATCAACTGTGGCGACCGATTCGTCTGACGATGTCCAAACAGGTGCGTCTGTCGAATTCGAAGGGTATACCGTGGCTTTGACTGACTCTTTCTTTCCAACGTTGATGCGCAATTGCTCGACATCGAATTTCAGGCTATCGGCAGGTATTCTTGAGTCAATCACTGTTACATGACAGATGCCCGTTTTGCCTCCGGCTGAAGCTTTAACGTCAGTTTCGCCTATTCCGAGGCCAGTCACGATCCCTTCTTGCGTTACGCTCGCAATATTCGAATCTTCGACTGTCCATGCAATTGGACTGCTTGTAGATGCATTCCATTTGCTTATTCTTGCCCCGATTGTCGCAGCATCCCCTATTTTTATCGTGAGAGACGATGGAGACATGACGATGCCCTGCACTTCTTGCGTCTGGGCGTTGAGGTCGTCTGTTTCCACTTTGCATCCCCCTAAGGCAGCAGCTGTAAGAATCAGCACTGCGTATGTCATGGAAAAGCCTTTAGTCATGATATCTGTGGTTTTATTCTATGCTATATTCTACATTGGCCGGATTGTCAATGGTGAATTGGCTTCCCGTGCCTTGGATTTTTTCTCCATTCACGGTGAATCCTGTGATTTTCATCCCGGTGATGGTGCTTCCTTTCGTGTATATTGTAAGGGCTGGGTAGTTCCCTGCCTTTTTGCTCGTAACTGTAATATTCTTGAGGCTAATGTCTATGTCCATATATTAAAGAACATGTTGAATTCAGCCATATCCCTGTAATATTATTAACTGCGGAAAAGGATGATTCTTCAAGCATCGAGGGTTACAAACATGGTGCGGATGGCTATCTGACGAAGCCTTGCAATTTCTTTGTGCTCTCTGCCATGATTATGAATCTGATAAAGAAGCAGGAGAACAAAAGCGCTGATTTCCGCAAGCAACTTGTCTTCGAAGTGAAGGACATTGATTATACATCCACCGATAAAAAATTCCTTCAGCACGCCATTGATGTCGTGAACGATCATATTGCAGATTCAGAATTTAGCCAGACAGATTTTGTCGATGCCATGAACGTCTCTCGAACAGTGTTGACAGAGAAACTGAAGAGCCTAACCGGTTTTACCCCGAATGCTTTTATCCTGAATGCTAGGCTTACGCTTGCATACAAGCTGATAATGGAAGAAAAAGATAAGATGAGGGTATCGGAACTTGCTTATTCAGTGGGATTCGGAGATGCAAAATATTTTAGCAAGAAATTTAAGGCGAAATTTGGCAAATCCCCTAAAGAAATGATGGACGAAAAGCCCCCATCGGTGCTAGAATCGTAAAAGGTTACGAAGGGGCAGCTGCCGGGGGGGCATTGTCGTATATAAAACAAGCGAGGATCCTGCCCTTCTGCTTAGGCAGAGCCCTCGCTGAGATAATTTATCCAACCATCGTCTTTATGTCGTCATCCACCGTGGTGATGGTGCCAAGTCCGAATGCTGACGGCAAGGTTTGGAGCAGTTCAGGTGACACGAATGCTGGCAGAGTCGGGCCGATATGAATGTTCTTGATGCCGACAAGCTTCTGGTATCGTGCGCAAATGGTTGGAAATTGATGACACCTAAGACAATATTTGGCCTTTTCCGCCGTTTTTATGAAGGAGAATATCGTAACTTTAATACAATAGGGACTGGTATCGGCTTGTCGCTTGTCAAGTCTCTCGTTTCTATCCATAATGTAACTATTGATGTAGAAAGCAACGAGGCAGTCGGGTGTGGTGGCAGTTCTTGCGATATTTACTCTGGTCCTTCGCATTCGCTGATTATCAGGTAATTAAATAGCGAATTTCGATTTTCTGACTTGATTATTGGCCCTTTTTCTGGTCCTTTGCCTGCCTGCTGATTTCGTTGAGTCCGATTTCTACGGCTTTGGTAATCAAAACCATTTCACTCTCATAGCGTTTACTCAATGTGTATGTCCGCATTTTGCCTTCTCCGGTATAAGCGAGCATTCCATTCTCTACGAGTTTCGCGATATAGCTGCGGATCTGCTTTCTAGAGAGGTGGCCGACAAATAGATTTGCAAAATCGCCCATCTTCGCCGTATTATTCTTCTTCAGGAACGAAGCGACGATTGATAGGACCTGGTTCTCATCCCAATCCGTGAGCGTGAAATACTCGGACATTTTGCCGGAAAGTTCAAAGTAATCTTTCCCTAAAATATAGTAGGTTCCGCTTGTCCTCCCCCGTTGTTCTATGTATCCAGCAGTCAGCAGTTTGGAAACAATCTTCTTGTCCAGAGACTGACGGTTTTTGGTCTGGCGGATTGTATTCAGTGTAATAATGTCATAGACGTTCAGCTTCGCATCGTCCGGGAGTGAATCCTGGATGGAATTGATGAACTGAGAAAATGCCGCATCCTCGATCTTTGAGGACAAGATAAGCGTGACGCAGAAGTCGTCCGTCTTGCTGTAATCGGGAGCGGGCTTGCCCTCGGAGAGAGTGTCCAAATATATGTTGTCCACACCTTGTCCTGAACGCTCCACCAACCCGGTTTTCGAAAGGACATCTGCAAGAAGCCTGTTCCTCGGGGTACTCTGGACATAGAGAATATTGTCGATGGTGACCCCGTGAGGGAAACCGCCGGGATTGACAAAGATCATCTGAGTTGGATATTGTTTCACGACTATCTCGCCTTGAATATCATAGGCTCGATGAGCGATGGCATTGTTCAGTGCCTCGCGAATGACATCTTCATTGAATAGGGGGATGTCGTAATCTTTGTATATGCCGTTACGGACAGGCACTGAACCGTTTCGGGAATTGATGGCGGCCCAAAGCTTGTCAATCATAATGTAGTATGGGCCGGAAAAATACTCTCGGGCATCAAAGTGAATGTTGGATTCTCCTGTCCGGTATTCAAGTGAAATCTTCGCCTGAGGGTATTTGCTTTCTATGAGATCCTTCTTGCCCACAAGGATAACGGCTGCATTGGTCACTTTTCCTTGAAAGACGAGTCCCAAATCGGAGAGCGCCTGATAATTGTCAAGGGAACGGAAGGATGGATTCTTCTGTTTTTTCGCATACTTATCCTTCAATATCTCTATCGCCTCTTTGTCTAGTTCGTTGATGGATACGCCTTCGCAAAACTGCTCGGAGAAATCCGGTTCCTGCTCCTGAATAATGCTGAGATAAACTTCATCAGACATCGGTTTCAGTTCTTCCCCTACGCGCATAAGCGGAACATCTTCGAATTTGAAGATCCTGCCTCTGGGACGTGAAGGAACATCGATTACCAAAACTCGCTTGTTACCCTCATAAAGTTCATAGATGTCTGTTCGGATGCCGACATCATTATAGATTTTTGACATAAGCAAACCGATGCTGCCTTCGCTCTGCTTGGTTCCAATAACCGTATGAGGATAAGAATCGTGCATTCCGATGACCAGAGAGCCGCCTCTTTCATTGCAAAGAGCAGTGACGTAACCTAGGATGCATCTGCGTCTGTCGGAAGGATTAGCCTTGTTGCCTCCGTTGTAGGATACATTCCCTTGTTCACCTTTTTTGAACTCCACATGGTCTTCAGTCTCACGCATCGATTTTAGTTGTTCTATCGTCTTTCTCATTATCTGGCCCTTTGTTTTATAAATATAATATTGATTATCAGCGTTCTATGCTTGATAGGTAAATGTTCTATTCAACAAATATAATCACATTTTCTAGCCCTTCCAAAGGGCCAGAAAACTTTTAGCGATGGATTGTTAATAATTTGTTAAAAGGCCTGTCGGCGTAACGGCATAACGAGTAGGTTGCCCATGGAGACATATACCAATTACGCACTCGGGTGCCGTTCATTCATAGGCTCTCACATATTCATAATTATATTCTTAAACAAAGGATTTTGGATTTGGCTGCATTTTAAGATTTTAAGACGCAGCGACAGAACAATTCGAATAACGGCTGCCGGGGGGCATTGTCGTATATAAAACATGCGAGGATCCTGCCCTTCTGCTAAGGCAGAACCCTCGCTGAGATAATTATCCAACCATCGTCTTTATGTCGTCATCCACCGTGGTGATGGTGCCAAGGCCGAATGCTGACTGCAAGGTTTGGAGCAGTTCAGGTGACACGAATGCTGGCAGAGTCGGGCCGATATGAATGTTCTTGATGCCGAGGCTGAGCAGTGCGAGCAGCACGATGACGGCTTTCTGCTCGTACCATGCTATGTTGAAGGCGATAGGCAGGTCGTTGACATCGTTCAGGCCGAAGATTTCCTTGAGCTTGAGAGCAACGACGACCCATGAGTAGCTGTCGTTGCACTGTCCAGCATCAAGCACGCGTGGGATGCCGTTGATGTCTCCGAGATTCAGTTTGTTGTACTTGTATTTGGCACAACCTGAAGTCAGGATCACTACATCATGAGGCAGAGCCTTGGCAAATTCTGTGTAGTAGTCACGGCTCTTCATCCTTCCATCGCATCCGCTCATCACTACAAACTTCCTGATGGCACCACTTTTTACTGCCTCTACGATCTTGTCGGCGAGCTCCACGACCTGATGGTGGGCAAATCCTCCAACGATGTGTCCTTGCTCCAGCGATTCAGGAGCCTGGCACTGCTTGGCGAGTGCTATCACCTCGGAGAAGTCCTTGCGTCCGTTGGCATCCGTAGGAATATGCTTCCAGCCTGGATAGCCTGTAGAATTGGCTGTGAAGACACGATTGCTGTAGCTGGCAGATGCCGTAGGCGGCACGATGCAATTGGTAGTGAAGATGATAGGGCCGTTGAAGTGAGAGAACTCCTCACGCTGTTTCCACCAGGCATTTCCATAGTTGCCTACCAGGTGGGAATATTTCTTCAATCGTGGATAGTAGTGCGCAGGCAGCATTTCTCCGTGGGTGTAAACATCCACGCCGCTGTCCTTAGTCTGTTCGAGCAATTGTTCAATGTCGCAGAGGTCGTGTCCGGATATCAGGATGCCAGGACGCTTGCCGACACCAATGTTCACTGAGGTAATTTCTGGCTGTCCATAGGCGTCTGTGTTGGCCTTGTCGAGCAATGCCATGGCCTTCACTCCGTAGCTGCCTGTCTCTAAGACTAGGGAGAGAAGGTCGCTATCTGATACTGTCGTGGAAGCTATCGTAGCCAATGCACGCTCCATGAAGCGGATGATGTCCCGGTCTGTGTGTCCCAATCTGGCAGCATGCTCATAGTAGGCCGCCATCCCCTTGAGGCCATACATGGTCAGTTCCTTAAGCGATCTGCGGTGCGTGTCCTCCTCTTTGAGCACGCCAACCTCGCGCCCTTTTACCTCATAGTCGGAAGGTGCCACGCTTAGATTTAACGCCTCTGTGTCGGGCAACTCCACGCCGTTCTCCTTAGCAAGAGCCACAAGGCTGTCTTTGAGTCTCAGAGCAGCAGTCACTTTGCGACTGATGGCATCGTTGTCGAAGTTGGCATTGGTAATGGTGGCGAACAGTCCGTCTACCAAAACGTTGTCTGCCTCTTCTGGAACGTCTATGCCTTTCTCATGCAGGGCAGTGGCGGCTATGCCTACGCCCTTGAGGGTGAAGAGCAGCAAATCCATGATATGAGCCGTGGCAGGCTGCTTGCCGCAGACTCCGCGTAACACGCATCCTGTGCCGAAGGCGGTCTCCTGACACTGGTAACAAAACATTTGATTTTCCATTTCAATCATATTTTTAGTCTATAATAACATAATCGGCTATCTCTGGTTTCTTGGCCTGGCGCTTTGCTAAGTCGAATCCTGTCATGCTCCTTTCTGTTCCATCTTGATGAAGCCGGGGAAGATGAGATTGTTCTCAATAGCGACGTGCTCTGTGAGGTCGTTGAAGAACTGGAAGAGCTGCTGGTTCATCAGGCGGTAGGAATTGCAACCGTCGGTCGGCGTAGTGAAGTTTTCGGTGATGTCAGCAATATGATGCCATGTTTCACCCGTAGCGTCGTGTTCTAGCATCATCTGCTGGATAGGATAGAATATGGATCCGCAGTGGAAAGGTGCTGGTTGGCGGCCTTCCTCATGGGCAGCATAGATTTCGTAGAGCTGAGGGAAGAGCACTTGTTCCTCTTTGGCAAAGTGGCTGTCGAGTTCCTCGAACGACTCTTCCACTGCTTTGCGTACCTCGTGGAGCTCAGGATGATGCTCGCCATGGGCATTTTCTACCTTCTTGACGAGGCTTAGCAATTCCTCATGATGCAGGTGGAAATTGCGGTGGTGTTTCTTCAATACATAATCCACAAGCAGGTCTAACGGCCATTCCGAGAAGTTTGGTGCGTCGCCCTCGGTGACTGGAGTTTCAAGGTGCGCAATTACCTTGTCCGGGTCGAGGTTCTTTTTCCGGCAGGCTTCTTCCAATGTGATTTTGCCACCACAGCAGTAGTCGATGCCTAAATGTTCGAAAACCTTTGCCCTGTTGAAGTTATCGGCGACAATGTCGCCAACGATCATTTCCTTTGTTATTTTTTCGCTCATATTCGTTTATTTTTAATTTTTCGCTGCGAAGATAGACATCTTATCGAAGCCCCGAACGTGAGATTTACGGATAATTTCTATGTTATCTATCGAAAATTCCGATGAATGTGAGATAAAAGTCTTATGTTTGCGATGTGCAAATGAAACGAATATGGAGATAAGGCAATTGAGATATTTTGTTAATGCGGCTACTACGCTAAGTTTTACCGAGGCGGCGCGGCTGTCGAATGTGGCGCAGAGCACCCTTTCACAGCAAGTGAAGCAATTGGAGATAGAATTAGGCATGCCGCTTTTCCACCGTATGGGCAAGCATATTCAGCTCACCGCTGAGGGGCAGATGTTTCTTCAAGATGCGCACAGAATCCTCGACGATGCTCGGCAAGGGCTCCAGCGGCTTGCCGACCAACGTGAATTCAAGGGCGGAAGCGTCGACATCGGATTGGCTTCGGGACTCGGTCTGTCGTCTCTTCTGACCGAGGTGCTTACGGAATATAACAGAAGCTACTCGCAGGTTCAGCTACGTATACACCAGGCGGCCGCTCCGATGCTGCCAGAACTGTTACGCCAGCACTCCATTGATTTGGCAATGACGTTCAAGCCGGATGCCGAAGAGCCTGACATAGACTGTCGTCCGCTATTCGCATCACGCCTCTGCGCAATCGTCGCAGAACACAATGCTCTTGCCAGCAAGGCATCGATTAACTTGAGCCAGATTGCGATGCATCCTCTCGTGCTTCCTTCGGGCAACCTCTATATCCGTCAGCGTATTGACGATGAGGCCCAAAGGCTAGGCATCGAGGTGTGGCCAGCGGTAGAAATTGACGATTTGTCGCATATAATATATATGGTGAACAGCAATCGATGGGTCAGCATACTGCCCGATGCGGCAACGCTTGCTGTGCGCGGAATCGTTAGAATCGCTCTGGAAGAGCAGATCATGCTGCCTACGTCAGTGCTTACGCTGGCGGATTCCTATCAGCGACGCGCAGTCACGGAGTTTATCAGCAGGCTGCGCGAAGCCACCAATTTGCATCTCCAGACTCAGGAGAGGACCTGCGACGTGTGCGGAGAGACCTTCCTTGCCCCACAAAGCAATACGGAGTAGTGCCAAGACTTGGCAAAATAATAAGGTCAGAATGTGAATGAGCAAAAGGAAGCAGCTGGGTTCATGATGCGCCAGCTGCTTTCCTCGAAAAGAATATGTTAAATTAAGCTGCTCTACTGGGGATTATTCCTAGTTAGTGCTGGCACTTTCCCACCCAGGGGTCGTCTGCTTGGGTCTGCCAAACTTTTTTGAACATGTCTCCAACTAACGAGGCGATGCTCACAATGAACTCGCAGCTCTTTACTGTAAGAATAGCATCTATTAATAGTTCGGACCAGCTCCGAATTCAGGTGCTGGTTTATCGTACCACACTCTTTCTCTGCTGAGAATTCCAGGACGGGTTCCATCGCAGAAGGTAAAGCCTTCCTCAGCAAAAGCCGCCTCTACCTGTGACTTCATTTTATCTTCGTCAGTCGGAGCGACTGAGTATAGCCTGCGAGGAATCTCGTTGCTTGCCTTCAGATTTACCCAAGGAATGAGAGTGCTGCCAACCTTAGGTATTCCAGAACGCCTTGAAGTCACGAACTGGTCGACTGGCTGATAGTAGAAGTGAAGATACTGCTGAATATAGACCTTTTCAAGATTTGATGCCTGATCACCTGTCAGCTTGTAGTCTTCATGAGTCAGCATTTCGTTAATTTCATCATCACCATAAGTTATTGGCTTGTCATCCAATCCTTCATGACACTGCCCTTCGTTATAATAAGGGATTTTGTTCAAAGTAGCCAGTTGGTTATATTCCTTGGCAGAAGCACGAACGCCTGCTTCAAAATATTCCTGTGCAGTCTTTTGGAGATTAGCTCCAAGGAGCTTGAATTCAGCAAGATACAGATTCATTTCTCCAGTGCTCATAGTCATTCCCCACCAAGGCACGTCGTCGGTATCCTGCAGCGTGCGTCCTTTAGGCTTGGTAGGGAAAGTGAAGTCGCAACGGCCACGAGTGAGTTCCTCGTTGAATGTCGAATAAGGTCTGTAAGTCTTAGAAGCATCACCATCTGTCACTTCCCAACGGGTGCTAGTGAAGTAATTATATTCACCGGTATATTGAGGGTCATCGGATAGATTGGTCCCGATAGGAATTCCATAATAGCGTACCCAAGGTTCTCCTTGACCTTGCCAAGACACGAAAGTCCTTTTCCCCTGAGCATCAGTAGTATAATTCACATTGTCGAGAATATATTTTGGTACTGCGCAGCGGTCATCTCCGTTAGCCTGGGCATCGAAGAAAGCTTGAATGACTTCTTTGTTGAAAGAATTCTTAGTGAAGATAACTAGCATCCTTGGATCCTCGTTCTTCTTCATGAAATCGATCACATTCTTGCTGGCGGCTCCAAGGCTGTATGTGTTTTCTGTCTGGTAGGTGTAGTTGCCATTGTTCGCATCGGTAGAACGATTGAAAATGCAGTCATCGCTCAGGCCAGACATGATGTTGCTATCGCTTGAACCTACCTGCTGGGCGATTTCCAGGGCTTTGCTCTTATTTTGATGTAGCAGACGAACGGCGATTTTCAGTTTCAATCCGTTAGCGAACTTTCTCCACTTCGTAAGATCGCCGCCATAGGTGATGTCATTGCTACCAGCCTGGATCTGATCTGTGGCGCTGGAAAATGTGCTGATGTCATTGTCAAGTTCCTCCAGCCAAGTATTGAATAGATTTTCCTGAGAGTCGTATTTCGGAGTCAGCGTGCCTCCATAACGTAGCTGCACTGTCTCTGAGTATGGCATTGATCCATAAAGGTCTGAGTCGTTAATGGCGAGCGAAATGCTTAGCACGTTTGCGATGCATTGAATTGTCGCGTATTTTGCGCCATCTTCAGCACTCATCTGAGAAATCATGTCGGCTATTTCTTTTTCGTAAATTCTCACATTAATGAACTGAGATCCAATGCCTCCTAATTCGCCCATCTGATTGAACAAGTCTCCGAAACTTCCAGATGGAGTATATGACTGAATGAATTGGGATGTGTATCTAGCATCATAGAACCACAGAAGGTAGTCGAATGGCTGATAATTTACCATTGCCTGAGTGAGCAGATATGGTATATTGCCTTTGCCAATCTTGCTAGGATCAGTATTAATATCTGCGAATTCGTCCTTCGAGCAACCTGCGGAGAATAACAGGATGCCAGTGGATAGCAGTAAAATTAGAAATCTTACGAATATATTTTTGTTTTTCATGATAGTGATCTTTTTGAACATTAGAATGAGGCGCTGATAGTAAACAGCCAGCTAGCCGTGTAAGGGCTGTATGAACGCATACGGAACTGAGCAGCTCCGGTTCCCCTTACGCTCTCTGGATTCTCGTGGTTAGGAGCAGTGTTCAGAAGGTAGCAGACATTTCTGCCTGTCAGGCTGACTGAAAGCCCCTTTGCTCCCAGATGAGAGTAAATTCTCTCAGGCAGAGCGTATGCAAGAGTAATTTCGCGAAGTGAGATGTAGTTTAGTTTCTTGAACCAGTCATTATTCACGACGCCATTGCCCCAATTATTCTTGAAGTATGCCCATGTCTGTAAGTGAGCATATTCGACATAACCTTTGTCGTAAGCCTCTTGGTAAGTCATGCCGCCGACATCAACGGTTTCTCCTCCTGGGACAGTGACCTTAGTCCCTTCATCGAAGATAACGTCAGGAATGAAGCCATCGGAATACGTAATGCCGGCGCAGTCTGCGAAATTGCTTGTCCATGTCTCCCCTAAACGATATTTTTCAGTAGCACCTGAATATCCGTATGCAGTGGCGTAACGAGATCCGTAGGATGCAACATACCCTCCGAAACGGGCATCGAATGAGAGATAAAGGCTCAAGTTCTTGTAACGGAACGTAGTATTCATGGAGCCAAGAAATTTTGGAATCATGGAACCTATTTCCTGCACTTTTCCTGCACGTTTCAGATACGGGGTGTGAGCTTCATTCGAATAGCCAACGATTTGCTTCCCTGTTTTTTCGTCAATCTTCGGCATAGAGTCGGACATCAGTAAACCGTAATCAGCACCAACTTTTGCTACAGATCCGATCCGGTAGTTACCATAATTGGTAGAACCATCAAGCGTTATCCAGTTTGCGACATCTTCATGTAGGGATATGATCTTGTTGCGGTTGCGGGTGTATGTGAAATTGAGATCCCATTGGAAATCCCGGCTCTGAACAGGGGTCGTTTTCAATTCGAGCTCGACACCTTTATTCTGAATGTTTCCTGCATTGATAAGTTCTGAAGAAACTCCAGACCACCAAGGAACTGAGACGCTCATGATTTGATTCCTAGTGTTTTCTTTGTAATAGGTGAAGTCGATTCCAATCTTATTGTTTAAGAAACGCCAGTCAAGACCGACTTCCCAAGAGGTCTTTTTCTCGGGTTTCAGGTCAGGGCTCTTGATCTGTGAAGACAGGCCCAGTCCATAGACTTTGCTTCCATTCTTCTCGAGAGTTGTGAGAGAATATCCTGAATTAATATAGTATGGGTCGGTGTCGTTACCAACTTGCGCCCATGAAGCACGGATCTTAGCGAATGAGATCCAAATAGGGAGCTGCTCCCTGAATGTCTGGTTGATGATCCAAGAACCAGATACGGAAGGATAGAAATACGAGTAGTTGCCTCTTCCGTTAGTATATATGAGGGCGGAAGACCAGTCGTTTCTGCCGGTAACATCAAGGAACACCTGATCCCTCCAGCTTGTTCCTACCTGGAAGATAGTGGATACGATTCGTTTTGTATTGTATTTGTAACCACCGAATCCGGCCTGATTCTTGGAATTGCCGATGAAATACTGGTTCGGCACTACGAGTCCGCCATTAGTCCATTCTCCGTTGTACTGCGCATGCTGATTGAAATATTCCTCGCGTAAGAAACCGTGCGCTTCCCAGTCGTCATTGAAACGTTTATTCACGTTCATAGAAGCGTAGCCGTTCTCCTGAAGAATTTGGCTGTGGCCAATGCTATAGGATCCGCCCTCATTCGCATAGCCAGAGCCTGGGTACTTGCCTTCGGAATCAATCAGATAACGGTTCAGGTTGCCTCCTACAGAGAACTGAAGCCAGTCGGTTGCATCAACAGTCAGGTTCACCGTTGGCCTGATGGTAGTTTCTGTCTGGCTATAATTGTCTTCGTAAATGCTCCACCAGAGACCTCTGCCTGGTACTGAGCGATACGCATCTCCATATGTGCCTGAAGCGATACCTCCGTGCGTCCCTTTATAGAGATGCTTATATTTGTTCACGTCATATTCTCTTGGGAATGTGCCTTCAGCGAAATAAGAACCGATATTCCTTTGGGCGTTCCTAGGCTGAGACTGAACGTATGATATGCTGAAATCAAGTTTCACCCTGCTGCCGATTTTCTGTGAGGCCTTTCCGAGGAAGGAATAACGGTAGAATGTGTTCCTCGGGGTGGTTCCCTGATTATACTTATAAGAAGCTGAGGCATAGAACGTTGTCCTGTCAGTTCCTCCCTGCAGAGAGACGTTGGTATCTGAGTTCCAGCCGGTGCGGTAAGCATCTCTGTAGTTATTCTTGTAGATTTTCATTGGACCCATAGTCCCGTCATATTGTTCGAAGGTCTTTCCTTCTGCCCAAGAAATATGAGGACCCCAGCCAACGCCTCCGCCATCACCCTCATGCTGACTGATCATTGAATACTTTTTGTCGCTGTTCCTTGAATATGCTGTCATATTATTAGACCAGCGGTTTCCGGTCTGGTCATAGTCGTCACCGTAGTAAACATATCCAGGAAAAGCGCCTTCCAGATATTCATTTTGCAAATCTGGAGCTTTGTACACATAGTCGATGCCCACGGTCTGAGAGAAATGTATTCCGAGTCCCTTCCCGCTTTTCCCAGACTTAGTAGTGATGACTACAGCTCCGTTCAAGCCTCTGGAACCGTAAAGCGCCGTTGCAGCAGCACCCTTCAGCACGCTGACGCTTTCAAAGTCGTCAGGGTTTAGGTTCTTCAGCTGGTTGCCGTAGTCGTGAATCTCTCCGTCCCAGTCTGCGTCTCCAGTGTTGCTGGTTGCGTTGTCTAGGATAACACCATCGACCACGAAGATAGGCTGGTTGTTAGCGTGAAGCGTGGAAGCCCCACGGATCTGAATCTTAGTCGATCCGAACATACCGCCATCGGACTGGTTGATTTCGATTCCGGCGGCCTTTCCTTGGAGGGCTGCGACCGGAGAGATGGTATTTGCCCTTTCGATTTCATCGCTCTTGACCGTCGTCACTGCGTATCCTAAAGCTTTAGTTTCTCGTTTCATGCCGAGGGCTGTCACGACAGCCTCATTCAGGGCTGTGGATGTTTCATCGAATGTAATGTTGATTATGCTCCTGCCATTGACTGGCACTACCTTGGCGTTGTAGCCGATGTAGGAGAATTGAAGCGTGTCTTTAGCGGCGCACTTTATAGTATACTCGCCGTTGTTGTTAGTGATGACGCCATTACCCGTATTAACGATAACGACACCGGCTCCGATTACTGTTTCACCAGAAGCATCAGTAACAGTACCGCTGACTGTGATATTCTGTGCGAACATGCTAGGTGCCGAGAAAATTAGAATGAGAGCTATGCATTCCTTTCTGAGCTTTCTAACAAAGTTAAATGTAACTTCCATTGCGTTTGAGTTAAAAAATTTAATGATAGTAGTGTATGGCTGACACTTAAAAAGATTTTATTTTACAAAGATAAAATTTAATTTGCGAAATGCTATGGCATTATTGTCCGATTTTAAATATTTCTCTTAAGAGAGATATTTGAAAGAACTATATAATTATCGAGATTTGAAATTGAGAGCTCAGGATAGCTGGTCGGGGTGTCAGAGTAGCTGACAATCAGCATCCGTCTTTTTTCCTTGCGTCACCCGCGTCACCGGTAGCCTTTTCGAAAGCAATTGACTCTAAGGTAATTATAATGGCGAACTTTTAGACTGCCAAAGTCAGGAAATGACATTTAATAATGTCAGAATGTGGATAACCTAAAGGAAGCAGCTGGGTTCATGATGTGCCAGCTGCTTCCGTCGGGAAAAATAAGTTAAATTATGATGCTCTACTGCGAATTATTCCTATTTAGTGCTGGCACTTTCCCACCCAGGGGTCGTCTGCTTGAGATTAGGATTGGCATTCAGCTGTCTCTGAGGAATAGGGAAGTATGACCTTTCCTTGTTGTCGCCTATTGTGGAGTCGTCGGCTTTTGCCCACCATGCCTTACTGAACATGCCCCAGCGCACCAGGTCGATCCTGCGGCGACGCTCACCAATGAATTCCCTGCCCCATTCTCTCACGAATTCAATGTCTGTAAGCCTGTCTGGATGCTGTACGTAACTCTGCTCCGGCCAATCCTCATCTGAGAAGTAACGCTTGCGCACGGCATCAAGCAGTTCGCAAGCCTTGGCCTTATTGGATTGCCGGTAGTAGCATTCGGCGAGCGTGAAGTAAATCTCGGCGAGCCTCACTTCCGGAGTACACTGACTGCGGAACTGACCAGTCACTTCCGGAAGATATGGGAATTTATTTAATCGAATTCCGGAGTTCTCCTCTCCGAGGAATACATTCGAACCGTTATCCTCTGGATGTACGTCGCTGCCTTTGCTTGTAACTTCGGTAGCGTTCGTTATGAAATAGCCACGCTGAGCGACTTCCATGAGCAGATTGGCCTTACCGCTCTGGTCAAGGGCTTTTACCGCAGGATCTTCGGAAAATCTGCCTACTTGGTCTACGAACACAAGCGGAGAGCCGCTCCATTCTTCCTGTCCGTTGACGTTCGTAGAGGCATTCAAGGAAGAGAGATCATAGTCAATGTAGCCATCTCCCGAACTGTTGACGGAACGCATGAGTCCCATTAGAAAGTAACCGTCGTACCTGAAGCCTTTCTCGTCTTTTGCGTGTACCCTGAAAGGGGTGCGGCGCACATCGGTTGCGGCATAATTCTCGTACGGATTGCCCAGTCCGCTCTCAATGTCATAAATATTCCCTTGCAGGTCTCGTGAAGGCTGCATGAGGATGGCATTCCATCCGCCTCCGCTGGCTCCGAGATACATATTCGCTTTATAATGCGATGCGTGACTCCACCATGTATATTGCTGAAGTTCGCCATACTGGTGTTTAAACTCAAAAAGGTTCTCTGGTGACTCATAGCCGTCAATGCCAGAACTGAACGGACCTCGGTAGTCGGTGTCTAGGCTATAAGTCCCATAGGTGCCGTTTATGATGTCTTCGCAAATTTTGATGCAGTCGCTTGTGTGATCTTCCCCGATGTAAGTCTGAGCATTAAGGTAAAGCCTTGCAAGGAGGGCTGCAGCAGGTGCTTGTGTCCAGCGCGATAGACGTTTTTGTTTCGGAAGATCCGGGATGGAGGCGGTGATGTCTTTGACTAGGAAGTCGAATAGTTCTTTGGCGGTGCCTTGCGGTACAAGTTCTGTCTCGCTATATTCTTCTGTTGCTATAGGAACGTTACGGAACAAATCCAGAAGGAAATAGTAGTACCATGCCCTTAGGACATGTAGCTCAGCCTTGTATGCCTTCTCTTGCTCATCGCTTACCCCTATGCTTTGGAAATCTACATTGTTGAAATCCCTAAGAACTACGTTGCATTGGGATACTCCTTGGAATGCGCCTTGCCAGGCTCCGTTAACATCGCCTTGGATGTAGTTCCATGTGTGCCTGTGCAGGCGATCCCACTGTCCGTCATCGTAACCGTGGCGGCCTTTTTGAGTCCATACGAACTGGTCGGCTGTAAGTTCTTCAAGTAGGAATACTGAGCCTCTCCAGCAAACGTTGTCTCCATGCTCATGGGATCTGAGGACGGCAGCCTCAACTGACTGCTGGTCGACATAATAATTATCTTTTGCTAGCTGAGAATATAGATTCTCGTTCAAGTCTGTGCATGAAACCAGAGTCAAAAGGCCTGTCAGCACGGAAATTTTGAAGATATTCATTGCTTTCATATTAGCTCGAATTGATTAATAAGTGATTTGAACGCCTAAGGTCAGGCTGCGTGCTGATGGATAAACTTCCATGCCGCCAATTCCAGGCCAGATGCCATTTGTGTTGACGTTTGTCACGTCCAGTCCGGTATATTCAGTGATCGTGAATAAATTCTTCATCGTCACATACACCCTTAGGTTGGCGATCCAGTCGGTTTTCAGCTTAGGGCTATAGCCTAGGGTTACGTTATCCAAGCGTATGTAATCGCCATTTTGGAGGAATCCGTCGTAGTCGCACATCAGCTTAGGACCCTTTATGTGGGCATTTTTCTTATAGGCAGACTTGAGCTTGTTGTCTCCAGAGGTCACTTGGAGACCATAGTACATCTCGTACTGGTTCATAATCTTATAGTTGAATTTGCCACGGAAGAAAATATAGAGATCGAATCCTTTGTAAGTAAATGAGTTGCCCCATGCGGCTTCCCACTTTGGAACCCCGGAGCAGTTCAGATAGACTTTGTCGGTCTCGTCGGCATCGGAACCAAGCTTCTTCTTACCTCCAATTTTCCCGTCTTCCCATATTAGGATGTTGCCGCTATCATCAACTCCTGCATAGCGAGACATGTAGTATGTGCCTATTTCAGTGTTGTCTTTCAGGCGCTGTGCAGATCCAGGATTTCCCGGCGAAGGGAATCCGCCTCCTTCCATGTAAGAAAGCTTGTAATCTTTATTGGAGAATTTTTTGAGCTTTGTCTTCATGTAGGAGAATGTCAAGCTGGTAGAATAGTTGAAATCTTTTTTCTTGACTACAATCCAGTTAGCAGTGAACTCGAAGCCGGTCGACTGCGTTGTGCCGACATTTGTCGTGATGGACGAATGGAGATATGGTGGCAGAGGAACTGAGTAGTCGCTGATCAGATCCTTGCCTTGACGCAAGAACACGTCGAGACTTCCGGAGAGCCTGTAATCGAACAAAGAATAATCTACTCCCATGTTGTAAGAGATTTGCTTTTCCCATTTCAGGTTTTTGTTAGGGTTGTTGCCTGGACCGTAACCCATTATGAATTTCCCGTACGTGTCGCTCCAGTACATCCCGAAGCCTGTGTACTTGGCAAGAGAGATGTATCTTGAGAAGCCTGAACGGCCAGTGATGCCATAAGAGAACCTAAGTTTCATGTCGTCGATTTGTTTGATGTTGCTAAAAAAGCTCAGACGGGACAGACGAAGCGCTGCTGAAGCGGCAGGAAATAGTCCCCATTTATTGTCTTTCCCGAATTTCGAGTTGCCTTCATACCTCAGGGATCCTGTGAAAAGGACCAGGTCATTGAAATTGTAATTCAAGCGGCCTAAAAAGGCGATGTCTTTTTCTTGGCCCTTGTCGGAAGACATTCCATTTCGGCCTTGAACTTTATTGTAGCTTCCTGCACCCAGATTCCAGACACCGAATACATCTGTAGGGAAGTCCCTGTTCTCGGCGGCGAAATTGTAGTCATCGAATTTCTGAAATGAATATCCTGCCATGAGCTTAAAATCATGTTTGTTCTGGATTTTGAAATTGTAGTTTCCTGTGAATTCGGATGTCCAGTCTACGCTGTCGTACCTGTTGATTTGGGCATGTCCATCGTAATTATTCTCAACACAGTCGCGAGAGTATTTGCTATAATACTCGTACCTGTTCTGCCCTACGGACTGACGACCTATCTTTAATTCAGTGTAGAGATTATCAGAGAAATTTACTCTGAAGTTGAGGTCTATTGTGGCATATTGGTATTTGTCTTTTATTGAATGGTTTTTCAGCGCATTGTAAGGGTTGTAGTTGTAACCGCTGTAACCCATCTCATCGGAGTGCAGATTGTAGGTAGGGTTCTGCTGGAGAGCCATTTTGAATGTAGAATAGTCGGGGCAGTCGTGCGTGTTGGCTACTCGATAGGAGAAATTGCCGGATACTTCCAGAATGCCTTTCAGAGTCGTCTGCTTGAAGTTGCCTCTGAAGCCGTATTCTTCTCTCCTTGAGTTTATGTCAAGACCATCTTTGGTACGGTAGTTCGCTGACATTCGGAATACCGTTGACTCGCTTCCTCCGGATATCGAGAGGTCATGATTGTGTCCGAAATTGTCCTTATTTAAGAGCGAGTCATACCAGTCGGTGTCTGATCCATGGTCTATGGCGCCGTTGACTTTTTCAAGATATTCATTCTTGCTCAGGACATCAGGCTTGGCTGTAATGAAGTCATGCTCTGCGTAGCCATCGTAGGAAATGCTGGTCTTGCCGGGCTTCCCCTGCTTGGTGGTAATGAGGATGACTCCATTCGCAGCTTGTGATCCGTAGATGGCAGCCGCACTGCCATCTTTCAGGACGGTAATGGACTCGATGTCCTGTTGTGCGAGGTTCTTTAGGTCTCCGCCCGGCATTCCATCTATTACGATCAGAGGGGAGTTCCCGGCTTTGAATGAACCGGCTCCGCGGACCTGAATGCTTGAAGATGAGTTAGGGTCAGCTGCCGCCGTGCTGCTTATCGTCACTCCGGCGACTTTGCCGTCTATCATCTGCATTGCATCATTAGTGGCACCCTGCAGGAAGTCCTTGCTTCGGACGCTGACTACGGAAGTAGTAAGGTCCTTCTTTACTGAAGTTCCGTATCCGACGACCACGATTTCGTTTAGCTCTTCAGAAGCAATTTCCATCGAAATCTTCATGTCGGTGGAGGCGGCGATGGTCAGGTTTTTATACCCTATGCAGGAGATTGACAAGCTGGCCCCTGCCGGTACAGTAAATGAGAATTTGCCATCGGCATCAGTTATGGTCCCATTCTGTGTCCCTTTTTGGAGAATGTACGCCCCTATCACTGGCGTGCCATTCCCTTCGGTTATCTGGCCGGAACAATTGATAGTCTGGGTCTTGTCCTGTGCAAATGAAATAATGCTTGGCATTATGAGCAAAAAAATGCACATCATAATGCGCCTCTGTTGATTAATGATGGTTAACATGTCTAATGTTTTATGGACAAATAATGATTGGTCTATGCTATTATATTGCTTATAAGTAGTTAAGCGTATTGGATATGTCAATGAATATTATTTTGTATAAAGTTTTTGTTTTAAAAATTTTCTCCAAGATATGAAGAAAGATGTTTTAAATCCTATTCCTTTAGCCAATTAAGAATAAAAAGCGCCAAAGACGACATATTGATTGAATTTACAATAAGACAGTCAGTGCTTGTCGGCAGATGCTGGTGGGTTCTGATGTCTTCAGTTTTGGTGCTCGGGTAAAAAATATTAGAATCATTTAGTTAAAAATGACTATTTTTGCATAACTTTTGAAGCCAGATATGGGCGGAAAAAATTTCTAAATCATTATAGAATTATGGTTTCTTTCAAAGATCTTGGCTTGGTAAACACCAGAGAAATGTTTGCTAAGGCCGTGAAAGGTGGCTATGCCATCCCAGCTTTCAATTTCAACAACATGGAGCAGCTTCAAGCAATAATTCAGGCTGCGGCAGAAAAGAGGTCTCCTGTGATTCTTCAGGTATCCAAGGGAGCCCGTAACTATGCCAACCAGACGCTTCTGCGCTACATGGCACAGGGGGCGGTTGAATATGCTAAAGAGCTTGGATGGGAGCACCCGCAAATCGTGCTTCACTTGGATCACGGTGACACATTCGAGCTATGCAAGAGCTGCGTAGATTTCGGTTTCTCATCAGTCATGATAGATGGCTCCTCTCTCCCTTACGAAGACAACATCGCTCTCACTAGAAAAGTCGTTGATTATGCTCATCGGTACGATGTGACTGTTGAGGCTGAGCTGGGTGTATTGGCTGGCGTTGAGGAAGAGGTTTCTTCTGAGGAGTCTCATTACACGAAGCCAGAGGAAGTGATTGATTTCTCTACCCGCACGGGCTGCGACTCTCTTGCCATCTCAATAGGTACGTCTCATGGCGCTTACAAATTCAAGCCGGAGCAGTGCAAGAGGGATCCTCAGACAGGTCGCCTTGTGCCGCCACCTCTTGCTTTCGATGTGCTGCATGAGATTGAGAAGAAGCTACCTGGATTCCCAATCGTTCTTCACGGTTCTTCTTCAGTTCCTCAGGAATATGTTGACATGATTAACGAATATGGCGGAAATCTTCCAGATGCAGTCGGCATTCCTGAAGAGCAGCTACGCGAGGCCGCTAAGAGTGCTGTTTGCAAGATTAATATCGACTCCGACTCTCGTCTTGCCATGACGGCGATGATCCGCAAGGTTTTCCACGATCATCAAGAGGTGTTCGACCCTCGTAAATACTTGGGGCCTGCCCGCGACGAGATGAAGAAACTCTATGAACACAAGATCGTTGACGTTCTTGGTTCTGACGGGAAAGCCGAATAATATCAATCAATAGTGCTTTTTTAGGCTGGCTAATTCTATTTTAGCCGGCCTTTGTTTTGATATGACAGGATTTTACACAGTGCTGCTTCTATTCTGCAGCAACATATTCATGACGCTTGCTTGGTACGGTCATTTGCGCCTCCAGCAAACTGGAGTCACGTCGCATTGGTCTCTGATAGGGGTGATCGCCTTCTCATGGGGAATAGCTTTCTTTGAATATTGCTGCCAGGTACCTGCAAACCGCATTGGCTTCTCTGGCAACGGAGGCCCATTTTCTCTTGTCCAACTAAAGGTCATCCAAGAATGCATTTCGCTGGTAGTCTTTGCCATGGTGGCTAATATCCTATTCCAAGGCCAGAATCTGCAATGGAATCATGCGCTGGCTTTTGTATTCTTGGTCGCCGCAGTCTACCTTGTCTTCATGAAACCCTAGCAGTACAGAAAACGCCATTTTGTATTTTATCTTCTGTCAGACGTATGGCTTCGCTGAAATACACTTACCCTACGGCCATGTCAGTGGGAGGAAGGGGGCCTGCAGGATGGCAGTTGGTGAAAGTGCGATGCAGTGCCATGTGAGTCCGATTGACCAAATTTGTCACATCTGCGGAGGCATGGCAAATCCATGAACATGCCACCACAGCCCCTTCTGTGATGCATTCGCCATCTGCCTGCTTGTAAGTCCCTACTTGCCATCAATAACGTCAACTGCTCTTATGATGCGGCTATGTGGCGATTATCACCGTGGATGTTTTAGGCGCATCAGCGTTTTGCGTCGAGGAAAGCGAAATGTCCGGGGAAAAGGCCGGCGGTGGCCTTCCATTTCAATGAATATTTTGCATCGTAGCACCTGATGCTGCCAGGGGTCTTGCTGTCTGCGGCATCTCCTATGAATATGTCACCTGAACCGCCATCAACTGCGATGGAGTAAGGATAAGTTATGCCGTCGGGCAGGCTATGCTGTGAAACGTTGCCAGAAGCAGTGTTTGCCATGTATATTGAATATGTCTTCTTGACACCAGGTGTCCACACCCACTCATCCTGCGTGCCGATGAAGCATATTCTGCCATTTGCAGCATCGTTCCAGAGGCAGGTCCCGACCCTTACGTCGTCATATTCATTTGCTTGCTTAGTCTCAAGATTTATCCTGGCAAGCCCAGAGTGCACGCTGTAGTAGTCCCCAAGGCTGCTGACCCACAGGTACCCGCCAGAGGCAACGACGTCTTTTAGATTTTTCTGCGAAGGCAGTGAGATTGAGCCTGTCACCTTGAATTCGGCCTGGCTTATTATGGAAATCGTGTTCTCGTAACCACCTGGATTCACCCCGCCGGAATTGGCAACATAAAGGTTTCCACCGCTGAGCGTGATGCCCTCTGGCTGATAACCCACGTTCACGGTGTCCTTGACGGTCTTGTTATGCAGCCCGATGCGGTAAACTGCCCCTTTCCTGGCATCGCCGCCATAATAGGCACCTGCCCAGGACGTCACGTAGGCATATTCATTGTCGAAAGCAATATTTCTAGGGGTCGGCACTTCAATCGTGGCTATGTGCTTCTCGTCTTTGGTGCTGACGATTTCGACCAGCCCGGAGTTGTTCACCACGATCCAGGCTTCCTCTCCGCGAATCACAATGTCGTTACCCACGTCACCCAGTCCGGCGGAAATCGTCGGATTCATTTTAGCAAAAGAATTTCTGACATACGTCCCGTCCGAATAACGGAAGAAATCCAGAGTAGAGTTGTTCTGCCCGTATGAGCCTTCGTTCAGCACGAATAATTTTACGTAACGAGCATCTTTGTCACCTGCAGTGACTGTCTCACCCGCAAGGGTCTCATCCTCGGAGGTGAAGGATGATGTCTCATCCTTGTCGCATCCCAGCACCACCAGTGCCAGAACGCAGCTGAAAATCAGCAGTGTCTGCTTTTTCATTAAGCGATATGTTAAAGAACTTGATCAATTGCGAATTTAAGCAATCAGAACGAATATTCAATGCTTGCGGTGACATTCGCTCCTGGCATTGGATAGCTCATTACGATCTCGTAATGCGTGTCTGTGATATTGTTCACGTTAAGACGGAATGTGATATTCCTGAAAGTCTTTGAAAATCTCAAATCTAAGGTGCTCCAGGCATCGATTCCATAATCGGTAAGGTTTGCTGAGGAACTCCAGCGCCGCCCTGTGATCATCCACACGGCATCGGCCCTCCAACCGTGCCAGGAAACGTTCATGGAAATAGTCCCTGCGTGTTTCGGAACGTAAGGAATCTGCCCTTTCCATGTAATGCTTTCTCTGTCGGTGAAGTCCATCGCCATTTGGTAAGTGTACTTAAACAAAACTTCCCACTTTGCTACAACAGAACCAGACAATTTCCAAGTCGGCTCTATTCCGAATATCCTGGTCTCCCCAATGTTGTACATTGACCAGCGGAACTGGTTAGAAGTAGGCACGGCCACTATCTTGTCCGAAACCATGTAGAAGTAGGTGTCAATCTTGGCCTCCGAGAGCGCCTCGCCAAGATTGCCCCGCCTGACGGCACCAACGTCGAATTGCCATGCCTTCTCAGGCTCAAGAGAAGAATTCCCGATCAGAGTATAATACAAGTCGTTGAAAGAAGGCATCCTGCGTGTTTTCTTGACGAACCCTGAGAGTGTCCAATGTTCATCAGGCGTGAATCCGAATGTAAATGACGGGGTAAAAAAGCTGCGGATTTCGGAGTCTTTCTTGAAACCACCTTTATTATTAGAAAACCAGTCTGCCGCAAAACTGTACAGCAGATTGAGTGATATGCTGAAGCGTTCGTCGGCAACGGCGAAGGAAACGGCATCCCAAGTGCTAAGCCGCTTCGGCCATGCGAAGTCGCGAAGATTTGCGTTCAGATAGGAAAATTCGGCATCCTGAGCCAGTCCGATTGAATATTTCCCGTTGCTGAACAGATGCGAATATGTCCCATAGGCATTGTGCTGCCTGTAGGTGTTGTCAATCGGAAGCGCCCCAGGGTCCTTGAATGGATTTGTCCTGTACCGAGTGTAGTAGAATGAATATTTCCCAGCAGCAGAACCCTCTGAACCCCAGTTCCCTAGATTACCGTATCTCTTGGACCATTTGCCCTGTAAAAATGCGTCCTTGTCCATTTGGCGGTCGGCAGTCGTTACCGCGAGTTGTCTTACGACAGGCCCAGGGAGCCCACGCTCGGAATCGTAGTACCACGCTCTCAGGTTCCAGTACGAAGAACCTCGATGATAGAAGCTGCCTTCGGCCCTGAAGCTGCGCAGGTCAGTGTTCTGGCGGACCATCGTCGAGTCGAATTTGCGGAAATGGTAGTGGCCGTCGGCGTAGAGATAATCTCCGATGAGCCTCAGTGAGTTTTTATCGCTGAACTTGCGCTCGTATTCAATAGTCGGCTCAATCGTGCCAAACGCTCCACCACGAACCCTCGCCAACATATTCCTAACCTTGCTCTCCACGAATGCAGGCGTAGCTGAAACAAGATGCACCGCTGCTCCTGAGGCATATTCTTTAGCGCTCTGAAGCCGCCCGCCCTTCTGGGCATTGTAAAGAATGACCGCGTCCAGCCCGTCGGTAGAGAACTTCCCTAGGTCCACTTGCATGTTCTGGGCATTGCCGACCTGCAGGCCGTCAATGAACACGCCAGTATATTCGCTTCCCATGCTTCGTACATTCACCGTCTTCAGTCCGCCTAGCCCGCCGAAATCCTTTATCTGCACCCCTGAGAATGAGCGTATGACATCTGCGATGCCGCTCTCTGTGTGCAGCTTTTCCCTGCTGACTGTGTCTCCGGATGCTGCTGGAAGCGGTGCCAGTTTCAAAGCCGGCGGCAGTTCCTGCGCAGCAATATGCATTGCAGGGATAGCCGCGAAGAGGGCTGTTATTATCGGGTATTTACGCATTCTGTGCGCAAAGTTATCGAAAGAAATTGAAAGAGTCTCTGGATTTGCTAATTTTGCAGAATCAAAAAACTATGACGATGCCAATCACGTTTGACCTTATAGTTCAGATAATCTCCATCCTAGCCCTTGTGACTGGGATTCCGTACATGATTTTTGAAGTGCTGCAGAAAAACATAATGTGGTACTTTGGCTTTTTTACTGGCATAGCATGCGCTTTCACGTTCGGCGTGCAGTGCAACTGGGCAATGATGGGCCTGAACATTTACTATGCCGTGATGGCCGTATGGGGCTTGTATCAGTGGAGAAAGGATTCGGCGAAGATCAATGGGGGGGCGAACGAGTTGATGATTCATCTCAACAAGATGTCGCTTAAGACCTTCCTCTGTAGCATGGTAGCGATTTTGGCCCTTTCTGTCATCCTGATTTGGATCCTGAAATTGCTGAATGGCAACAATGTGGTTCTGGATGGCATCTCCACTGCGCTTAGCATCGTGGCCATGGTCTGGCTTGCAAAGTCCTACAGGTATCATTGGTATCTGTGGATTTTGGCAGACACGATTCTCACTTTCATGTGCATCCTGCAGCAGAGCTGGTGGATGGCTCTCCTGTACTTCGCTTATGTGGTAGCTTCCGTTATTGGCTTCGTCCTCTGGAAGCGCAAAGGCGTGTACGTGAATGTTGGTTAGCTATTTCTTCAGAAGCTTCAGCAGAATGCCTTCCATCACCTTGTACCCATCTAAGTTTGGGTGCACGGTGTCTTTTGAATATTCAGACGATGTCATTCCTGTTTCGTCCTGTAGGGCGGCGGCATAGTCTGCCAGCCTGTAGCGACGATCCTTCGCCAGCTGACGGATCTGGTCGTTCAGCCAAAGCGCATGTTCGTGCATATTCGTTAGCTGCGGCCTCCACTTAGGATTACCGGGAGTCGTGGTGCATAGCACAACCTTAATCCCGTACCTGTCCGCTATGTCGCACATTGACACTATATTCAGGAAAGCGTCTCCCACATCTACGTAATTGTCATTATGGGCAATATCGTTGATTCCTGCGAGGATGGCGACATATTTAGGATTTAGTTCAACCACGTCCCTTTGGAATCTTGCCAGCATGTGAGAAGTGCATTGCCCGCTGATTCCGCGACCTATTAAATTGTTATCAGTGAAGAAGTCTTTGTCGCTGATGTACCACCCGTCCGTGATTGAGTCTCCCATGAGTACGGCTAATGGCTTCTTGGCTCCTTTATCCTGGGCTTCGAGAACCTGCCGATTAGCTTTCTCGTAACGAGCGAAATTCGCCCAGACCTTGTCTTGAGCATTTACATTAATAGAAATTAAAACAGCTGATGCCAAGAATAAGAATAACCTTTTCATGATATGGGTTTTAATCAAAAGTGATTGACAAATTTAATGAATATGAATTTGAAATGGAATACCAATCCAAAGTATTATATTTGCTAGCTATAAATTATTCAACGAATATGATCCTTATCATAGAAAGTGGGGCAACAAAGACAGATTGGTGTGCCGTGAGGAACGAGAAATTGCAAGTGAATGTCCGAACCGCCGGCATGAACCTCTCTGTTATGTCAGAGCAGGCTATCGAAAGCATAGTGGACGAAGCCTTGGAAAAGTTTAAAAAAGCAGGAATATCTTTCCCTGGCGATTGCCAAGTGCATTTTTATGCTGCCGGACTAATCGTGCCTGAAGGACAGAAGGTGCCAGATGCGGCTAAAGGCTTAGATGGAATATTTAGAAAAATATTTTCAGACGGGGTAATTGAATATGCTTCCGATTTGCTAGATGCGGCTCGCGCCGTTTGTGGTCACAAGCCTGGAATTGCCGCCATCCTGGGCACTGGATCGAACAGCTGCTTCTACGATGGCAAGAGGATAGTAAAGAACGTGCGTTCTGGCGGCTTCATCCTAGGTGATGAAGGGGGAGGGGCAAGGCTTGGTAGGATATTTATTTCTGACTATATAAAGGGCCTTGTGCCTGAGGACGTCTCAAAGGATTTCTATGAGGAGTTCGGCGCAGATTATATGAATATAGTAGCGAATGTTTATCGCGGAGAAGTCCCTTCAAGGTACCTAGGCAGCTTTGCACCGTGGCTGCTTGATAGGTATAATGGCAGCGAGTATATTCGTAAAATAGTCGATGGCAATTTTAAAGATTTCATTGAAAGGGCATTAAAGCAATATGAAATAGATAAATATCCTGTAGGCATCGTCGGAGGCTTCGGCTATGCCCATAGGGCTATATTCATAAAAGTCGCAACGTCTTATGGAATTAAAATATCTAAAATAATAGCTGCTCCGATCGAAGGATTGGTGGAATATCATCTAACTAGAGATTAAGTCATGGAAAACAGAACTACTGAACAGGCATCTAATTACAGCAATCTGGACAAAATGTCCACCGAGGAGCTGCTAGAAGCCATGAATGCTGAGGACAGAACAGTCCCAGTGGCTGTCGCAGGCACTATTCCACATATTCGTGCCCTTGTTGACGGCATCGTAGAAAGGATGCCGAAAGGTGGACGGGTGTTCTATCTCGGGGCTGGCACCAGTGGCCGGCTGGGCATAGTTGACGCATCCGAAATACCTCCGACTTATGGAGTGCGGGACGTTTTCATCGGGCTTATGGCAGGCGGCGACGGGGCGATTAGAAATGCCGTGGAAGGTGCAGAGGACGATTCTGAAGGCGGATGGCGTGACATGCTGCCATACAAACCTACGGTCAATGATGCCGTTATTGGAATCGCTGCCTCTGGCGGTACGCCTTACGTTGTGGGCGCTGTTAAAAAAGCCCGTTCCAAGGGCATGCTGACCGGCTGCATAACGTGCAATAGAGGCTCTGAATTAGCAAAGGCGGCAGAAATCCCTATTGAGGTTGTTGTGGGGCCTGAATTCGTGACAGGGAGTACCAGGTTGAAGTCTGGAACAGCGCAGAAACTTGTTTTGAACATGATTTCGACGACTGCAATGATTCGTCTTGGCCATGTAAAGGGGAATATGATGGTGGACATGCAGCTAACGAACCATAAGTTGGTGGATCGTGGCACTAGGATGATCATGAAGCAGACAGGAATAGACGATTATGGCTATGCCCGTAAGCTTTTGCTGGAATATGGCCAGGTAAGGGCTGCGGTTGAGGCTTGGCAAAAAGACAAAGGCAAATGAGTCCGAAAGAACAATATCCGTCTAAATTGCTCGAAGATGCCGTGGAGGCAATTGGTTCTCTGCCTGGGGTAGGGAAGAGGAGTGCACTCAGGCTCGCCCTGCACCTTCTTCGCCAACCATCTGAGAGCGTGCATCATTTCGCCGACGCAATAATCCATTTGCGCGACGACGTGAAATATTGCAAGGAGTGCTGGATGATTTCTGATGACGATGTCTGCTCGATTTGCGGCGACAAGTCTCGTGACCATAGCGCAATCTGCGTCGTGGAGAATGTCAGGGATGTGATGAGCATAGAAAATACTGGTCAGTATCATGGGGTTTACCATGTACTGGGCGGCATAATCTCTCCGATTGATGGCGTTGGCCCTTCTGACCTTACTATTTCTGAACTGGTTTCCAGAATAGAGAGGCTTGTGAAATCTTCGGCTTCAGAGTCTGCGGAGGTCATCATGGCCCTTAGAGGGGATGTGGAAGGGGAGACGACGGCCTTCTACATTTATCGCCAGATTGAGAAATTCGGAGTGAAGGTGTCTTCTTTAGCCAGAGGCCTCGGCTTCGGAGATGACCTTGAATATGCCGATGCGCTCACGCTAGGTCGCTCCATCACTGGCCGCCAGCCATTCAAGCCAGAGTAGACCATGTCATCCTGAACTTGATTCAGTTTATAATATTCTAAAATTGTTATGTGGCTTCTTGAATCAATACTTCTTGCATTGTCGCTCTGTGCCGACTGTTTCGCAGTCACGACTTGCTCCAGCATAACCCTGAGAGAAGTATCATGGAAAAAGGTCGCACCAATAGCGCTTGTGTTCGGTTTCGTGCAGACAGCTTTCCTCGCAGCAGGCTGGCTGTTCGGAGACATGTTCGTAGGCCTTGTCGAGCATATCGCTAAATGGATAGGCTTTCTGCTCCTGCTTTATGTTGGCGGCTCAATGCTGCTGAAAACTCTTCTCAATAAGGCAGAAAAGCCCCTGGAACTCAATGGTTTCAAGAACGTCATTCTAGGTGCGATAGCCACTAGCGTAGATGCTCTGGCAGTTGGAATAAGTCTCCCTATGAGCCACCCTGAAACACGGTATCTCGTTTCTTCTCTAGGCTCCGTTTTCGTTATAACCTCCTTGAGCGTCATCGCTGGAATGTACAGCGGCCAGGCTTTAGGGATGCGCCTAGGCCGAATTGCCGAAATCGTCGGCGGAATAGTGCTGATTGGAATTGGAGTCAGCATGCTGCATTAGGAATATTCTATATAATAATCATTGAAAAAAATTGTCAGTAGGGGGTATTTTAAAAAAATATTCCTACTTTTGCTGACTGACTTCTCCGTAATGTCAGCGTCATTGATGTAGAACCCTCCGACTCGATGGTCGGGATAAACCTGGAAGAGTATGATAACAATATTCTACAGACTTGGCGGCAAGCTGCTGATGTCACAGTCAGAAACGGAGCTTTCCAAACTTACGACTAAAGATGTCCTTTGGATAGACATCCTCGCCCCTACCAGTGAGGAAAAGCATTCTGTTGATGATTTCTTGGGAATAATCATTCAGAGCAGGGCTCAAGCAGAGGAAATCGAGAGCTCTTCCCGTTTCTCCGAGAACGAGAGGGCAATATTCGCCAACACCAACTTCCTTATGCCTGGGCCGGAAGACTACACTATGGAGGCCGTGTCATTCACTTTCGTGGATAACTGCATGACAACGCTAAGAGACGTGCCTCTGCGTAGCTTCACGGAGCTTCAAAGAAGAATTATGGCTATGCCGCAAGGTTATGTGAGCGGCTACTCTGTCTTTGCCAGCATCATGGATCAGCGAATCGATCTTGATGCGGACATGATAGAGCTGATGACCAAGGAAATTTCACAGTTCAGCAAGCGCATCAACCAGAGAGAAGACATCAATGAGGAGTTCCTCCTGGACATTAACCAGTTGCAGGAAAACACGATGATCGTGCGCGAGAACATAGTCGATAAGCAGAGGCTGATTACTAACCTGCTGAAAAGCGAGAAATGTCCTGATGCCCTGAACAGGAGGTTCGGCGTTCTCCTGCAGGACATTACATCCCTGATCAACCATACGAATTTCAGTTTCGAGAGGCTAGAGTATCTGCAAGACACCGTGGTAGGTCTCATAAACTTGGATCAGAACAATATCATGAAAATATTCACCATGGTGTCTGTCCTGCTGATGCCGCCAACTCTCGTGGCCAGTTTCTATGGCATGAATGTGTATTTGCCGTTCGAGAGATGGCATTTCGCTTGGCTTGGCATAGTGATATTCATGCTAATTCTGGTAGTTTTCGTAATATACATTTTCAAGAAAAAGAAAATGTTCTGATTTTTCTCCCTAGAGTTTGAAGTTCAATAATTTTTCTCTACTTTTGCAAGCCTTTTGACCGGCGCGCGGCAGCGTAGTGCGGTAGGGCATCAAGACATAATGTTAAACAACTTATTTTTTCCTAGAATTTATGGCAGAAGAAGTTAAAAAACAACAACTCAACGCTTCAGTCGCTCCTGAGAATTTCGATTGGGATTCTTTCGAGAACGAGGACAATATTTATGGCGGCGAAAGCAAAGAGAAAATTGAAGAAGCTTACGATCAGACTCTCTCTAACGTAGTTGAGAATGAGGTCGTTGAAGGAACGGTTACATCAATCAACAAGAGGGAAGTGATCGTCAACATAGGATACAAGAGCGAGGGCGTGATCCAAGCTCCTGAATTCCGTTACAATCCTGATCTGAAGGTCGGGGACAAGGTTGAGGTGCTTGTCGAGTCCGCAGAGGACAAGAAGGGGCAGCTCATCCTTTCTCATAAGAAGGCGCGTGCTCTCAAATCTTGGGAGAGGGTTAACGAAGCGTACGACAATAACGAAGTCGTTAAAGGCTTTGTCAAGACTCGCACGAAGGGTGGCATGATCGTAGACGTATTTGGAATTGAGGCATTCCTGCCTGGTTCGCAGATTGACATCAAGCCTATTCGCGATTACGATGCGTTCGTTAATCAGACGATGGACTTCAAGATCGTGAAGATCAATCAGGAGTTCAGGAACGTAGTAGTTTCTCATAAGGCTCTGCTTGAGGCTGAGCAAGAGAAACAGAAAGCGGAGCTTATGTCCAAGCTGGAAAAAGGCCAGATTCTTGAGGGTACAGTTAAGAACATCACTAATTATGGCGTGTTCGTAGACCTCGGCGGAGTTGACGGTCTCATTCACATCACCGATCTTTCCTGGGGCAGGATCGAAAATCCAGAGGAAGTCGTGCAGCTTGACCAGAAGATTAAAGTCGTCGTTAAGGAGTTCGATTCTCAGCAGAAGAGAATCGCTCTCGGATACAAGCAGCTCACTCCGCATCCTTGGGACAGCTTGGATCCTAACCTTAAGGTTGGCGATGTCGTTAAGGGTAAAGTCGTCCTCATTCAGGACTATGGTGCATTCGTTGAGATTAAGCCAGGCGTAGAAGGACTCATCCACGTTTCCGAGATGAGCTGGTCTCCTAGGCTTCACAGTGCTCAGGAGTTTGTTAAGGTAGGCGATGAGGTTGAGGCTCAGATTCTATCAATTGATCGCGAGAACAGGAAGATGTCTCTCGGTCTCAAGCAGCTCACTGCCAATCCGTGGGAGAATATTCGCGAGAAATATCCTATCGGTTCAGTTCACAAGGCAATCGTTCGCAACATTACGAACTTTGGCGTGTTTGCGGAGCCTGAGGACGGAGTAGAAGGACTCATCCATATCAGCGATTTGTCTTGGAGCAAGATCAAGCATCCTTCAGAAATCGTTTCTACTGGAGATGAGATTGATGTCGTGATCCTTGACTTCGATGAGGCGAATCACAAGCTCAGCTTGGGTCATAAGCAGCTTACTCCTAACCCTTGGGACGCAATTGAGGAGAAATATCCTGTCGGCTCTACCGTAGAGGGTACGATCACTTCTATGACAGATAAGGGCGCTAACATCAAGCTGGAAGGTGATGACGAGGGATTCGCATTCACTCGCGACCTCATAAAGGAAGACGGCAAGCCTGCAACCGCTGGTGAGACCCTTCCATTCAAGGTGGTTGAACTTCGCAGAAGCACACGCCGAATCCTGCTCTCTCACGTAAGAACATATTCTGAGGCTGCTGCTGAAAAGGTGGCTAGTGAGGCTGAGAACACGAAGAAGGCCGTTAAGAAGATCAACGCCAATGTTGAGAAGACGACTCTCGGAGACATCAGCGAGCTTGCTGCCCTCAAAGACAAGCTTGAGAAAAGTGAATAATAATATATGAATTTCACTTTGACGGTGCTAGGCTCGGCCTCGGCCAAGCCGGCTCCAGGAAGATTTCAGAGCGCCCAGGTACTTTGCGTACATGGGCGCTTCTTTTTAATTGACTGCGGAGAAGGCGTGCAGACACGTCTTCAGGAGGCTGGCATATCTCCGATGAAGATAGATTCCATATTCGTTTCTCACATACATGGGGATCATATTTTCGGAATCTTCGGCTTTCTCTCTACTCTTGGAATGCAGGGGAGGACTGCTCCTGTGAATATATACGGCCCATCGAATCTGGGGCCGATCCTGAAATTCTATAAATCATATTTCTGGGATGATAGTTTCTTTGTGATAAAGTTCAATCCTTTGAATATTAAGGAGCCGGAGGTGATATATTCCACGAAGTCCATTGAAATCCTGGCCTTCCCTCTGAATCACAGGATAGAAACTTACGGCTACATATTCAGAGAGAAGGAACCGATGATGAACGTCAGGAAGGAGAAAATTGAGGAGTATAGGCTTTCGCTTGCCGAGATAGGGACGGTGAAGAGGGGAGAAGACGTGATTCGTGAATATGCTGACGGCGGCTCAGAAACGCTGCCTTTCGCAGAATTAGGCTACAAGCCATTCGAGCCTCGCTCCTTTGCCTATTGCTCCGACACTGCTCCATTCCCGAAGGAGGCTGAGTGGGTGAGAGACGTGGATCTTCTGTATCATGAGGCTACCTATACCAACGAATATGCCGACCAGGCGGCCAAAAGATATCATTCCACCACGCTCCAGGCTGCACAATGCGCACTGGAGGCAGGAGTGGGTAAACTTGTCATCGGCCATTACTCTTCCAGAATCAGGGACATCGCGCTATTTCAGAGCGAGTGCAGGAGCATATTTCCAGAGTCGTATGCGGCCAATGACCTGGATGTATTTGACATCCCACGCCACTGAATCCGGAGTCACGAACTTTTCTGCTAGAGATTCGGGTTCTTGTACAGCGTGCGGTTGAAAACGACTGTGTCTCTGGATGGCGTGGCTATGCTCACAACTCCTAGTCCGCCTTCTACATTAGTCGGAATTGAGATAGGACCTGTGAACGTGATGTCGTCCCCATTGTAGATGTACAAGCTCAGGGCTTTCAGAAAGTTGTATTCAGCCTCAGTGATTCCCCATAAGATAGGGTAGACTCTGGCGGTAAGATCTACCCTCTTTGAAGCGGTGTCGTATTCGCTGCCACTCAGGAATGCGGATTCTCGCACCTGGTACGTGAAATCGTAAGTTCCATCTCTGAACAGGTAATCGGAGAATGCATTGTAATAATTCTCTGATGCCCCCGAAATGTCCATGTCGGTTTCGGTGGCCCCATCTAACAGAATGGGATCTTTGCCTCTGTCTATGTGAAGCGGCCCCTCCTCGTAGGATTCATCGTCTTCCGGCTCATCCTCACCGTCCATATATTCCACGTGCAATGTCTTGTCGTATTCGCTTGTCAGCCTGAAATAGTTTCTTTCTCCCGCGATGTCATTGCCTTTTATCCGGATCCTGTACACCCAGCGATTGAAAGAATTGCTGTTCTCGTCGGAGTTGTAGTAGCGGCTCGTGTCAACTGCTTGGAATAATGGCGGCTGCGGAACAATCACTTCGGAATATGCTGAATATTCCCCGCCGTTTGCAGTGCATTCCAGCCTGACTTTATCCCCGGGCTTGAAGTTGGCCTTGAACACGAATCTCGTCTGCCTTGTCCTGCTTGGGGCGGAACCCACGGCATTGTAACCGTAGAGAGCCTCGTCTCGGATGAAATCGTCATCATCTTTTGAGGTGTCAAGCTGCGCTTCTGCTGCCATGTTGCCATTGATGTAGCAAGTTACGCTTCCAGACTTTATTTTTTGGATGGACAGCGACGTGCTGATGGAAAGATACACTGCATGAATATCCTCGTTTGTGTGTATCTGCGCATTCATTACCACCTTGTTTTCGGCAGCATCGAAATCGTACGGAATGTCTTTTTGGCAGGATGCCAGAGAGACAAGCAAAAGCGAATAAATGAATATGTCGTTTATTTTCATGGCCTTAGAAATTAAAAGCATAACTTATCGACGGGATTATAGGAAGGATGGTTATAGATTTCAGCTTCATCCTTCGGATGTAGGTCTCGCCTGAATTGTAGCTGTCGTCTTGCTTGACGAAGACGAAATTCGGATTCATCCTGTTGTAGGCATTGTAGAGGCCGAAACTCCAGGTTCTTTCGCCACGCTTCTTCTGTTTGTGTATGTTTACGCTCACGTTCAGCCTGTGGCTTGCAGGCAGACGGTAATTGTTTCTATAAGGAGCGTAATTAACCTGATGAATCGTTCCGTCAGGTCCCTCCACGGTCATGGTTCTTTCTGGAATCGTAGTTGTTCCGCCCGTGGCATAAACCCATGTGGCGCTCATGTCTACTCTTTTAGAGAACCTGTGATTGACGACAATCGAGACATTGTGCCTGCGGTCGTATCTGTAAGGGAACCAATTCCCGAAATTGATTTCCCCGCCAGGAAAGCGTCTTTCGCTCTTCGCTAGCGTGTAACCTATCCACCCGGTCGTATTTCCCATTGTCTTCTGTAAGAAAAATTCCACTCCATAGGCGCGTCCTTTGCCCATAACCACCAAATCTTGCCATCCCTGCGAAGAGCCGACGAAAGAAACGCCGTCCTTGTATTCCAGAATATTTTCCATCTCTTTCCAGTACCCTTCGATGGAGAATTCCCAGCCTGGAATATTGTCGTAATACAGTCCCAATGAATATTGGTTCGATGTCACAGGCTTAATCTCTTTCGTGATTGGCACCCAGAGGTCCAGGGGTAGGGTGATCATGGAAGAAGACAGCAGATGAACGTACTGCGCCATCCTTGAATATGATGCTTTCGTGCTGAGTCCTTTTCCGAAATTCACCTTTGCCGATATTCTTGGCTCTGGAGACATGTAGAACTTGCCCTGAGTATTGAACACAGCGAAATGAATGCCCGGGTTGAGGTCCAGCCACCGCCCGATGGTGAAGTCGTCTTCTATGTATGCGGATATCTCATGCCCGTGAAGGCTCTCGGAATGGTTGCTGTACGACGTGTCGGTGACGGCATGCCCGTTAGCTTTTTCAGATTCTTTCGTGGAATACGTTTCAGGAATGAACGTGTGATAGATATATTGCCCGCCGAACTTAATAGAATGGCGAGGACTCGGAGTGTAGTCGAAATCCATCATGGCCGTAATGTCCCGCATCCCTGAATTGTAGTCGAACTCGTAATTTGATTTGGACTTAGTGCCATCACTGTAGGCATCGGTGGTCTTGCTGTCATAACCCATGTGCATCCTATAGTTTGTCAGGGCAATCGAAGCGTTGGAAAACAGCCTGCCATTGAATATGTGGTTCCACCTTAAAGATGCAAGGGCATTGCCCCAGCGAATGAAAGATTTGTCATTCCACGAAGAGCCGTAGCTATCGGTGTCGTCTTCGACTTCTTTTGCCAGGAGGGCATCACGGCCATAGTATGTGTTGAAGAATAGCCGGTCCGAGTTGTTGAATCGGTGAGATATCTTCCCATCTAGGTCATAAAAAAAGTAATTGCCATAGACAGTGCCCCCTTCAGCGGAAAACGACTTGCTTGCAAGGCGTATCAGCGGGTCGAAAAGAATCGTGTGCATCCCCCTGGCACTGATTGAATAAGATGTCTTGCCCTTGAAAATAGGCCCTTCCAGGTGGAATTTGTCACTTATCACCCCGACCCCGATCGTGCCATGTGTCTCTTCCATGTTTCCATCGTTCGTCCTAATGTCGATTATGGAGGAAATCCTTCCGCCGTAACGTGCCGGAAACGAGCCTTTGTACAGAGTGACCTTCTTCACTGCCTCAGGCTGGAAGATGGAGAATAGGCCTAGCATGTGTTCGGCATTGTACATCGAGATGCCGTCCAGAAGCAACAGGTTCTCATCCGGACCTCCTCCACGGACGTATATTCCCGAGAACCCTTCGTTTCCAGCCTGTACCCCAGGCATCAGCTGGATTGTTTTCAGTACGTCTGCCTCGCCGAAAAGCGTAGGAGTTGCTTTCACTATATTAATGGGAATTTCTATTGCGCTCATTTTCGTCGCCTGTATTCCAGACTCCTTCTTAGCTGACACTACGGCCTCGGTGATTTTGGAATTTGCGGTGAGAGCTACGTTTATTGTCGTGTCTTGCCGTAGGTTTATCACCACTGTCTGCTCATCATAGCCAACATAAGAATACGTTATGCTTATGCCAATGCCGCTTTTAAGAGTCAATGTGTAGAATCCGTACTCATTTGTCACCGCTCCGGTCTGTCCGCAGGCTGCTCCTGCTCCGATTAACGTCTCTCCAGATGCTTTATCCGTGATATGCCCGCTCACGGTGAATTGCTGCGCGGAAAGATTAATGCTCTGGCATGTTCCCAGAGCAAAAATAAGGATGGCTGCACACCACCCGTTTGTTACGTTCATAGTTTCTTAAATTTGCAATAGTAAGTTTTCATTTTACTTAAATCCTATTTTCTGAAAACCTTGCAAATATTGGCTAAATAAATGTAAAAAAGTAAAAAAAACAGAAATATATATTTTTATGCCTTATAAAGATTTTTTTATCAGCCCTATTAAAACATCGTCTGTTAGGGTTTCTGAAGTTTCAAGGAGAATATCTATTTTCATGGCATCAAAAATAATAGGAAGCCTCATCAGTTTTTCACTGGCGGCCATCTCTGGCAGAATCCCTATCGTCAGAGGAGATGATGACACTTTCTCGCAGATGAGCGAAGGACTGTCTGAATATATTTTCGCTTTTGATGCAATGTCCGGGGAGAGATTCTCTGAATATCCAGACCAGACTGCGAATGAAACTTCGTCAGGAATCTGAAAGAGGCTCTCAGCATGCGAAAATCTCTCATTAGATGTCATCGCAGAGGCGTTTATCGTAGTCACTGCAAGTCGGCTCTGCATCAAGGAGAGAGGCTTGGAAGCATCATGGAACGAGAGTCTGACGTCGTATTCTTTATCGCTATCATTGAATATATCGAATATGACATTTGGCGATACTGCCGAGATAGCGTTCACTACCTTCGGTAACAAGGCCTCTGCAATGAATGTATCGGCACAGATTCGGAGCCTCGTTTTCTTCAGTTGGCTTCCTGCACTGAACAAATTACTTGCTGCATGGTACCAGTAAAGAATCTTGTCGGCATATTCAAGGAAACTTTTCCCTGAAGCAGTGAGGGTTACGGCGCTGCGATTTCTCATGAAGATCTCGCAGCCAAGGCTTTTCTCAAGCTCTGCGATGTTCTGGCTTACGGCAGGCTGGGATATTCCTAGTTCTTTAGCAGCTAGGGTGAAGCTCCCTCTTGTTGCGACGGTCTTGAAAACTCTGAGTCTGAAATCCTCTATCATAAGCAATTCTTATGTTGCAAATTTAATATATTCATTAAATAATCTTTACATTTTTATTCTAAAAATCTTGAAATCTTATTCTTTTTGAAAGATTTTTTGGATATATTTGTGCGAAATAGCTCCATTTTATGCTGCTAATCAAGTAAATTTTAAGCTGTATGAGAGATACTGCATTTAAATCTCTGGCGATTCTTGCCCTGGGTCTTAGCTTCATTTCTGGGCATGATCTGACGGCTCAAAAAAAATCAAAGTCAGGTCTTCGCATTCTAGATGGAACTCAGGTTTATGTTCATCCTGACAGGAAGGCTGCTTCAGTAGAAGAAAAATTGAAAGCCAATTCTCAAATAGCTATAGATTATAATCCAACGAAGACAATTTATCTTTATCCTGAGGGGCAGAACGTTGATCAGGGAATCGAAGAAGATGAAATAGACGTCACAGAGGGCCCACTTGAGTCTAATGGCGTAACTACTCCCGAAAAGGCCGAGAAATGGGGGTTCTTGACAGACGTGTCTGATAGCGCAAGGATTGACATATATCTTCCAAAGAATCCGAACGGACTTATGGTCATCTCGTGTCCCGGTGGTGGTTATTATAATCTGTCTACATGGAATGAAGGTGTCTATGTCGCTAAGTGGATGAACGACAGGGGAATAGCTTGTGCAGTGGTGAAATATCGCCTGCCTAACGGTCATTGGAAAGTTCCGCTTCAAGACGTACAGAATGCTATTCGTTATTGCAGGTTCCATGCTAAAGAATGGGGCGTGAGCCAGATCGGCGTCATCGGATTCTCAGCTGGCGGGCATCTTGCGAGCACTGTCACTACTATGTACGTGGATGCCGTCACTAAGCCGGATTTCTCTATCCTGATATACCCCGTCATCTCTTTTAGCGAGAACGTGACTCACAAGGGAACTAAAGATAACCTTATAGGCGAACCGCCGTATATGGTGGATAGAGACAAGCTCACATTTGATGAATGGTACGATTACCGGGAGCAATCTCAGGAACTTGTCACGAAGTATTCTACTTACCTGAATGTTACCCAGGACACGCCTCCGACATTTATTGCCGTGAGCACAGACGATAAGACGGTTCCTGTCGAGAATTCATTGAAATTTTACAGTTCGCTTGTCCAAATGAGGATCCATTCTGAATTGCAAATTTATCCTTTCGGAGGCCACGGCTGGGGCTTTACGACTCCAGAGATAGGCTTGGATTCGAATAAGTTCAAAGACAATCTAGGCTCTTGCCGGCCAGAATTCTCGGCGGCGCTTGAAAATTGGCTGAAACTAAGACTGACAGACAATACCAAGGAATTCCTGGCTGCTCAGGATGCAAAGAAGCAGGTATTTTCCTATGATCCAGACAGTACCATATTGCTTTATCCTAAGGGACAGAATGTCGATGAAGGCATCTTTGGAATCACCCTAGGCCCTGGCGAGCCTAATGGCTTCGATAAGCCGGAAGAAATCAATCCAAAGAATGAGTATCATTCCTTTACTGGAGATAGCGTCCGTTTCGATCTATATTTCGCTAAGCATCCTAATGGCAAGATGGTAATCATAACTCCTGGTGGAAGCTATTCCATCACAGCTGGTATCACAGATGGGAAAATGGCGGCAAAGTGGCTTAATGACCAAGGAGTAAGTGCGGCAGTTCTGAATTACCGTTTGCCAAACGGCCATTGGAACGTGCCGCTGAGAGACGTGCAGAACACATTCCGCTACTGCCGCCACTATGCGAAGCAGTGGGGCATGAACGAAATAGGCATCATGGGCTTCTCTGCCGGAGGGCATCTTGCCGCGACTGCTTCAACTCTGTATGTGGATCCTATCACTAGGCCGGATTTCTCGATTCTGGTGTATCCTGTGATATCCTCGGAAAAGGGAGTGGCTCATGAGAGCTCATTCCGGAACTTACTTGGGAGTCCAAACAAATGGAATTCGAGAAAAGCTTCGTCCGACACTACGGCATCGTCTTTATCTGACTGGGATGGCAGGAAAGAAACATACAAGAAGCTGCTAGAGAGATATTCATTGGATAAACAAGTGACGCCTGACACTCCTCCTACATTAATCGTGTTCAGTTCAAATGACGGTAGCGTGCCTCCCGAGAATGAGCTTCGTTACTACAGAGCGCTCGTGAATAACAAGGTGCGCTGCGAGATGCATGCCTTCCCTGAAGGCGGACACGGATATGGTTTCATCGAAAACAAATACCAGTCTGACCCTCTGTATTTCTATAGGGCTGACTTCTTCAATTCAATAGCAAGGTTCATTAAAGAGATTTAAAACTTTTATTATTTTAATATGAAAAAAATCTTAATACTATTATCTGCATTTGCGTTAGCTGCTGCTTCATTAGTAGCAGGCGCACAAGAGGCCCCGCAATTGCCAAACGACCCGGCGGTCCGCGTTGGAAAGCTTGACAATGGCCTGACATATTACATAAGACATAATGACAAGCCTGCTCAAAGGGCTGAGTTCTATCTTGCTACCAATGTAGGCGCTATCCAAGAGACTCCTGACCAGGACGGTCTGGCTCATTTTCTTGAACACATGTGCTTCAATGGCACCAAGAATTTCCCAGGAAAGGGTATATTGAACTGGCTTCAGAGCATCGGTGCTTCTTTCGGAGGCAACGTGAATGCCGCAACTGGGATAGATCAGACTCAGTATATGCTGAACAACATTCCTCTGGTGAGACAGACGGTCGTTGACACTTGCTTACTTATCCTTCACGATTATTCTCATTTCGTGACGAATGATCCTGAGGAAATCGACAAAGAGCGTCCTGTGATCATCGAGGAAAAAAGGTCTCGCAGAAACGCAGCTTGGAGAACTTTAGAAAAGAGCCTGCCTTACCTTTATGGTGACTCTAAATATGCCACTTGCACCCTAATTGGCAGCCAAGAGAATCTTGAAAGCTTCAAGCCGGAAAGCCTCGTGAACTTCTATCGTACATGGTATCGTCCTGATATGCAGGCAGTCATCGTCGTAGGTGACATTGATGTCGATTATACAGAGGCGGCTCTTAAGAGAGTATTCTCTGACATCCCAAAGGCTGAGAATCCTAAGGCAAAGGATAAAATTACACTTACTCCTTTCTCGGAGCCTAGGGTCGGAATCATCACAGATCCTGAAACGACGGCTCCTTCAATTGAGCTATATTGGGAGAGCGATGCTGATCCTGAGGAATACAACAGTACTGCCATAGGCATGATGACTGACCTCATCAAGAATATCGTTGGCAACGTGATGGACGAGCGTTTCAAAGACATTACTTCTAAGCCAGATGCTCCTTATCTCGGAGCTGGCTTCGGAATCGGCAAAATGAACGAAGCGATGGAAGCTATGTTCGGCTCCGTGACGCTCAGGGAGAACAACATCCTGGGTGGTTTTGAAGCCTTCTATTCCGAAATTGAAAAATTGAAGAGATATGGCTTGAATGAAGCAGAAGTTGTCAGGGCAAAGGATAATATCCTCTCTGCTTACGAAAGAGCCAAGAACCAGGCAGACACTCGAAAGAATTCGGAGTTCATAGCACCTCTCGTGAAAAACTTCTTCGACAGCAAAGCCTACATGGAGCCTGACAAGGAATATGAGTTTGCGAAGAGCATACTTGCCAACATCAATGCTCAGGTTCTGAATCAGGTCATAAAGCAGATGGATTTCAAGGGGAACGAGGTAATCATTTACAGCGGTCCTGAGAAAGACGGGGTTGCTACGCCTACCAAAGAGCAAATTCTAGGTGCTATCGCAAAGGTAGAGGAATCTGACATACAGGCTAATGCGGAAGAAGTCTCCAATGAGCCTCTGATAGACGCTTCATCTCTAAAAGGCTCTTCCGTGAAGAAAACGTCCAAGACCATCTATGGCGCAACTGAATGGACTCTTGGCAATGGCGTGAAGGTCGTGGTCCTTCCTACTGAATATAAAAAAGACCAGATTCTTTTCAACATCTATAAAGATGGTGGTGAGAGCCTGATTCCGGATGAAGATGTCCCTTCGTTCGATGGTAGCTTCATGTCATCTTTCAACCAAATAGCTGGCGTTTCCAAATATGACGGGAACAAGCTTACTAAGATGCTTTCCGGCAAGGTCGTGAGCGTCAATCCTTATATCAGCAAGCTGACGAATGGAATCAGCGGATCTTCATCGGTGAAGGATTTTGAGACGGCTCTACAGCTCCTCTATCTTAAATATACCGAGCCACGCTTTACTCAGGATGACTTCAATACTGTCAAGGGGCAGCTTGAAAGTTTCATAGATAATATGGAGAAGAACCCTAATTATGTATTCCAGAAGAATGCCATAAGCACTCTCTATGGAAACAGCCCTAGGATGACCGTACTTTCAAAGGATAAGCTTGGCAAGATGAACCTTGAGGCTATTGAGAGAAATTACAGAAAACTATTCGCCGATGCCGCAGGTGCAACGATGGTTGTTGTCGGAGATGTGCAGCTGGATACTCTTAAGCCTCTTGTTGAGAAATACATTGGCTCTCTTCCAAAGGGCAACAAAGCCCTAAAATGGGATAAGAAGAATGCCACCGTGTTTGCTAAAGGACAAGTGGAGAATGCGTACAGCCAGGATATGGAGACACCTATGACTACCGTATTGCAGCTCTATTCGCGCTATATGCCTTATACTGTCAAGGATGAAACCATGCTAAGCGCTGTCTCTTACATTCTCGATCAGATTTACACAGATACGATGCGTGAGGAAGAAGGCGGTACTTACGGAGCTCAGTCTTACGCAGATGCCAGTCGGCTTCCTGAGGGCAACTATTATTTGCAGGTCGTATTCAATTCTAAGCCAGAGAAAGCGGACAGGCTCATTGAGCTTGCAAAAGACGGCTTAAGGAAACTTGCAGAGGAAGGTCCTACCGATGAGCAGTTCCAGAAGACTGTAGAGAACTTCAAGAAGAACCTTCCTGAACGGAGAATCAATAACGGCTATTGGAGAGGCAACATCGAGGATTACCTGAGATTCGGCAATGACAATGACAAAGAGTCTGAGGAGGCTGTTTCCGCTCTCTCCAAAGAGAGCATCAAGGCTGCAGCGAAGGCTCTGCTCGACTCTGGCAACTTCATCGAGGTTGTTCAGAGGCCTGGCAAAAGCACCGAATAAATAATATTCACAGAATATGTTAAAGAGCGGTCTCCTTTGAATGGCAGCCGCTCTTTTTCAGTTGTTGGAATATTCGGAATCAAGGGGTCTCTTCTTCATATTCAAGTATGTCGCCTGGTTTACAGTCAAGGGCCCGGCAAATGTGATCAAGCGTCATGAAGCGGATTCCTTTCGCTTTCCCAGTCTTAAGAATGGATAGATTGACAGGGGATATCCCAATTTTTTCTGCGAGCTCTTGAGAAGTCATCTTCCTTTTGGCAAGCATCACGTCGATGTTCACGATTATCGGCATGATCATTTCACCTCCTTTTCGTTCTCTGGCTCTTCCTTGAGATCTTCGGGTTTTTGCTCTGAAGCATATTCTTTTCCTTTCAGATAGTCAGGGAGGTTCATTCCTGCCATCTTGAACAAATCTTGAAGTGGGGGAACGGAGCCCATAAGCCCGGAAATGAAGTTGGCGGTGGATGTCTTGCCATCCTTGGAGGCATTGCTGTCCCAAACTGTAACCTTGTCGATCTTTATGCCTTTGACAGCTTCAACTTGTGTCTTCACGAGTTCTGGCAGCTTGTCTGCAATGAGCATGAGGACGGCTTTCTGAGGATCTCCGGCAGCAGCCTTGACCATTTCATTGAATCCTTCGGCCTGCTTGGAGAGAATCTCCAGTGTACCGCGAGCCTGAGCATCCATTTTCGCGAATATTGCGTCTGCTTCGCCTTTCGCAGTCCTGCGAAGCTTTTCAGCCTCAGCCTCGGCCTCGATTATCTGTCTTTCCTTATCAATCTCTGCAGGAACGATGGTATTGGCCTGCTGAGTAGCCTTCTCCCTTTCTGCGCGAGCCAGCTCTGCGTCGCGCTCGCTCTGGTAAGCCTCCTGCAAGGCTTTTGCCGCCTGAACTTTCTCTGCGGCGACTGCGATTCTTGATGCCTCGGCCTCTTTCTCGCGACGATTAGCGTCTGAATTAGCGATGGCGATTTTGGAATTGTTTTCTCCCTCGACGGCCAGGGCATTTGCCTCTGCAGTTTTGATTCTGGTGTCTCTGGTGGTCTCGGCAATCCTGATGTCTTTGTCCCTGTCCGCCTCAGCCTTCCCGATTTCTCCGTAGCGATTCTGCTCTGCTACGCTCTTCTTGGCATCGTTTATCGCCTTTGCAGCGGCTTCTTTTCCTAGGGCTTCTATGTAGCCAGACTCATCGCGTATATCGGTAACGTTAACGTTTATGAGCTTAAGTCCGATTTTACGAAGCTCTGCCTCCACGTTAGCGCTCACGTTTGCGAGGAACTTGTCACGGTCGGAGTTGATTTCCTCTATGTCCATTGTGGCTATGACCAGACGGAGCTGGCCAAAGAGGATGTCGGTAGCTATGTTCTGAATATTTTCTGTTCGTAGCCCAAGAAGTCTTTCTGCTGCGTTTGTCATAGTGTCCGGATCAGTAGAGATACCTACCGTGAAGCGGCAAGGAACGTCCACTCGGATATTCTGCTTTGAAAGCGCATTTGTCAGGTTGCACTCAATTGAGATAGGTTTGAGGTCCAGGAAGTCATAGCTTTGGAATACAGGCCAGATGAATGCGGCTCCGCCATGTATGCACTTCGCAGAAGATACAGCACCACTCTTGCTCTTGCCAGTCTTACCATAGATGACGAGGATCTTGTCTGAAGGGCAGCGCTTGTAGCGCCTTAGGATAGCAGTCAGCGTGACGAAAAGCACGAAGACTATTATCAGGATAAGATAAAGTTCCATATTCTGAATTTTAAGAATTAATATGATATATTCATTTAAATTATTTCTGGGGCTGTGGTTTCCACTAATAGCGTTTGTCCATTAATGACTTCCGCCACTTTGATTGAAGCTCCGGTAGGTATGGCGTCTCCATCGGTGACGGCGTCAAATTCCCTTATGGCATTATTGATTGATATTTGCACTTTGCCGAGGCCTTTCCTTTCGGCAGGTATTGGCAGATAGGCAATACCATTGCAGCCGACTGCACTTCTGTAAACATTGATGTTGCCGGCTTGCTGCATTCCGCTCAGCCATTTGAAAAGCATCATGACTGCAGCGACTAAAGCAACGCCAATCATGAGCGCAATGATCAGCAATATGCTGGTCGATGAGATCTTGTCATGCAGTAGCACCGAGGCCCAGCCAAAACCTAGGCAGAAATTTATGAAATTTCTGAATGTCAGGAGGTTCATGCTAGGGTCGGCATCGAATGCACCGCTCGCATCAGCTCCGGAGGCATCCATCCCGCCAAAATCCAGCTCGCTGGCATCTGTGTCGAAATTTGAGCCTCCTGCTCCGATGAAAGTTAGGATAGTCTGAATAACAAAGATCAAAGATGCGGCTATGGTTATAGCCCACATTATCTTCATGAAAAGGTCTAATGAATTCCACCAATCAATCATGGCATTAGGTTTATTAGTTATTGCAAATATATTATTTTATTAATATAAAACAATAATAATTTATTAAGATTTATAAATATCTTGCATTAACCCGTGTAAGCGTCTGAAACACTTTGTCAGAATTCAACAAATGATTAAATTTGCAATTCGGTTGTAATTAAGGATAATTGTCAGCGAAACTGATGTCGGAATACAAGTTAGTCGAAGTACAAACAAAAAAGGAATTGATGGAGTTCATCAAATTCCCTGATAAACTATATAAGGGATGCCCTCAGTATGTTCCGGCGTTGCATGCAGATCAGGTTTTCTCGCTTACGAAGACATCAACCCTGTCTTACTGCAAGAGAAAGATGTGGCTGGTAAAGGAGGGAAAGAATGTCGTGGGACGAATCTGTGGAATGATCAATCCTCGCTACAACGAGCTGTACAATAAGAAGAGGGCAAGATTTGGCTGGTTCGACCTCATCGATGACTTGGAGGTGGCTAAACTGCTGATAGGCACTGCTGAGGCTTGGGCGAAAGAGAATGGGATGACCGAGATTCATGGCCCTCTATACTACAATACGCTTGGCAAGCAGGGAATGCTTGTGGAAGGTTTCGAGAACGTCCCGCCATTTAATTGCCTCTACAACTATCCTTATTACAATGACTTGGTGACTAAGCTTGGCTTCGTCAAAGAGTGCGACTGGCTTCAGTATAAGCTGCCTGCAGATCAGGGGGTTCAGGACAAGATGAAGAGGATAGCGGGGTTGTTAAAGCAGCGCTACAACTTGCATGAGGGGAAGATTTCCAAGCTGAAAAGAGACAAGAAGCTGGTGGATCACTTCTTCAAAGTCTACAACGAAAGCTTTGCTTCTGCCGTGTACAACTTCATACCGTTCACCGACGAGGAGATAGAAGAGGAGAGAAAGTCCATGATGAAGTTCGTCTCTGACAAGATTAGTTCAATCGTGCTGGATGAGGACAATGCGCTTGTAGCTTTCGGGATTGCTTTCCCATCAATGTCGGAGTCTCTACAGAAGTGCAAAGGAAAACTTTTCCCTTTCGGCTGGATTCATCTTTTGAGAGGAATGCGGGACTACAAGACTCTTGACCTTATGATTAATGGGGCGGTGCCAGGATGGCAGAATAAAGGAATATCTTCAATCTATCATTGCTCCATGGCGCAAAAATATTTGAATGTGGGGGCCAAGTGGTCGATCACTAATCCCCAGATTGAGACGAACAGTGCCGTGAATGTGTGGCACGAGTACAACAACGAAATTTACATGCGGCGCCGCTGCTATGTAAAGAATATTAAATAACTAAAAGGAGCTACCATAATTTATGGCAGAAAATACATTAATAGAAAAAATCCTGGCTTTACGGGATAAATACCTTTCTCTTCAGAATCAGCTGTCCGACCCATCCGTGACATCGGATATGAAGAAATTCGTCCAGCTCAGCAAGGACTATAAGGAGCTTGAGCCTATCGTCCAGGCTGGCTTAGATTATAAGAAACAGGTAGATGAACTTAGTGAGGCAAAGAATATATTAGCGAACGAGAAGGATGAGGATTTAAGGAATATGGCAAAAGAAGAGCTCGCCGAGATCGAGCCAAAGCTTCCTGAGATGGAAGAGCAGATAAAGATACTGCTGCTCCCTGCCGATCCTGACGACAGCAAGAATGCAATCGTCGAGATTCGTGGAGGCACGGGTGGTGACGAGGCTGCTATTTTCGCGGGCGATTTGTTCCGTATGTATTCCAAGTTTGCGGAGAATCGTGGATGGAAGCTGGAAGTGAATGACGAGAATCCTGGCACAGCAGGTGGATTCAAGAGCATTGTCTTCAAGTTGTCTTCTTCGACTGATGGAGTCTATGGCGTCATGAAATATGAATCTGGGGTGCATCGCGTTCAGAGGGTGCCACAGACTGAGACTCAAGGCCGAATTCAGACTTCTGCTGCTTCCGTGGCTGTTTTCCCTGAAGCAGGTGAGTTCGATGTGGATCTGAAGTGGGATGATATTCGTCTAGATTTGTTTTGCTCTTCGGGTCCTGGCGGACAAGGGGTGAATACGACATATTCGGCTGTTCGTCTGACACATATTCCTACTGGCTTGGTAGTGCAGTGCCAAGAGGAACGTTCGCAAATCAAGAATAAGGAGAGGGCTTTCGAGGAATTGCGATCTCGTCTGTATAACCTGGAACACCAGAAATATCTTGACGAAATTGGGGCTAAGCGTAAAACTATGGTCTCCACTGGCGACCGTTCGGCTAAGATTCGCACTTATAATTATCCGCAGGGACGTGTGACAGATCATCGCATTAACTGGTCCATGTACAACCTTCCATGTTTCATGGACGGTGACATCCAGGAGTGCATTGATCATCTCACCATCGCCGAGAACGCCGAGCGTCTCAAGGCTGCCGGAGAATAAAGTTATGGGGGGCAGCGCCCCATCAGCAGTCGCGGTCACGCGACCGGCGTAGGCCGGGCATCCGCGAGGCGATTAGCCAAGCGAATGCCAGAAGGCCGTGAGCCGCGGGGGATAGTAGGGGGCAGCGCCCCATCATAGAGTACTAGGTAACCTCTTAAAAAACTAGATAATGAAACAAAAATTTTCTATTGTATTTTTATTGATGGCAGTCCTTTTTACGGTCTGCCTCATAGCATCAAACCTATTCGCTACAAAAGTATTTGCGATTGGAAACATATCACTGCCAGGCGCAGTCATCATTTTCCCTGTGTCATACATATTGAACGATTGCTTTGCGGAGGTTTGGGGGTATCGCAAGGCACGTCTTGTCATATGGACTGCCTTCGCGATGAACTTTTTCGTCGTGGTCGTTGGTCAGATCGTAGTCTGGCTGCCTTCGGCTCCATTCTGGGATGGAGGAGCCCACTTTGACTATATGTTCAATATGGCCCCTAGAGTTACTTTCGCCTCGCTACTGGCATTTCTTGCAGGCTCTACCCTTAATGCCTTTGTCCTCAGCAGGATGAAAGTGGCTCAGAAAGGCCGCGGCTTCTCATGGAGGGCAATCGTTTCATCTATTGCTGGAGAGTGCCTAGATTCGTTAGTGTTCATGCCTATCGCCTTTTGGGGTACAGGAATACGTCAACTGCCAGTTATGATGCTCTGCCAAGTCTCTTTCAAGGTCCTTTATGAAATTGTCATATTACCTATCACTAATATCGTGGTTAGAAAAATCAAGGCAGTAGAGGGCGAGGATGCATTCGACGAGAACATCTCTTATAATCCTTTTAAAATTAAAGACATATAATATATTATTATGGATAGGACTAATGAAGGCCTGAAGGAGCTGGGCCACAAGACTGAATATAAAATGGATTATGCTCCCGAGGTTCTCGAGACTTTCGAGAACAGGCACAAAGGAAATGACTATTGGGTGAGGTTCAACTGCCCGGAGTTCACGTCTCTCTGTCCGATTACCGGACAGCCTGATTTCGCCGAAATACGAATCAGTTATATTCCTGATGTCAGAATGGTGGAAAGCAAGAGCTTGAAACTCTATCTGTTCAGTTTCCGTAACCACGGCGATTTCCATGAGGACTGCGTCAACACTATCATGAAGGATCTTGTCAAGCTGATGGATCCTAAATATATTGAAGTAACAGGCTTCTTCACCCCTCGCGGAGGCATATCCATATACCCTTATGCTAATTATGGCCGTCCAGGCACTAAGTATGAGGTGCTTGCCCAAAAGCGCTTCGAGTCGCATGAATAGGCCATCCGGACATCGCATATTCATATCCTGCCATTTTGGCATATTCGTATAAATGGCACAACATTCGTTATTATCTCCAGCGTCGCATCTGAAAATCAGGCACGGTAAAATATTCAAAAGCAAATAATAGGAGATAAATTAATATGGGAAAAATCATTGGAATTGACCTTGGAACCACGAATTCGTGCGTTGCAGTCATGGAAGGCAATCAGCCAACCGTCATAATTAACAACGAAGGTGAGAGAACTACTCCGTCCGTCGTTGCATTCACAGATGGAGGAGAGAGAAAAATAGGTAACCCTGCAAAACGTCAGGCAATCACAAATCCTAAGAACACCGTATTCTCGATCAAAAGATTCATGGGGGAGACTTATGACTTGGTACAGAGGGAAATTGCGAGGGTGCCTTACGAGGTAGTGAGAGGTGACAACAACACCCCTCGCGTAAAGATAAATGACAAACTCTATTCTCCACAGGAGATTTCGGCAATGATTCTTCAGAAAATGAAGAAGACAGCCGAGGATTATCTGCGCCAGCCGGTCACCGAGGCCGTCATCACTGTTCCAGCATACTTTTCTGACTCACAGCGTCAGGCTACTAAGGAGGCAGGTAAGATTGCAGGCTTGGATGTCAAGAGAATCATCAACGAGCCTACTGCTGCAGCATTGGCTTATGGCCTTGACAAAAAAAACAAGGATATGAAAGTCGCTGTGTACGACCTCGGCGGTGGTACCTTCGATATTTCCATACTTGAACTAGGCGGCGGCGTGTTCGAAGTTAAATCCACAAATGGCGATACTCACCTGGGAGGTGATGATTTCGATCAGGTTGTCATCGACTGGCTTGCGAGCGAGTTCGCAAAGGACAATGGCGGCGTGGTGGATCTTAAGAAGGATCCAATGGCATTGCAGAGGCTTAAGGAAGCTGCCGAGAAAGCAAAGATTGAGCTTTCCAACCAGACATCTTCGGAGATCAACCTGCCTTATATCATGCCGGTTGACGGAGTTCCGAAGCACCTTGTGAAGACTCTTACTAGAGCCAAATTCGAGGAACTTTGCGATAACCTGTTCCAGAAGACGGTTGAACCTTGCCGTAAGGCACTCAAAGATGCAGGCCTGCAGCCTTCCGACATCGATGAAGTTCTGCTCGTAGGTGGTTCTACGCGTATCCCTAAGATTCAGGAAATCGTGAAGAGCTTTTTCGGCAAAGAACCAAATAGGAGCGTTAACCCGGACGAGGTCGTTGCCATCGGCGCATCAATCCAGGGTGGCGTGCTTGCAGGCGACGTGAAGGACGTGCTTCTGCTGGATGTTACTCCTCTGTCTCTCGGGATCGAGACTCTTGGAGGTGTGATGACTAAGCTCATCGAGTCCAATACCACGATTCCTACCAGGAAGTCTCAGGTGTTCTCCACTGCGGCTGATAATCAGCCTTCTGTTGAAATCCACGTGCTTCAGGGCGAGCGTCCTATGGCAAAGGATAATAAGGAATTGGGAATATTCCATCTTGATGGAATCGCTCCTGCTCCTAGGGGAGTGCCTCAGATAGAGGTTACCTTCGACATCGATGCCAATGGCATTCTGAACGTATCTGCAAAGGATAAGGCTACTGGCAAGGAGCAGAACATCAGAATCGAGGCTTCTTCGGGATTGTCCGAGCAAGAAATACAGAAGATGCGTGACGAGGCTAAGGCTAACGAGGATGCCGATAAGGAGGCTAAGGAGAAGGCCGACAAAATCAACAACGCTGATTCTCTCTGCTTCCAGGCTGAGAAATTCCTGAAAGAGAACGGGGACAAGGTTCCAGCTGACGTCAAGTCCGAGGTTGAGTCTGACATCACTTCTTTGAAGGAGGCCATCAAGAATCAGAACCTATCAGACATCGACAAGTACTCTTCTGACCTTAGCAAGGCCTTCGAGAAGATGTACCAGGCTGGTCAGAGCGCCCAGCAGGGGCCACAACAAGGTCCGCAAGGTCCTCAGGCAGGCCCTCAGGGTCCTCAGAATGGTCCGGACCAAGGTCCAGATGAGCAATAAAGCATACGCATAATGTCAGTGGGCTGCGCCATCGAAAATGGCACAGCCCATTTTAGGTTTACGTCCAATAGTCTCACCCTTGCGTTTTCCCTGTCGCAAAGCCTCCATGCAAATCGCTCGGGAGGAGAAGTGCCCATGGGGCGTATGGATTGGAGTTGCACTGACTTTTGGCTGGCAGTTGAGACTGGCAAAAATCGGTCATCCACCACTACATCGCCATGCACGCCATATCCACTCCCGAGTGAGTTGCAAGGGGACAAGGTGGGGAAAGATTATCTTCTACAGAATCTCTATCGCTATAAGCGCACGAGCCTCAGCAACGGTCAGCCCCACAGCACGCTGGAGAAGACACACTTCATTGCGGAGAAGATATACCGAAGCTATTACGTGAACCCCTACGGCAAAAAGACCCAATCGGCTATCCTTCATGCGAAAGAGGAGCCAGAAGTAACCGTGCCACTCAATATCATCTCAGCAAACTGCTCAAATGGATGTCCCATTGCTGAAAACAGGAATAAACTCCTGCTGATCGTCAAGAATGCATGTCGTCATCTAGCCCTGGTCATGCTTGGGATGAAAGTTCCTGAAGACTCTGTCAAAAAAGTATTCCCATCCTCAGAAATCCTATATTCAAAAGAAAAATCAATTTCCTGTTTTCCGCACTTTTTCTGGGCTCTAACCAGAATCGGCGCTACAGTCACAAGAGAGGCTGAACGCTTTGTCGACTCGGGTGTCCTGCGGCATATGACCTCCTTCGAAGTAAGTATCTCCGATTTCATCGAGATTCACCCAATTTTAAGTTTCGTAGTTTATCAGGGGCTTGAGAACAGTACCTTGCGAATGGTCTGACCGTCATCGGACTTGAAGAATTTCGTCCTTAAGAGCTTCAGCCGAACTGTAGGGCTCATTGTTATGCAATTAACTAGGTTATAGTAGCCAGCATCAAGATAAGGTATTCGTAATAAAGACAAATAGTCCCTCCCTGCTAGTCTTCCTATATGTGCATCCGGAATTTACTTTATAACAACGATAAAATCCGAGAGGAAATCTAAAAATAGAGATATTTTACTCCTTCTCTGGCTCAGTTTTGAAGAACTTCATTGCACCAGTCTTTGTCTTTTCAGCTATCACGATATCGGGTTTCATGGCATGGCAGTTCCGGGTTTCGTCCATCGGTGCTGTACCGTCCCACGAGGTCTTCGGCGATGGAGTCGAAGTGTCTCTGAGTGGCGTGCGTTGAGGTTAGTCTGACTATACGCTGCCAGTCGAGGCTGGGCTGGGAATTGCATGTAAATTATTAAATTTGAAATCGGAAACAAAAATGCGAATTGCCCATGGGCTATCTCCTGCTAATACTGCCTGCGCTTCTCACGCAGGTCCTGCTTGTCGGATTCACGCCTGGACCCGCGAATATCTTTGCATTGTCTGTCTCCATTCGCTACGGACGGAAGGCTGCTATGAGGGTATGGTATGGCATGCTGACGGGCTTCACCATTGCGGCAGTCATAGCGGCGGCCATGGCGCACGTCCTGGGATCCATGCTGGGCAGTTATGTCGCTTACATTAAATATCTCGGGGCTGCCTACATCCTGTATCTTGCTTACAGGACGCTCCGAAGCACCGGAATCCGGGATGAAGAAGACCAGGCATGCACTTTCGTCTCCGGGATGATAGTTCAGCTGACTAATGCGAAGATGATTGTGTTCGACTTGATGGCATTCAATATGTTCGTGCTTCCGTACAGCAACAGATTCTCCGATCTTTTGGTGTTGGTTCTTTTCCTCGAGATTGCTGGCCCTGGAGCGAATTTAGCTTGGCTGCTGGCAGGTGGCTTTCTGAGCAGATTCTTCAAGAACTACCGGAGGCAGACCAGCATTGTGATGGCAGTCCTGCTGGCTTTCTGCGCCATCTGGATAGCCTTTTCCTGATAGATAGTGCCGTTCGACAGGCTGAGAAAACATGGTGACTAGATGGTACCGAAAAGTATTATTAGAGGAGTTTTAACTCTATGATAATTTAATATTTGAATTTGTTTTCGGATGAGTAAGAATAGATCACTCTCATAAATTACACCGAAGGAACTTTTTCAGTGGCTGCGGTGACATGAAGTTTTCTCGTATGTTATAATTTTATGACAATATTGGGCCAGGTAGGTCAGAAAAGGATTTTTCGTTAAATTTGTAAAAAATAATATTTCATGAAAAAATTGATTCTGGTGCTGTCTGCTGCATTATTGCTTGTCAGTCAGGCGTATTCGAAAGATAAGGCTCCAAAGGAGGATAAGGTTAAGAATGTGATCATGTTCATCGGTGACGGAATGGGCCTCGGGGCGGTTTCCGCATGGATGGTTGACCAGAATTACGAAATGACATGCTTCGATAGGGCTCAATTCGTTGGGTTGTGCAAGACATATTCTAAGAACAACAGGGTCACCGACTCAGCTGCTTCAGCCACGGCTCTTGCTACAGGAAACAAGACAAACAATGGAATGATAGGGATGCTCCCCGATGAGACCAGGGTTCAGAATCTAACCGAATATGCCAAAGCAATTGGGAAGTCCACAGGAATCGTCGTTACGTCTCACGTAGTTGATGCCACGCCAGCTGGGTTCATCGCACATCAAAAGTCAAGGGACGACAGAGACGAAATAGCAGAGGATCTGGTTGAATTAAAGCCCGATGTATTAGCAGGCGGCGGAAGAAAATATTTTGAAAGGAACAAAAGCAATAATGGCAGATCGCTACTGGAAGAAATGAAGGATGCGGGCTACACCTATGTAGAGACTCCGGAGGATTTTGCTGCGATCTCTGAGGCACCCGTGCTTGCATTGTTTGCAGATGGTTCGTATCCGATGGCTATTGACCACGGTACAGATTACCTCTCGGATGTCACTTCTCATGCGATCGATCTCTTGGACGATGATAAAAACGGATTTTTCCTGATGGTTGAGGGTTCGCACATCGATCATGCAGCGCATGCCGGAAATGCAGAGCAGCTTATGTTCGAGATGGAAGAGTTCGACAAAGCGGTTAATTCAGCATTCGATTATGCCCAGACACATGATGGGACGCTAGTAATCGTGACGGCTGACCATGAGACCGGAGCTGTTTATGTTCTCTCGAATGACAAAGATTTCACGAAAGGGGAGAGTGGGGTTACGGTTGGATTCGCTACCGGCAGTCATTCAGCCTCATTAGTGCCTCTCTATGCTTTTGGAGTCTCTGCGTGCCAGTTCAGCGGCATCATGGAGAACACCGATGTATGCAAGAGAATAATGTCAGTGCTGCAGAAATAACGGATTTATCTTCCCCAGGTAGATTCCTAAAACACTTCTTATCCAGAATTGTCAAGATGCTGGATAAGAGTGAATGACATCCTACTAGCCTTTATCATCCATAGTGCAGGCGTGAATTATTTTTTGTAGTGGTCAGTTCCATCAGTGAGCCATTCAAGAGAAAAGACAGCTACTTCATTTTTGGAATAGTCATCTTTTTCATAAAATACGGCAATATCTCCATTCTGAAGAATAGTCATTGATGAATATGCCGATTCCCCACTGTAAATTGTCTTTCCTTCGCTCCAAGTCTCTCCGCAGTCATAGCTGATTCTTATCGTTAGATTCTGCCTTGCTGAGGAGTCATTTGCATTCGCGAAAAGCAGTCTGTCCTTATCTGAGCCATAACGCTTGGAAGTGTATGTGATGATGCTTGCGTTACATCCTGGATCAACGAGAGTCGGATCGATTCGGCCAGACCATGTCTTGCCCCTGTCGTCAGAAACATAAATTTGTCTGCCTGGCATCTTGTTCAGTCTGCAATTTATCATCCATCGCCCATCGGGAAGTTCTACGATTTTAGATTCATCGCCATAGGGAAGAGCCTTGCTGAAAAGATGCCATGAATTCCCATGATCTTCGCTTCCAAAAGCATGAAGCCCATGCTGTAAGTTCACTAATGTATGAAGCAAAGTCCCGTCAGAGGTTTGCGTACCCCTGCCAGATGTAATGAATTTTAAGTCATTATGCCATGTTGAGTCTGTGATCTGCGAAGTTATGTCCTCTGGGCCTGACCATGTCAATCCATTGTCTTTGCTCCTCATAACGTGCAAATAGTATACATCTGGTTCGTTGTCCAGATCCATGAAATTGTAAAATAAGAATATCTCTTTAGAAATGTTATCCACTATCATTGATGGATCAGAGCAAGATTTGCCAAGAGGAAAGTCGGCCACAATTTCAATCGGTCCCCATGTTGCTCCATTGTCGGAACTTCTGCGAATCGCTATGTTTATGTCTCTCCCCCCTCGAAGATCGGCACAGGAAAGAACTCTTTCATCAATGGCTGCTATGAGGTCACCATTAGGTGCGGTAACTATCGAAGGAATCCTGTAGCAGGATATGCCTTCTTTCATAGAGGTATTGAAAATGTCCTGCCTAAGGATCACATCGTCCTGTTTGTCGTTGTACTTTTTCAGAGAATTGCCACATCCTGTCAGGGACAGAACAAGCATTGCGGCCAAAACATAATGTTTCATCATTATCAATAAGTTTTTTAAATAAATTTACTTTTCGAAGAAGGACAGCACTGCTGACATCAGCGACATGCGTCCTTTTTCTTTTTTTATTGTCTCTAACGGAAAGCCGACACAAACAGTTCTATAGCCATCCCCATTGAAACAAATGGCGGCAGAAATCTCGGAATCTGAATATTTTAATATGCTGCTGGCATCTTTTGACGCAGGCACGATGCCGTCCGATTGCTCCGCGCAATAGATTTCCTGATTCAGAGAATTGTAATAATTCAGGTCGCCGCAAATCTTATTCAGCCTCACAGAAGAGTTTCGCTGAGCCATAAGAGATGCGCTCCTCGTAGCATGGTCGGAAATCTGCCTGTAACCGAGAACAGTCTCGACGAACGAGCGAGTGTCGGCAGAATAAGCGCTGTCTATTTGCACAGGATATATTCGGTCCCAGACATCAGTCCCGATCCTAGAACCAGTCACGAGAATGTTTTTCCCTGCCTCAGTGCAACTCTTCAATGCGCTCTGTAGTCTAGTAGGGAACACCTGATATTTATTCTGCACGTGGCCGTTTCCTACCATAGTCGTGACTTGTTTCCCACAAAGCAAGTCAATTGTGAAATCATCATTGGCAAGGGTGTTGTCGCTCTGGAATGCTGCAGTAGAGACGCAGTGGAAAGGATAGCCTGCTGCCATGATAGCCTTGCCGTGAATGTAAGTGAAGTCGAAAGTGTTACCAGGCACCACTGAGCCGGCCTTGTCAGTGAATGATGCTCCGAACCCAGGATTATCATCATCAAGCCACGGCATAGAGCGCCGATATTCGAACTGCTCGCCAATGAAATTTATTTCCTTGATATATGGAACCCCTGCATCTATGTCGTTACGGAATCCGGCATATTCCGGAAAATCGAACCATGCAGGAGCGGCAACTCTAGTAAAGTTGTTTACCACCATCACTGTCTTGCCTTTAGCATATTTCGGCACGCCTATGCTTAACACTTCGGAAGGAAAACTCTTTCCGCCATTGTTGAAAGCCTCTACCTTGTAGCTATAGATATGCCCAGGCTCAATGTCTTTAATTACGGAGACCTTATTGCCAGAGGCATTAACGACAGTGCCAGCATCGAATGCACCATCGTCTATCCTGGTGTAAAGAATATATCCTTTCGGGTCTGCAGTGGCTTCAAGGGAGTCTGGTGTAGGCTTCCAGCTTATTTCAATGCGGGCCTTGCCCGACCCTGAAACATTCTTAAAAGATGTCGCTAAGGAGTTTACTGGCAGCGGCTGAACTGCATAGTTGCAGCCGTAGCGGTTGCTGAGGTATTTCAACATTCCTTTGTACACAGCGCGGCTCACAGTGAAGCGGAACGAAGGATCCAGGCCGTATTTCATGTCTGCGAAATTCTGGTGCGAGAGCATCTCCAGAAGCATAGCTGGCACAGTCGTAGTACGGGACTCGCTGTAAGAGCGGTTCCAGATCCCTCTTCTAGTCCAGGCAGTATCGTATTTGGCCCTGATGTCGTTCACTATCTGCGTCTGGGTGAAATCGCAGAGCATCCTAGCTTGCAAGCGTCTTTCTCCGTTAGGCAGTTTGTCGCTTCCGTCTGCCTTCAAAGTGTAAATAGCTAGAGTTCCAACTATTGAGTCGTTTGGGTAAGTTCCAGCATCGGAGTGGAATGCGAAAGATAAATCGATCGGTATTCCTAACCCTTCTCCTTTAGGGTTCGTCCGCGATCCTCCGCTCATCCATGCGACCCAGGCACCCCTGTCGGCATAATCGGAAGTATAATCGTCTTCGTGCAGCTGCAGCAGGGTAGAGTCAGCCCCAGCCCACTGCATCCAGTAAAATGCACCCTCGGCATAAGACGGCATGCCTGATGTGGCATATTCAGAAACGAGCGTATCCTTCGGCCCTCTGGCAATTTTCCCCATCCCTCCGCCGAGCCTCACTGCATCTGCTGTTAAAACCGCATTGCGAGGTATTTCTCTGCCCCCTGGAATTTCGGCATCAAGGGTCACGGAAGCATCGTTTCCTTTCTCGAAAGGGAAGGTCCCAATATAGATCCAAGTGCTGCCGCCGATTTTCTGATTCACGTAGAATTCGGTGGAGCCACCAGCGTGATTAACAGTGTAATGAGCGCAAGGAGTGCTGTTAGGCAAGGATTTATAAGAAATGTAAACGGCATATTCTCCAGTTTCCGGTATGTCTGGAGTCCAGATGGCCTTTGCATTTTTTTTACAAGAAACTTGTCTTGCAGTGCCCATCCTGAAAGGGTTCTCAACCCCTGTGTACACGGCCTTCGCATCTGCGAATCCAACACCGCAATCATCCCAATCGCCCTTTTCTTCGTAGGCGCCTTTGATACGCACGCCATCGTCTCTTTCTGACCCGAAAGAATGGTTATTATCCATGATTATCTCGTGTCGCTGAATGTCCCTTTCCCGAGGCGTCATGACGTAGGCCCCAGCGTTCTCCAGCATTGGGATAAGGAAAGGCAGAACATAGCTCTGAGTGTACATGTCCTCGACGGTCTGGAAAACAGGTGCCCTCTGCCACTCCCAGCGATCTGTCTTTTCCTCGTAATAACGTCCGTGGCTTTGCCAAAGAGCAATGTTCCTGCCACTCAGGCCTCTGCTAAAATGCATTCTATCTTTCTGCTCGATGAATGAATGCTGCGGACGGGGATCCTTCTCAGTCCTAAAAAGTGAAGATACAGGACGACCATCATTGCCAGAGAGAGGCATCACGTAATCTGATATGGGGTTCGTTTCTACGAATATATTACCTACGGAATATTTCTTGCAATTTTCAGGTGCCAGTTCGATGAACTTCTCCTTGAACCACTCCACGTCGTCCGCTCTCCACGGATAGTTCCCAGCGCTGGAGCTGAATCTTAGGTCTAAGAACGAATTTCTTTTCGTGATGCGTTTCAGCACCAGCTCGTTCTCGACGCCAGTCCTTTCCTGCATTAACACCTGTAAGGAATCGCAGGTAGGCTTCAGCTCTCTGGTCGTCTGAGCTTTTAAGGAGAAAATGGTCGCCGTGACTGCGGCAAAAAATAGGATGGTTCTGAGTTTTAACATATTAATGAAGGATCAGCTCTCCAAAGAATTCTGGTCTGTGAAAATCTGGTTTTGACGAAACGATGGGGGTCCAGCTAAGAAAATGCGGATGGGCTGTTTTATCGCCGCATTTGTAGAAATTAGCCCTTACGCTCACAGGAATGTCGTTTTTATCTATTCCTATCAAGTCGAAAGGAATGAGCATCGCGACGCTCCAAGAAAATATTTTGTCTTTTTCATCATATGCCCTGTGTTCCAGCGTGCTATGACGAATGACTCTCGACAATTCTTCCAAGGTTCTTTGATTGCTGTCGTACCGGCTTGTGCGTTTTGAAGATAGCAGGGAGCCGATAGCTGTCAGCTCGAAATTGTAATATGTCCCATCGTAAGGGTCGGTTACAAAAAACTCGCAGCAACTGTCTTCCCAACTGTTTCCATTATCTTCCAGTGTCGTAGCTCGCAAGTCCAGTCCTCTGACATGAAACATTACGGCCATATAGTCCTTGCAATAGGCTATAGAGCCATTGCAGTCTGGCCCGTAAGGGTATTGCTTTTCCCAGTTGTTCTCGCATACGGCGAATTTGGCGGCAGACTTTTCCATCGCCAGATCCAGCTGAGACATATTCATGGATTCCAGCCCTTCAATGAAAGGTACCTTTATTCTTTTCGTGGTTTTCATGTTCCTAAAGCGCTTGCATGTCATTAAGTTTCCTGTAGAATCCGTTCAGAGCCAGCAGCTCATCGTGCTTACCTCTCTCCACAATTTTCCCTTCGTGCATCACTATTATCTCGTCCGAATTCTTGATGGTGGAGAGTCTGTGAGCAATGGCTATTGTAGTCCTGTTGGACATCAGCCGTTCCAAGGCCTCCTGAACTATCTTCTCCGACTCGGTGTCCAGTGATGCAGTGGCCTCGTCCAGAATCAGTATAGGGGGATTCTTGAGGATTGCCCTAGCGATGCTTATTCTCTGCCTCTGGCCTCCGGAAAGCCTTACGCCGCGGTCTCCAATCACAAAATCATAACCTTCGTCCTTCTCCATTATGAAGTCATGCGCATTGGCAATCTTAGCGGCCTCTATGACCTCTTCCCTGGCCGCATTCTCGACGCCAAAGGCTATGTTATTAAATATGGTGTCGTTGAACAGGATAGGCTCCTGATTCACGTTTCCAATCAATCCTCTGAGGTCGGTAATCTTCAAGTCGCGAATGTCCACGCCATCGACTTTGATCGAGCCTTTCTGTGGGTCATAGAACCTAGGAATTAGATCCACGAGAGTTGATTTGCCTGCACCAGACTCACCTACGATGGCTATATTCTTGCCTTTCTCTATCTTGAGACTTATGTCGTTGAGGATGATTTTCGAGCCTTCCGGATATTTGAATGAAACGTGTTCTATGCTTATGCTTTCATTGAATCCTTTGCAAGGCCTGGCATCAGCTGGCTCCACGATGTCGTTCTTGGCATCAAGTATCTTGTTGATTCTCTCAATAGAGGCCATTCCTTTAGGAATCGAATAGCTTGCCTTAGCGAATTCCTTGATGGGATTGATTATGCTATAAAGTATGACCATGAAATACAAGAATATAGGAGCATCTATGTTGGATTTGCCGCTAAGGATCAGTGCACCGCCAACACATAGCACTATCAGAATCATCACCGTTCCCATGAATTCGCTCACCGGATGTGCAAGAGACTGACGCACCATAACCCTTGCATTCTTCTTCCTCATCCTGTCAGTCACATCATCAAAACGCTTCCCCATATTCTTTTCTGCCACGAAGGCCTTTACGATTCTGAGCCCTCCGAGGGTTTCTTCTACCTGCGACATAGTGTCGCTCCAGAGCCTCTGAACGTCCAGCGATTTCTTTTTCAGATTCCTGCCTACGATGCCCATCACCCAGATGAACAGTGGGGCGAATATGATGGTGAACAGAGTCATCTGCCAGCTTATCACTAGAAGAGCCAGAAAATAGAATATAATAAGGATAGGATTCTTGATGAGCATTTCCATCGAGCCAGTGATTGAGTTCTCAACCTCCATCACGTCACCGCTGATCCTGGCTATGATATCCCCCTTTCTTTCTTCTGAGAAAAAACCCAGAGGGAGGGACAATATCTTCCTATAAATATCTAGCCTTATGTCCCTTACAACGCCTGTCCTGATTGGCACCATAATGGCTGCAGAGCCGAAATAGCAAGCTGTCTTGAGGGCTGTCATGATCATCAAGAACAAGCTGAGATGCACCAGAACCATTATCGGGCCGTAATCTCCTATTGCCTTTTCTAGATAGAAATAGACGTTACCCATGAATGCGTCTCCCATCTGGAAGATAGGCCTGGACCACACCTGTTCCCAAGGAATGAATGAGTACACTTTCCCTGAGATGCCGAAAAGGATTCGCAGCATAGGGACTATGAGGGCGAAAGAGAATATGTTGAACAGCGCCGAGAAAATATTCAGCACTACCGACCATCCCAAATATGTCCTGTAAGGCGAAATATATCGCTTTACCATTTTCCAGAATTCTCTCATAGCCTTACATCATTTTTGTGAGCCAATGGAATATTAAAAATATTCTTTTTTTGAATATATTGTAATTCAGGGTCCTGGCCGTATCCGAAGGCTTGTTCGTGTTCATAGTTATGCCAGATGTGAACACTGCGCAAGGAACCCCGTTCTCGACGAAAATCCTCTGATCCCCGACCTTGTCGTGGAACATCCTAGTGAAGCTCTCGCTCCCATAGTAGTTCAAGGCTATGTCCAGCCCAAGTCCATCTTTCGCATTGGCTTCCATAAGGTCTGCCGCAAAACGTCCATTGCTGAGCATGATCAGATAGTCCTTTCGCCCCTTCTTGAGAGGGGAGAGAGTGCTTCCTAGGATGTCAAGCGATACGAAAGCATGAATCTTGCCAGGCAATATGGACTCCCCAGTCAAGGGATTTTTCAACTCGCCGGCAGACAGGGCCTTCCATAATGCTTCGGCACCGGCGGAGTTAATCTCCCTTGCATCTAGAGCCACGAAAATCAGATTGTCTCCGTAAGTTCTGTTCAGCTGTTTCATTCTCGTGAACATGTCCGCGAGGCTTGTCATGGCAACTACTCCAGAGGCGTTGCTGTCTGCTCCAGGATACAGGGTGCCATTCATCATTCCATAACTGTCGTAGTGAGCGGCAATTATCGTGTATAGCTGGAAGTCTCTGTCGCTCCTGCCTGGCATGAATCCGATTATGTTGTGTCCTATGGAGTCTCCTGCTTTGAAAGACTGGCTCCAAAGCTCATTTATAGGTAGCAGGGAATCTTTCTGAAATTTTCTTGCAATCCAAAAAGCCGCCTCTGTTGCGCCCAGCGTCCCTGTGCGCCTGCCATTATATTGAGGATCAGTTAAAAATTCTATATTTCTTTGTAACCTATCTTCTGTTATTATCTTCTCAGCATTGACTCCGGACGCTACCATCTTCCTTTTTTGCTGTGCCTCTGAAAAATAGGGGCAGGCAGCCAGAATCAGCATTAAGAAAATTTTAGGTAAATTCGTTTTCAAAGTATAATTTTGCATTTTAGCACGAAACTTGACAAAGGTAGGAAAATTAAAATTATCACAAAAAATATATATGAAAAGGTTTGCCTCTGCTGTGCTGTTCATCATTTTGTCCGCATTCTCTGCTCTGGCTCAGTACGACAAGGACGTTTTCTCTTTCAGGGGACGTTCGGCTTTGTCGGAGGGCAGGTATTCAGATGCCATATCGAATTTCAATGTCTTGGCTCGTCTGGATTCCACGGATTGTTGGACATTCTTCTACAGAGGCATAGCAAAGTACAATCTGGGAGACATTAGAGGTGCCTACGCCGACTTCAACAATTCAGTGAGGCTGAATCCTGTCTTTACTAACGGCTATCATTTCAGAGCCATAACGCAGAGCCGCATGGGCAAATACGACGATGCTCTTGCAGATTTGCAGCATGCCATAGAGCTTAGGCCTGGTATGACTGGCCTGTATTTTAGCAGGGGCGTGACATATTTTCTTGCCCAGCGGTTCGATAATGCTGTGCAAGACTTCGACAGGTACATCAAGAAAGAGCCAAAAGATCCGTCCGCTTTTTTGAATCGTGGCGCTTCATATCTATTTTTGAAAGATACGGCGAAGGCTCTAGAAGACTATAACAGAGCTATTAAGCTGGACAGATTCGACCCCGAGGGCTATATCCGCAGGGCTCGCGTCTATGCCCTGCAAAATAAATACGATGAATCCATAACGGATTTGAATAAGGCCATTTCCCTCGACACGGCTAACACATTTGCTTATTTTAACAGGGCAATACTCTATTATGACAAGCAGGATTTCAACTCTGCCGTTGCCGATTTCAACCGAGTCCTAAAAGACGAGCCTGGAAATGCTCTCACCTTATACAACAGAAGTCTCATCTATGCCCAGGTCGGGGATTTCGATAGAGCTCTTGCCGACATGGATAGGGTTATAAATATCAATCCGGAAAATGTGCTTGCTTACTACAACAGAGCATCCTATTTCGTTCAGATGGGGCGTTTGATTGATGCCTTGGATGATTATGACAAGGCAATAGAGCTATATCCAGACTTTGCGAAGGCCTACCTAAACAGGTCTTACGTCAAGAATATGCTGGGCAGGCATAATTCATCAAAACAAGACTATGAAACTGCCCAGAAGAAGGTTCAGGAATATAGGACCGCCCAGGCGCAAGATTCCACTTCGTTTGCGGACACTACCAAGAAATACAGCAGCTTGCTGGAGCTAGACGCTGATTTTGCTAAGAAAGATTTCGAAAACGAATTGCTGCAGAACAGTGATATCAACATCCGTCTGCGGCCTATGTACAGGTTCGAAATTTCTACTGATGCCGACAATCAGAGATATGCCCTCAGCCACAGGTACGATAACGCTCTCATTAATAAGTTTATCGCCGATTCAAAGGTGCCTCTGCTTATATCAAATTCTGACACTCTGCACCATCCAAGATACAGCGACAATAACATTGATAATGAGATATATGGCGATACGAATCTCTCTGCAGGGGACTACGGCAATCTGACAGATGCCGACAGAGCCTTCATCAAAGGAATATATTACGTTCAGTCCAAGCAGTATTCAAAGGCTCTGGATGAATATAATTCTGCTGTTGAGGCTTCTGCGTCTGGGGCATATTCAGACTATTACAAGGCATTCTATAGGATTAACCGAGGAGTGCTGAGGGCGGAAATGATAGATTTTATATCTTCTATCGAGAGCAATGTCCAAACGCTCACAATGGATGACCAAGGAACGACAAGGGCTAGGGTTAGGGACCAGGTGAGCAGGTCTTATGACTACTCCGATGCCATAGAGGATCTTACAGAGGCTGCGAAGCTGATGCCAGGAGTGCCTTACATCTACTTCGACTTGGGTAACCTTTACTGCCTGTCTTCGAAGTTCGTGGAGTCTGTGGAAAATTACTCGAAAGCCATCCAATATTATCCTTATATGGGGGATGCCTACTTCAATAGAGGGCTAGTGTTGATTTACATTAAGGATAAGGAAAAGGGCTGCATAGACCTGTCCAGGGCCGGAGAATTAGGGGTTGCGGATTCCTATGCAGTCATCTCCAAGTATTGCGAGGAGGGAAATAAGTAATGCTGAAATTCATTAGTTTCTCTAGCGGCAGCTCTGGGAACTGCTATTGTTTATTTGATGGGGAAAAAGGGCTTCTGATAGATGCAGGCGTGAGCCTACGGATGGTAAGGAAGGCCATGCTGGCAAATGGTCTTGGTTTCGATTCCTTACGCTGTGTGCTATTAACGCACGACCACATGGACCATATCCGCCACCTCGGAACGTTCTGTAAGAGGCTTTCGCTGCCAGTTTTTGCCACTTCAGTGCTGCACGAGGCAATTTGCAATAATGAATATACTGAAGGCTGGGTCGGGGCCTGCCGCAGGAATCTTTCGGACGATGGCCCCACAGAAGTGCTTCCGGGAGTGTTGGCAAGATATTTCATAGTGCCGCACGATGCCTCTCAGACCGTCGGCTACAGCATAGAATGGGGTGGGAAGCGCTTTGTCCTGATGACCGACGTGGGGACAATGACGGAAGAAGCCATTGAATATGCCCAATCGGCGGATGCGCTTGTAATTGAATCCAATTATGATTTGCCAATGCTATTGAAAGGCCGATATCCAGAGGAGCTAAAGCGCAGGATCCGCGGTGGAAACGGGCATCTGAGCAACGACGAGTGTGCTTACACAATCGGAAAGGTATGGCACAAGGAGCTAAAGAACATTTTCCTCTGCCATCTGAGCGATAACAATAATGACCCGTTAAAAGCCTATGAGTCGACTGCCGATGTGCTTCAAGGAATTATTCTGGAAGATGGGCTAACTGCGAAAGACGAAACCTCCCTGCGAACTCTCCCAAGGGGCAAGGCATCTCCGTTCTATGAAATATGATATATTCATTTTGAATATTTTGAATTTTCATATATTTTAGCAAAATGAAAACACTTATTAAAATTTTATTTTCAATCATGGTAGGAACAGGCATGGCTTCTGCACTGAGCGCGCAAAGCATTTACGATTTCAAAGTAAAGGATATGAAGGGCAATGATGTTTCATTGTCGCAATACAAAGGTAAGGTCCTGCTGATAGTGAATACTGCCACAGAGTGCGGTTTTACTCCTCAATATGAGGCATTGCAGGCTATGTACGACAAATTCAAGGACAATGGGCTGGAGATTCTGGATTTCCCTTGCAACCAGTTCGGCGGCCAGGCTCCTGGGAGCATTGATGAGATTCATCAGTTCTGCACGCTGAAATACAAGACCACATTCCCACAGTTTGGCAAAATTGACGTCAATGGCGAGAACGAAAGTCCTATTTACACGTTCCTGAAGTCTAAGCAGACGTTCAGGGGGTTCGGCTCAGGGGACATGGCTAAGAAAATGGATGCAATGCTGAAGAAGCAAGACCCAGATTATGCTTCTAAAAGTGACATCAAGTGGAATTTCACTAAGTTCTTGGTGGACAAAGATGGTAATGTCGTAGCTCGTTTCGAGCCGACCGCCAGCATGAACTTCGTACAGAACGTAGTAAGCTCCAAGCTCTACTAAAGGGAAAGCTCGGAATGGCAATGAACCCTATTTCCGAGAAAGCCTTTTAAGCCCTTGGGCTATTCTTTCGATGCCTGTCAGCAGCCTTGTGCGAGGACAGGCAATATTTATTCTCATGAAACCTTCTTTCCCGTACATCACCCCGGAATTAATCCAGACGTGTTCGTTCTCTATAAGGCTTTTCTCAATCTCTTCTGTCGGCATTCCCACTGAGCGGACATCTATCCACACCAGATAAGTGCCTTCCAGCTTGCTCACCAGTACATTTGGAATTTCATCCTCGAACAAATTCACCAGTTCCAGATAATTGTCCCATAGATACTGGTTGAGTTCTTTGAGCCAATCTTCCCCTTCGTTGTATGCAGCTTGCAGGGCAACTATTCCGAAAGGATTCAGGTCGCAGTGTTCGTAAATATTTATGACCTTGTCAATCATCATCTTCCAGTCCTTTCGGCTGGTAATTATGTTCGATATTTCCAGTCCGGCAATGTTGAAAGACTTGCTAGGCGAACTCATTTGTATCGTATTGTCCTGAATCTCAGGAGACAGCGATGCCATAGGAGTAAAATGGTATCCCGGCATCTCCAGCTCGCAGTGAATCTCGTCGCTAATCACTACGATGCTATGCCGACGGCATATTTCCCCGACCTTAAGCAGATCCTCTTTCGGCCACACCCTGCCGCAAGGGTTGTGAGGATTGCAGAATAGCAGAGCCTTCACCATAGGATCGGCGCACTTCTTTTCCAGGTCTTCGAAATCAAGGTACCATGTAGGAACATCTCCCTCTGTGTCATAGATTAACGGATTCTCTACCAGTTCACAGCCCTGATTCCGGACAGCGGAGAAGAAACAGTTATATGCAGGTGTCTGTATTATCACCTTTGGAAGTTCTCCGTTCGGTCCCTTCCCGTCATTCGGTTTTCTGACCACCTTCCCGCCTGAGACCGCATAATGAGTTATGGCCTCGATGACTATCGACATTCCTGGCACGACACCGTCAATCGGAATGTACCAGTCTTTCTTGGTATGCCAGCCCCGTCTACTTAGCCACCAATTGATGGAAGACTCGAAATATGAGTCTTGGACATGGGTATAACCAAATATGCCCTGCTCAGCCCTCTTTCTCACTGCCTCTTGAACCGCCGGAGCGGTCTTGAAGTCCATGTCTGCCACCCACATTGGAATTACGTGTTCGGAAATGGAACCTGCAGGGCTTGGCGCATCCCATTTGACGCAGCTGGTGCCGCGCCTGACTGTCATCTCATCGAAATTATACTTGCTCATCATTTGTTTTTTATGGATATAGGATATTTGTTTCAAAGTGCATTGTGAATATGCTAAAATAGCAAAATATATTAATTTTGCCTAATGAATCACAGTTTGCTTACAGTATTTTCACTTTTTCTCGTTATACTCGCAGGTCATTCCTGCGGCAGGGCGGAGTACCATTTCCATAGCCACGAAGCGTCTTTCTTGAATATCTCGGAGCAGAGGCAGGGCTGGATTGCAGTATCAATCTCTCCATTTGATGGAAGCAAGGACACTCTTGACATAAGCCGCCCCGTCAGCAAGATAATAGCTATGTCTACTTCCTACGTTGGCTTTCTGGATGCCTTGGGCTGCGATTCCGTGATTTGCGGAGTGTCAGGAGTGAACTATGTATCTTCCCCAGAATTACGCTCTCGCAGTGTTGCAGACGTGGGGTATGAGGCGAATCCAGATTACGAGAAAATCATGGCTCTGCATCCCGATGTCCTTCTCACTTACCAGGTCAGTGGGGCAAAATCCCAATTCCTCTCGAAGCTGGAGGCTTTAGGCATACCGGTCTTCGTTCTTCACGAACACTTGGAAAGCAATCCTCTTGCTAGGGCTTCCTACATAAGGTTTTTCGGAGCGCTCACGGGAAAGATGGCTGCCGCAGATTCCATTCTTTCGGCAGTCTCTTCAAAGTATGAGGCTCTGGCTGACTCAGTGAGACAGAATGTCCGCCCTAGAAGAAAAGTACTGGTGAATATTCCCTATAACGATTCCTGGTTCATCCCAGGAAGGAATAATTATCTCTCTCAGCTAGTGTGCGATGCGGGGGGCGAGGTGCTGGGCAGCATGGGCGGGAAGGCAACCTCATCTAGCATATTCATTGAAACGGCATATGCATTGTCAAAAGAGGCTGACCTGTGGCTTAATGTGGGCTGGTGCCAGTCTTTGGATCAGCTGCGTGGGATTAACCCTTTGTTTGAAAATATGCTGACGAATATTCAGAATAATGCTGCCGCCAGAGGGTATGACCGAACTTCTGTGGTCTGGAATGACAATCTGCGTCTGAACCCGCGCGGTGGCAACGATTTCTGGGAATCTGGAGTCGTGCGGCCAGATCTCGTAATGCGAGACCTAGTGGGAATATTTGGGGACGGTGGGGGAAACGAGACATATTATCGCGTAATCCGTTAGAGACCCTTTGCAACCAGGTTGCGAGAATTTATCGCCATATTCGCAGGTACAAAATATTCAATGAATATGGAAAAAGAGAATAAGATTGCGCTATTGAAAATCATAGTCTCGGGAGCCTTGCTTGCGGCTGCCGTGATCGTTGAGAAATATTCTGCCCTCAGCACATGGCAGCTGCTTCTCATTTATCTGGTTCCATATTTCATTGTTGGTGGTGACACGCTGCTTGAGGCTGGGGAGAAAATATTCAAGGGAGAGCTCTTGGATGAGGATTTCTTGATGAGCGTGGCGACGATAGGGGCTTTAGCGATTGGTTTCTTGCCAAATACCGAGAATCAGTTCCCAGAAGCAGTCGTGGTCATGCTGTTCTTTCAGATTGGAGAGCTTTTCGAGAGCGTCGCAGAGGGGGAAAGCCGCAAGTCCATTTCTTCTTTAATGAATATAAGGCCTGACATTGCTTCCGTGGAACGTGATGGCAAGTTGCTGAGCATCAATCCATCGGAAGTGGCTATCGGGGAAATGATCGTGATAAAGCCTGGCGATAAGGTGCCTTTGGACGGTGTCGTTTTGGAGGGCTCTTCTTCTCTGAATACTGTAGCGTTGACCGGTGAGAGCATTCCGAGAGACATTTCTGTTGGTGATTCCATTGTTTCTGGCTGCGTGAATCAGGGTGGGCTTCTGAAGGCTCGCGTCACTAAATCATTCGGCGAGTCTACGGCTTCAAAAATCATCGATCTGGTCGAAAATGCTTCGTCTAGCAAGTCCAGAAGCGAGAATTTCATAACTCGGTTCGCTCGGGTCTACACTCCTTCGGTTGTCGCTGCTGCAGTGTTGCTTGCTTTGCTACCGCCTTTGCTTTCTGGCAGCTTCATGGCAGCGTTCCCAACGTGGCTTTACCGCGCACTCATATTCCTTATAGTCTCTTGTCCATGCGCCCTCGTGATTTCGGTGCCGTTGTCTTTTTTCGGCGGCATAGGAGGAGCATCTAGGAATGGTATTCTGGTCAAGGGTTCCAATTATCTGGAGGCACTCTCAAAGCTTGATACTGTTATTTTCGATAAAACCGGCACACTTACCAAGGGCATCTTCGAGGTAAATGCCGTGCATCCGTTTGCCGCGCATCCTCTGGACTCCCCATTGGAAAGCGCTGAGGAGAAGGAGAAAGAGCTGCTGCATCTGGCTGCTCATGTCGAGAGCTTCTCTACCCATCCTATCGCAATTTCTCTGAGGAATGCCTATCCGCACATCGATGATGGCTGTTCCGTGGAAAACGTTGAGGAAATTGCTGGAAGGGGAGTGCGAGCCAAGGTTAACGGACATATGGTTTGCGTGGGCAATTCCAAGATGATGGAAGAGGCCGGTGCCGATTGGAAGCCTTGCGAGAAGGTTGGAACGATTATTCATATATGCTCCGATGGGGAATATCTCGGGCACATCATAGTTTCAGATGTCATAAAGGACGATGCCAAGGCTGCTATCGCAGAGCTTAAGACTTTGGGAGTGCGGAGGACGATGATGCTGACTGGCGACAAGAAAGAGGTCGGAGAGTATGTCTCTTCGCAGGTCGGTGTTGATGAATATAGATCTGATTTGCTGCCTGCAGATAAAGTCTCGTGCGTTGAGAGTCTGCTTAAGGATAGTCCTGCCGGGAAAACCTTGGCATTCGTAGGCGATGGAATCAACGACGCACCGGTGCTTGCACGTGCTGATGTGGGCATTGCCATGGGCGGACTTGGCTCCGATGCCGCAATCGAGGCTGCTGACGTTGTCCTAATGGACGATAAGCCATCCAAGATAGCCGCTGGAATCCGCATCGCCAGCCGAACTCTCCGCATCGCCCATGAAAACACCTGGTTTGCCATCGGCATCAAGCTTTTGGTCTTAGGCCTCGCCACTTTAGGTTTCGCTACAATGTGGATGAGCGTCTTCGCTGATGTCGGCGTCACCGTCCTAGCTGTCCTTAATTCTCTCCGCACGCTCAGGTGAGAGCTCAAGAATTGAATGATGATATTTTCGGAATATTCATAACTTTGCTATTAGGAATTCTTGATTATATGGATGTTATGGACAATTCGGAAATATTGTTGCTTCTGGAAAGGCATGGTGTGAGGGTGACGCCCAATCGCGTGCTGGTGGCTATGGCTCTTGCCGATGAGAAGCGACCGCTCAGCATGGCGGAGCTGGAGGAAAGGCTTGAGACAGTGGATAAGTCTGGAATATTCAGAACCTTGGAACTATTCAAGGATCATCATCTTGTGCATGCGATTGAAGGTGGCAGCGAAGGAACTAGATACGAGCTGTGCCTTAGCGAGGATGATGAGAATGACGATGACGTCCATGTCCATTTCTATTGCGAGAAGTGCCACAAGACATTCTGCCTTAAGGATATGCCTATTCCGAAGGTACCCCTGCCAAACGGCTATGAAGCCACTGGCTCTAGCTATGTTCTAAGAGGAATATGTCCTGAATGTTCTGGTAAAGAATAAGACTTGAGAATCCTCGTCCGTCCTAGAAAATTATAGAGAAATCTAATTTCCCGCCAGAACCTACCTGCCCGGAAGCAATTGTGTCCCGAAGTTCGGATTTTTGCATTAAAGGCGATCTTGCGGCCAATTCTATGGCGACGGCATCGCCAGTTCGGATGTATGCAAGGCGGGATGCTTGTACAATTGCATCTTCCACCATGCTGAGCGGAGGGATAGCACATCTGAACAGAATATGCTCGTTTTTTTTCAATATGAATTCTGTCTCTGAAGGAAGCGACGAATATTCGGCTGGAGAGATGCATGGAGCAGGGAGGTAAGAAGTCTTGTCAAGGCACAATGCTTCGGCATAGCCTTCAGGGCTGCCATCCATGATGTTCTGAGGGTATAGCAAGATTCCGAATCCTATCCCGTCGAAATATCTGCCGGCGAATTTCTTTTGTACGCTTCGCCCCGGCTTCAGGATATGGGCGAAAAACACAGGGGCGTAGGTCAGAGCCTCGACAAACTGCGGCGGATAGAAATCTGCGTTATCCTTCTCCCACGTCGTGTCCGGGCGGCAGACTATGCGCCCTCCGAAAGTTTTCGTCAGAATATTCATTGCTCCTCGTTGGAATATCCATTTAGAACAGCTCGCCTCCTTCGAATTTTGCCTTCAGCTTAGCGGCTGCATCCGATATCTCATCTTCGCCAAGTGGTTTAGGCACGGCCTCTTTTTTCTCTTTCTCGAACAGCTCTTTCAGGCGTTGGAACTGACGTTTCGTGTCCATCGTGAACTCGCCTTTCTCAATCCAGTCATAGTATGTTGGCTCTGTTTCGAAGATCTCCCTTGCTGTCTTGCCTCGATGCTTCCCGAAATTAATCACAGCTTCATTGTCTTTGCCGCTAATCAGTCTGCCGGCATAATCAATCGTGCGAGGCCTTCCGCCAACTCCAGAAAGGAATTCCACATCGTTCTTCAGGGCAACATCATGGTATTTATCAGCCATCTGGTACATTTCCAACTGACCTTTCAGCACCTTGTATGTGGCAATCGTGTCGGCCTCGGCTGTGTGGGCATTCTCGAAATCCTCGCCACCACAATAGAATCTGTAGGCTGCGCGAAGGTTTCTCGGTTCCATATAATGATAAATTGTCTGCACATCAATCATAAGTTTCTCGTGCAAATCAATATTCAGGCTGTCTAGAGTTGCCTGTGCCTTCTGCCTGGCATCTGGGGAAATCTTTGAATTGCGGAGCCTCTTCAGGCAGTAGGCTCTTACCCTCTCGATCTCCTCCGAAAGCATCGGCAGATCGAATTTGGTCGAATTGAATCCGGCAAGGTCGCTATCCCTCAGCCAATCTACGACTTCAGTAACTATTTCTATGAATTTCGGCTCGTGAGCGACGTCGTCGTCTTTGATTCCGTTCACTTCTGATGCTTGAGGATCTATTGTCCTTTGCTTGCCAGCCTCGTAGTCCCAAGGACACACGCGCCATGTTTTCACCTTCGTGCTGCGATCTGGAAAAACCTTCAAGAAACTAAGTTCAACGATAGAGTCATTCACTAGATTAAGTCCAGTGCTCTCTATGTCGAAAAAGAGCAAAGGCCTCTTTAGTTCAAGTTCCATGGCTAAAATTTCTTATGAGAATGTTTATGAATATGCCGCCTTGACTTTTAAGAAACCATGATAGGCATCAAGATACCGCAAACTTTCTCTGTGTCAGCTTCTTCCTCTGAAGGAACTATAAACGCAGCCCTGCGAGCGTCCGCAAACTTCATTACCAATGTCTCGCAAGTCATGTTAGAGAGAATCTCGATTAAGAACGTGGACTTGAATCCAATTGAAAGCTCGTCCCCGGAATAGTCGCAATTGATTTTTTCGTATGCGGCGATGGCGAATCCTAGGTCTTGAGCGGATATCTCCAGATGACCCGGATTCAGGTCCAGTTTAATATGATTTGAAGCCTTATTCGCACAGACGGCCACGCGCTTGACGGTGTTAAGGAGCAGCTGCCTGTCGATTTTCAGTATGCTAGAATTGTTCTGAGGAATGACATCTCGGTATTTAGGATATTTCCCGACTATCAGCCTGCAAATCATAGTAGTCTTACCGAAAGCGAAAACAACGGTGCTAGAATCGAATGTTACCTTAACTTCCTCATCGTCTTTGTCAAGTATCGACCTCAGCACTGCTGCTGGTTTCTTGTGAAGAATGAACGAGCATTTCCCCTCTGCCTTCACGTCATTCGTCGTATAGCATATCAGCTTATGGGAGTCAGAGGCCACCAGCGTAGTGGATTGTACATCGAAATCGAAGAATATTCCGTTCATCGCGGGGCGGATTTCATCATCTGCCGTAGCATATATGGTTCCGCTGATTCCGTCTGCAAGGCTCTGAGCCGGGAATGTGATTTTCTCGGCATCGTCCCCTGCTCCCTTTATCTCAGGATAATCCTCAGCTGGGAAGAACGGGAGTATAGAGTTACCGGTAGCCCAATCGCATTCGATAGAACTGTCGGAAACCGTTTTTATCGTAAGCGGCTGATCCGGAAGTTCCTTTAGCAGATCGATGATATGCCTTGCTGGGACGGCGATTCTCCCTTCTTCCTCTGTCTTGTCTACTTCTATGACAGTCCTTAAGGTAAGCTCTGAATCCGAGGCGGTGACTTCCAGAAGGTTGCCTTCCAATACGAAAAGGAAATTTTCTAGGATAGGCAGAGCCGACTTTGCTGGAATGGCTTTGGATATATCCATCAACCCTTTTAGGAGTTCTGTGCTTGATACGTTGAATTTCATATTTTTGATTATTTAGTTCCTTTTTCGCCTCGCCGAAGCGGCTTCAGCAATTACAAATATAAGAATATATTTGAGAAAACAGATGGCACATAATTTGAGATTTTATCATCGGCTCTTGAAATGCTTTTAACATGCTTTTCGAGGGTCATTTTGTCCTAAGCTGACTCGTAGGTCATCCAGAACTTGATTCAGGATCCATGTTGAAACTATGGAATATAAAGAATTTTAATTTTTTAAATATGTCAACGATGAAAAAAAGTTTTATTACGATTTTGTTGTCCGTGATCTTAAGCGTGCTGGCTGCATATGGCGTAGTCAAGGCGGCGAATATTAGCAATGGCGACAGTGCTGGAAAAGTAGAAAATGTCACTAAGACTGTCAATTTGGCACAGTCTGATTATCCTGATTTTACTTATGCGGCAGAGTCCGCCGTCGATGCTGTGGTCTATGTCGAAGTCACTATCACCCAGCAATATCAGATTTCAGATCCTTTCTTTCGATTCTTCTTCGGGGATGAAGGACCCCAGACCAGAGAACAGCAGGGTAGCGGCTCAGGCGTAATCATCCGCCCGGATGGCTACATAGTGACGAATAACCACGTTGTCGCAAATGCAACGAAGATTGAGGTTACTTTGAACAATAATAAGAAATACACTGCAAAGGTGATAGGAACAGATCCTGCTACTGATGTGGCTCTAATTAAGATCGATGCGACCGGCCTGCCAACGATTCCTTTTGGAGACTCTGACAAGCTTCGTCTTGGTGAGTGGGTTCTTGCTATAGGAAGCCCTCTGGGGTACGAACTTAGGTCTACTATCACAGCTGGTATCGTCAGCGCAAAGGGGCGTTCGATGGGACGTGATCCTAGGACTCAGAAGAGTCAGCTTCAGATAGAGTCTTTCATTCAGACAGATGCGGCAGTGAATCCTGGTAACTCAGGCGGAGCCCTCGTAAATAAGCAGGGCGAGCTGGTCGGGATTAATACGGCCATAATTTCCCAGACAGGCTCATATTCGGGATATTCATTTGCCGTACCTGTGAATATAGTAAAGAAAGTAGTTGAGGATCTCATCGATTTCGGTTCCGTGAAGAGGGCAGTCCTGGGCATCTCCATGAGCGATCTTAATGAAAATCTTGCTAAGAGCCTGAAATACAATTCAGTCGAAGAAATGACCGAAAAATTGAAACTTTCTGATTTAAACGGCGTATATATTGGTGAGGTTGTGAAAGGTAGCGCTGCACAGAAGGCTGGAGTGCAAGAGGGTGACGTACTGATTGCCATAGATGGCGAGAAAGTCCATGGTGGATCTTCAGTTCAGGAGAAAGTTAATTCCTATCGTCCAGGTGATAAAGCTAAGCTTACCGTAATCCGTGAAGGCAAAGAAAAGCAGTTTGAAGTTACTTTCAAGAGCAGCACTTACGAGAATGGCGCAGAGGTAGGCGAAGGTGAGATTGCATTCTACGGTGCTACTTTGAAGGCAGCGTCAAAGGAAACTCTCAGCAAACTAGGACTGAAGAATGGCGTTGAGGTCGTTTCCGTTGGCACGGGTAAAATGCTGGACGCAGGCGCTTCCGAAGGCTTAGTGATCACTTACGTGAACGACAAAGCCGTGAGCACGCCTCAAGATGTTGTTAATGCCGCTAAATCTGCAAGCAGGTCTGTATACATCGAAGGTGTTTCCGCAAATGGAAGGAAGACTTACTTTGGATTCGGCAAGGAATAAACTAGAACTGTTTTGACTGTGTTTCCCTTGCGAGGCCTGTAAAAACAGCTTCGCAAGGGAATATTTTTAAACTATATGAGACAACTTAAGATTACCAAATCAATCACCAACCGCGAGAGCGCGTCTTTGGACAAGTATTTACAGGAAATAGGACGTGAAGAGCTGGTGACGCCGGAAGAGGAAGTGGAACTTTCGCAAAGAATTCGCAAAGGTGACCAGAAAGCACTAGAAAAACTTACGCGAGCAAATCTGAGGTTCGTGGTCTCTGTCGCTAAGCAATATCAAAATCAGGGGCTCAGCCTTCCAGACCTCATTAATGAGGGCAATCTGGGACTAATTAAGGCGGCTGAGAAATTCGATGAGACAAGAGGCTTCAAATTCATTTCCTACGCAGTGTGGTGGATTCGTCAGTCGATACTACAGGCTCTGGCAGAGCAATCTAGGATAGTCAGGCTGCCGCTCAATCAGGTCGGTTCACTGAATAAAATAAATAAGGCTCTGTCTCAGTTCGAGCAGAAGAATGAGCGAGCCCCTTCCAACGAGGAACTTTCCGAGATGATTGACATTCCTCAGGATAAGATTTCTGATACGCTGAGAGTTTCTGGAAGGCATGTTTCCGTGGATGCTCCTTTCGTTGAGGGTGAGGATAACAGCCTGTTGGATGTCATCCCTAACGATGATTCTCCTAGCGCAGATAAAGGACTTGAGAATGAGTCTCTCAGCAAAGAGATTGAAAGGGCTCTGCAGATTCTTACTCCTCGCGAGAGAGAAATCATCAAGAGTTTCTTCGGGATAGGCTGCCAGGAGATGACTCTTGAGGAAATTGGCGAGAGGCTCGACCTCACGAGGGAAAGAGTCCGCCAGATTAAGGAAAAAGCTATCCGTAAATTAAAGAAACCAACGGTAAGCTCATTACTAAAAACCTATCTCGGCTGATGACACCTGAAATATTCATTGCTTCAAAGGCTTCAGAAGCCATAAAAGCGCTTTATAATGCCGAGCTTGATGCGAAGGATTTGCAAGTCTCGGTCACAAGAAAAGAATTCGAAGGGGACTACACTATAGTGGTGTTCCCACTTCTTCGTTTATCCCATGCAGCTCCAGAGGCTACTGGGAATGCCATTGGCGATTGGTTGAAGGCGAATGTGCCTGAAATAAGTTCATTCAACTGCGTGAAGGGTTTCTTGAATATATGTTTCTCGAATCTTTTTTGGAACGAGTTGTTTTCGGAAATCGCAAGCGCAGAGAATTTCGGACAGCTGCCTTCTACCGGCAAGAACATCATGGTCGAGTTCTCTTCCCCAAATACGAATAAGCCTCTGCATCTCGGGCACATTAGGAACAACCTGCTAGGAGATTCTGTTTCCAGGCTATTGAAGGCCAGCGGAAACAATGTCATTAAGGCTACGCTCGTGAACGATAGGGGAGTACACATCTGCAAGTCCATGTACGCTTGGTTGAAAGTCGGGGGTGGGGCAACGCCTGAGTCCACAGGACAGAAGGGAGACCACTTGGTTGGGGATATGTACGTGGCTTTCAATGACATATTCACAAAAGAGGTTGCTTCTCTTATTGAGAAGGGCATGTCGAAGGAAGATGCTGAAAAGGAGGCTCCTTCCATAAAGGAGGCTCACAAGATGCTTCAGAAGTGGGAGGCTGGCGACGAGCAAGTGCGTGACCTATGGGCTAAGATGAACAAGTGGGTGCTGGATGGCTTCGATGAAACCTACAAGGCTCTGGGAATATCTTTCGACAGGACATATTTCGAGTCTCAAACTTATCTTCTTGGTAAGTCTTTGGTTCAGAAAGGTTTGGATATGGGTATCTTCGTGAAGGATTCAGATGGCTCTGTTTGGTGCGACTTAACTGCTGATGGTTTGGACAGGAAGCTTCTTATCCGCTCCGATGGTACTTCTGTCTACATTACTCAGGACTTGGGTACTGCGGAGAAACGTTTCCGGGAATATAACCTCGACTCTCACATCTATGTCGTGGGAGATGAGCAGAATTATCATTTCCAAGTGCTGAAGCTCATCCTGAAGAAGCTTGGCTTTGTTTGGGCGGACAATATCTATCACCTGTCATATGGCATGGTGGAATTGCCAGAAGGGAAGATGAAGTCTAGAGAGGGTACCGTAGTGGATGCGGATGACCTGATCCGGAAGATGTACGAGGAGGCCAAGGCTACTTCCGAGGAGTCTGGTAAACTGGAAGGGGTGCCTGAAGAGGAGAAGGAGAGGCTTTATAAGATGATTGGCCTTGGTGCCCTGAAATATTTCATCATAAAGGTCGATCCTAAGAAGACGATGCTCTTCAATCCGAAGGAATCCATCGATTTCAACGGCAACACCGGTCCATTCATTCAGTATACCCATGCTAGGATTAAATCCATCCTGAGAAAGGCAGAAGAAAGGCAAATATCATATTCAAGAACATCCATTCCAAAGGTTGAACTTAGTGCTAAAGAAATCAGGCTGCTGAAGCTTCTGAATACATTTCCTTCGAAAGTTGCCGAAGGGGCAGCTGCCTATTCGCCTGCAGTCATAGCTAACTATGCCTACGATGTGGCTAAGGAGTTCAACCAGTATTACCACGACACGCCTATCTTGAAGGAGACGGATCAGGATGTCCTGATGGCCAGGCTTGCCCTCATCGATACCCTTGCCTCAGTTCTCCGCAATGCGATGGGTATCTTAGGCATCGAACTTCCGGAGAGAATGTAATGAATGGTCAGGCGGAAATGTTCCCGACCTCTAAGAAAGAGGTCGAGGCTCTGGGATGGGACTACATAGACATCATCTTCTTCACAGGTGATGCCTTCGTGGATCATCCGTCTTTCGGGACGGCGTGCATAGCTCGCTGGCTGCAGAAATTCGGTTACAAGATTGCTGTGGTACCTCAGCCTAACTGGCGTGATGACCTGCGTGATTTCCGCAAATTGGGGACTCCTAGACTGTATTTTGCTGTGAATTCTGGTGCGATGGATTCAATGGTGAACCATTACACTGCTGCCAAACGCCTGCGCCACGATGATGCCTACACTCCTGAAGGACGTGCTGGTCAGAGGCCGGACTACGCTGTGAGCGTATACACGAAGATATTGAAAGAACTGTTCCCGGACGTGCCTGTAGTGATTGGAGGCATCGAGGCATCGCTGCGCAGGCTTACGCATTATGACTATTGGAAGGACGATCTGCTGCCGTCGATTCTGGAGTGGTGCCCTGCGGACTACCTATGCTATGGGATGGGCGAAAGGACTATGCTGGAACTCACGAAAGCCATAGAAGCACAAAGGAATATTAATGATATTCATAAAATCCCTCAGATCGCATTCAAAATGACGGGCCATCCGAAGGCAGCTGATGGTGTGCTTACGCTACATTCCTTCGAGGAGTGCAAGGCTGACAAGAGGGCCTTCGCCGAGAATTTCCATCTTATTGAGACTCATGCGAATATGATGCATCCGGCGACAATAATGGAGCCAGTCGGGGATGGTTACGTGCAGGTTAATCCTCCGTACCCTCCTGCCACCTCAGAGGAAATGGACTCGTACTGGAATCTGCCGTTCACAAAGCTGCCTCATCCTCGATACAAGGGTAAGCGTATTCCTGCATACGACATGATCAAGGACTCCATAATCACTCATCGTGGGTGCTTCGGTGGTTGCAATTTCTGCACTATTGCGGCGCACCAGGGTAAGTTCATCCAGTCCCGTTCGCAAGAGTCCATCTTAGGGGAAGTGCGAAAGCTTGCAAAAATGCCTGAATTTCATGGGAATATATCGGATTTGGGGGCTCCTACTGCAAATATGTACATGATGCATGGCCGAGACATGTCCAAATGCGAGGTCTGCAGGCGTAAATCATGCTTGTTCCCAGGCCCATGCCCTAATCTGGACAGATCTCATAAACAGCTTCTGGAACTCTACAAGAAAGTCGATTCAGTGCCTGGTGTTCGCCATTCTTTCATCGGCAGCGGAATTCGCTACGACCTGTTCCTGACCGAGAATGGTTTCGTGGATGAGACTTCGAAGCCTTATCTTAAGGCGCTCATCTTGGATCATACTTCTGGCCGATTAAAAGTAGCTCCAGAGCATACCGAGGATAAAGTTCTAAAATATATCGCTAAGCCTTCGTTCCGGCTGTTCGTGCGCCTGCGTCAGGAATTCGACAAGATCTGCCGCGAGAATGGCCGCAGGACTGGAATAGTGCCGTATTTCATATCTTCTCACCCTGGATGCACCATGAAAGACATGGAGAACCTCTCCAAAAACTCTGACCTGAAGGGCTTGTACATGGATCAGGTACAGGATTTCACTCCAACGCCGATGACGACCTCTTCCGTGATGTATTACACAGGCTTGGACCCGAGGAACATGGAGCCTGTATTCGTGGAACGCGAAATGGAGAAGAAGCAGCTCCAGAAATCTTTCTTTTTCAGAAAAACCACCAGGGAGACGGCCAGGCCTGCCGGTCTCCGGTCAGCTCGGCATCGCCGCTAAAAGCCAGCCATGTCCATGGAAGCGGAGGCATCCGTCTCCGGCAAGGAGTTCCTTTTCCATCTAGTAGCACAGTAGTTTAATCAAATTTGGTAACAAATCGTGGTTTCTTTCGTTATTATTGTGAAACTAGGAAAGAAGACATGACAAGAGCGGAACAAATGACATTCTATAGGATCCACGCAAGGCGGTTGTTCAATATCAGCATGAGGATATTGCGTGACAGCGGAGCAGCTGAGGATGTCATGCAAGAAACCATCTTGAAATATCTTACTTCCGACATCCAGCCTCTAGGAGAGGCCAAGGCTGCGGCTTGGCTGAACAAGGCTTGCATCAGAAGCTCTATTGATGCCCTGCGCAAGAACAAGCGGGAGCAGTTGTTCTTAAATGAATATGCAGCGTCGGAGCAAGTGGTTGAGGCAGAGTCGCAGCAAGAGGATATGACGGATGTCGAGGTATGTAGAGTGAAAAATGCCATGGCTGAGCTGAAAGATCCGTATCGACTGATTCTGAATCTCGTTCTAATCGAAGGGCTTGATTACGACGAGATAGCTGACGTGACGGGAGAAAGCCAAGGCACTATCCGCACCCAGTTTTCGAGAGGCAAGGTTAAATTATTGGAAATATTAAAACGCTATGATGGAACTAAATAAATATTTCAAGGATCACGCAGGGGAGTTTGACGACTACGAATTGCCGGAAGGCAACGAGGTTCGTTTTGGAAAGCTCCTGGAGGCCGAAGATATGAGGAAAATCCTCTATAAGAAGAGGTTGAAATGGGTACTTGCGACTTGCGCTGCTGCGGTTGCAGCCTTGTTATTGGTGCTGAATATTCCATCTTCAGACAGCCGAGACTGGTTTGCGGCTGTGGGCGACGACCCGGTCGAAGTCTACATGGCATATTCTCAGACGGCCGCTGAGCTCTGCCGTGAGATATATTCGGAAAACTTTGACCCTAGCGTCGAGAATGCCATCCAGAGCCTCACACAGGAGCCTGTGACAATGCTGGAGCAGCTGCCGGAGGCAATGAGTGACGCCGAGAAGGCAGCCATCCTGAAAGACTATTACGGAAAACTATTAAATGGACTTACTGAATTAAAATAATACGCTTATGAAAAAGATTATCGCATTTGCGGCGGCAATGTTAGCAGCCGTCTGCTGGTTAGGAGCTACGGAGCCTGAGGCTCCGAAAAACGACATCAGGTACGAGACCAAATCCTTCGATGTTAGAAACTTCAATTCGCTGGAACTTTCTAGCGTCTACAACGCTACCTTGAGCCGATCTTCACAATGCAGCCTTAAAATCACTGCTCCTGACGACATAATGGAATATGTTGTGGTGAGAGTCAGCAAAGGCACTCTTGAACTTAGCCTCGGAAGCATTCCGAACAAGATTCAGAGGAAATACAACAATGGCGGCTACGACTTGAAGGCAGAAATCACCATGCCGGAACTTTGCGGCCTGGAAATGACCGGTGCCTCGAAGATTAGCTGCAATGACTCTTTCGACATTGGAAACAAAGAATTCGAACTGGATCTTAGCGGGGCAACGAAGGTGAATGGGCTGAATATTACGGCGAGGTCTATCGAAGGAGACATCTCGGGAGCTCCGTACGTAGATTTGAAAGGGAAATTCGGTAGCGCCGAAATGGATGTGAGCGGAGCACCAAAGGCGGACTTCGATTTCAATGCCGGAGAATTGAACATGGATGTCTCTGGTGCAGCTAATCTTGATGTGAAAGGGACTTTCGAAGACATATTCGTAGATGCATCCGGTGCGACTAAAATCAACCTTTCCGGCGATGCGAAGACCCTCAGGACTGAGGCTTCCGGAGCATCCAATCTAAGGGCATCGACTCTGAACGTCGAAAACGCAGAGGTTGCCACATCAGGGACTGCAAATTGCTCTGTAAATGCCACTAAAAAGGTTACCTTGTCGAGTACCGGCGTTTCGAATATCAAGTACAAGAACAATTCAGGCCTTGACGTGGAAATAAAGGAACTCAGCAAGACGGCTTCGATTAGGAAGATGTAATATTCAGATATAAATTTACTGAAGGCTGGGGTATCTGAACGTGCTCCAGCTTTTTTTATGAGATAATTATATTTTCCGAAAATTGAATTTTTTGATTTAAAATTGAAACTGTTTTGCGAAATTAAAAGATTATTTATAAATTGTTCCCACGTAATTAACAAAAACATTAATCCTGATACGCCATGTCTCATAAAAAACTATTATTAGGTGACGAAGCCATAGGCTTGGGCGCTCTGTACGCTGGGATTTCCGGTGTTTACGCTTACCCCGGCACCCCTTCTACCGAAATAACCGAATATATCCAGGCGCACCCTCTTGCCAAGGAACGGAACATCCACCGCGACTGGTGCTCTAACGAGAAGACAGCTATGGAGGCTGCTCTCGGAATGTCTTACGCTGGGAAAAGAGCCCTTGTCTGCATGAAGCACGTTGGAATGAACGTGTGTGCAGATGGCTTCGTGAATTCAGCTGTGACCGGCGCGAACGGAGGCTTGGTGGTGACTGCCTGTGATGATCCTTCGCAGCATTCTTCGCAGAACGAGCAGGATTCTCGCTTCTATGCTGATTTCGCAATGATGCCTTGTTTCGAGCCGTCGAACCAGCAGGAGGCTTTCAAGATGGTTCAGGAAGCCTTTGACTATTCCGAGAAGCGGCATATTCCTGTGCTCATGCGCCTGACGACCAGGATGGCGCACTCTAGGGCTGTCGTTGACGAGGGCGAAGAGCTCCCTCGCGAAGAGAACGAGCGTCACTATCCTGACAAGGAGCATGAGAAATTCTGGGTGACCCTGCCAGCAATCGCAAGGGGGCGAATCAGGCAGCTCGCGCAGGATCAGGAACTTTTCACTGAAGATTCCGATGAGTCTCCTTTCAATGTGCTCAAAGATGGCGTAGACACTAGCTTTGGCATCATCACTTGCGGAATCGCCTACAATTACCTGATGGAGAATTTCCCGAACGGCTGTCCTTATCCAGTACTTAAAGTCACGAGATATCCTTTCCCTACGGCTCTGCTTAGAAAACTTGTAGCAAAATGCAAGACAATCCTAGTGATAGAAGAAGGACAGCCGCTGGTTGAGCAAAGGCTGCGCGGCCTGCTCTATGATGGCAGCAATCTGGTCGTCAAGGGTCGCCTGGACGGCACTCTGCCTCGCACTGGCGAGCTGAACCCTGACCTGGTGCGCAAGGGCCTCGGGCTGAAAGTCAAGGAAATATATTCAAAGAGCGAGACAGCCGTACCTCGTCCTCCGGCACTCTGCCAAGGCTGTGGGCACAGGGATTTCTATTCCGCCCTCAATCTTGCGGTTAAGAAATATGGCACCGAAGCCAGGATCTTCGGAGACATCGGCTGCTACACTCTTGGCTACATGTCTCCCCTCAATGCCATCCACACCTGCGTCGAGATGGGGGCATCTCTCACCATGGCAGTGGGTGCTGCTGATGCAGGCGCATGGCCATCAATCGCAGTGATAGGTGACTCCACGTTCACCCATAGCGGCATGACTGGTCTTCTGGATGCGGTGAATTCTAAATCCGACATCGTGCTTTGCATATCCGACAACCTGACTACCGGAATGACTGGCGGCCAGGATTCTGCTGGGACAGGCAAGCTTGAAGACATCTGCAAGGGGATAGGTGTTGAGCCTGAGCATATCAGGACCATAGTTCCTCTGCCTAAGAACTATCCGGATATGGAAAGAGTCATTGAAGAGGAAATTGCCTATCACGGGGTTTCGGTAATAATCTCGCGCAGGGAGTGCATTCAGACTGCGAAACGTCATGCGAGTGCGGCAAGAACCGCTGCCCCAGCAAATGCTGATAACACTAAATTAAAATGAATATGAAAAAAGACATCATCCTTTCAGGCGTAGGCGGCCAGGGAATTCTTTCCATTGCGACCGTAATTGGCTGGGCCGCCCTTGATGAGAATCTATATTTGAAGCAGGCCGAGGTGCATGGCATGAGCCAGAGGGGAGGGGACGTTCAGAGCTGCCTCAGGCTTTCATCAGTTCCAATTTATAGCGATTTGGTGCCGGAAGGGGAGTGCGACATGATCCTCTCTCTGGAGCCGATGGAGGCACTTCGCTACTTTCCTTTCCTTTCCAAGGAAGGCTGGGTCGTCACCAACACCGTGCCCTTTAAGAATATACCGAATTATCCAGATGAGAATGCTGTCATGGAAGAACTGCGTAAGGTGCCTAGGCTGATTACCTTGGACTGTGACGCCATTGCGAAGGACTGTGGGTCTCCTCGCAGTTCGAATATGGTGCTGCTTGGCGCTTCCGCAAGGGTCATGGGAATCCTTGAGCCTGATAAACTTTGCGAGGGCATTAGGAACGTGTTCTCCCGTAAGGGCGAGCAGATAGTCGAGATGAATATAAAGGCTTTCAATGCAGGGCTTGAAGAATCAAAGAAATTTTCGAAATGCAACCTATAGCAAAAGACATAATCGACAAGGTTCTTGCGGACAAGGATATCATTGATATCGGCAAGGCGACTATCCGTCAATGCGTGAACGTGGCTCAGGCACTTGAGCAGATTTCTGGGGAGAAGTTCATACATCTCGAATTCGGTATTCCTGGCTTGGATGCCTGCGAGGTAGGAATTCAGGCGCAGAAGATAGCTCTCGATGAAGGCGTGGCATCTGCCTATCCTCCTGCCTCCGGCGTAGAGGAACTGAAAGCCTTGGGTTCAAAATTCATCAAGGCATTCATTAATGCCGATGTCAGTCCGGAAGGGATAATCCCTACGGTGGGCTCGATGCAAGGTTGCTACAACCTGCTTCTGGAATGCTCACAATTACAAAAAGGCAAGAACGTAATTTTGTATTTCAACCCTGGATTCCCTTCGCATTATCTTCAGGCGAAAGTTTTGGGGCTAGAGTCTCGTTCGTTCGATCTGCATGACTTCAGAGGCGAGAAGCTTTGCGGCAAGCTGGAAGAGATGCTCTCCGATGGCAGAGTGTGCGCTCTTGTGTACTCGAATCCTAACAATCCTTCTTGGTGCTGCCTGTCAGACGATGAGCTGAGGATCGTTGGGGAGATGTGCGAGAAGTACGACGTGATTGCCCTAGAGGACATGGCCTACCTGTGCATGGATTTCCGAAAGGATCTCTCTCATCCTTTCCAGGCTCCATTCCAGCCGACAGTTGCCCATTACACCGGCAATTACGTGATGATGATATCGGCATCGAAGATATTCAGTTATGCAGGTGAGAGGGTGGCGATAGTGGCAATCTCGGACAAGCTTTTCCACAGGTTTTATCCGGATCTCCAAGAACGCTATGGGATTGGCAAGTTCGGTGATAATTTCTTCCTCACCTATCTCTATGTCAATTCTTCTGGCTGCTCGCACTCTGCCCAGTGTGCGCTGGCGTCTATGTTCAAGGCTTCTTTGGAAGGGAAATATGACTTCGTGGATGCCGTCAAGGAATATGGCAGGAGGGCTGGAAGAGTCAAAGACATATTCATAAAGCATCATTTCCGCTTGGTCTACGAGAAAGATCAGGATGGAGAGATAGGAGATGGCTTCTTCTTCACCGTGGCGTATGGTGACCTTAATTGTACTTCTCTGATTCTGAATATGATGCGTTGCGGCATCAGCACCATTACCTTGACCTCCACTAGGAGCGAGGCTGTAGGATTGAGAGTCTGCATGTCAATGATGAACTCAGAGGCAGATTTCCAGACCCTCGATGACAGGCTCTCAACCTTCGAAGGAGTGATGGAAAGGGAATATCATGATGAATATAAAAGAGCGACGCTATGAACTACGTGACAGCCGACGAGGCAATGAAGCTCGTCAAGAGCAACGATTGGGTGTTTTTTCAAGGCAGCACCTCCGTGCCTGTCATTCTTCAAGAAGCCTTGGCTCGCAGGTGGCAGGAACTTCATGACGTGAAGATAGTGTCAGGCTTCAATGTGACTACGGCGGAGGCTCCTTTCTGCAAGCCTGAATATAAGGACGCATTCGAGGTGAACAGCGTTTTTCTTTGCGCAGATCAGCGGCGATATGTCTCAGCAGGCTATGGAAGCCTTATCCCAGGGTTCCTCAGCGACCTTCCAGGACTATTCCGCAGGCGAGAGATCCCAATAGATGTCGCCTGCATCAACTGCTCTCTTCCGGACGAGAACGGCTACTGCAGTTATAATATTTCAGCGGACCTGGCTCAGCCAGCTGTGGAAACGGCTAGGGTGGTAATTGCTCAGGTGAATAAGAGCATTCCGTACCTCTATGGCACAGCGATGATTCACGAGTCGAATATTACTGCGGCGGTTGAGTGCGATGCCCATCCTGTGGACATGCAGTTTGGGCCGCCGACAGATATTGAGACCGCCATAGGAAAATATATAGCTGCGGAGATTCCTGACGGGGCCACCTTGCAGATAGGCGTGGGCGGCATGCCGAATGCCGTTTTGAACGGCCTTAAAGACCACAAGCATCTCGGGCTTCACACAGAGGCCATGACCGACGGGGTGTTCCGCCTTATGCAGATGGGTGTCATCGACAATTCCTTGAAGAAGGTTGAGCCTGGCAGGAGCGTAGCCTGCCTTGCCCTAGGGTCTAGGCAAATGTACGAATACCTCGATCATAACAAGGATGCCATCTTCTACGATGTCTCTTGGACCAACGATCCGGCGAAAATCCGCCAGAATCCTAACGCCGTGGCAATCAACTCTGCGATTGAGGTCGATCTCACCGGGCAAGTGTGCGCCGACAGCATAGGGGACATGATATTCTCTAGCGTCGGCGGCCAGCACGACTTCATGTATGGCGCATCTCTTTCCGAGGGTGGGAAAACGTTCATCGCGATGCCTTCTCGCACCAGCAAGGGGCGCAGTAAAATCGTTGCTCATTTGGCTCCTGGGGCTGGCGTCGTTACTACGCGCTTCCAGACGCAGTATGTAGTCACTGAATATGGCTGCGTGTACCTTCGCAACAAGAACCTGGCTGAGCGAGCGAAGGCACTGGTTTCCATCGCTCACCCGGACGACAGAGAAGCCCTTGAAAGAGCTGCGGAAGAACGCTTCGGCTACGTCTATCACAAACTATCGCTCAGAAAATAGTCTATTATCCTGATTTGCACACCACTGTTCATCCTGAAATTGATTCAGGATCTAATCCCTTGTACACATCCTTCGGAATCGATTTCTCGCTATTTCTTGGCGTTTTTTCATGAAAAAAACGTCAAGGTGTGTTGCAATTCCAAAAAATGTCTTAATATTGCACTCACAAGCACAATGAACTAGATATTTATGCCAATCGATCAGAAAAAACGACACGTGGTGAGCTACGAGAACATGTCAGAAGATCTCGCAGCAGCTTTTAATGAGAAATATCCAAAAGGGTTCAACAATTATCTTCCAGATCTGGTAAAATATACAAAACCTGATGGCACTCCATTCTATGCTGTGACCGTGGAAACCGATGATGCAATCTACCTAGTCAAGATCAAAGTGAAGACTGATGATACGGAGTCTCTTGAGCGCTGGCTGGACAGTGAGGAGAATGCCGAGAACGAGGAAGTTGCAGGCGCGTCCAGCGATAGCGACGACGATCCAACCCTCCCGGATGACAACATCTCACAGTACAGTCAGGACGATGATAGTTCTGACATCTGATTTAATATTCATTCCATTCGGACTCCTATTAGCCAGCCAATCGAGATGTTTTGAGTAATGTCTTAGATGCATATTCCGCTGGCTTTTTTGTTCCATGTGGTTCTTTGCCTGCTTTCTGCTGATTCATAAAGCAGGACTATCGCATTCAACATCATTAATTGCACAATTGATTAACTTAACACTTAAAATTATCATTCATCTATGTTTTCTTTTGGAAAGGCTGGAACATCAGCTATTCCCTACAAGGTAAAATTTTCTGTAATGCCTAGTGTGTCGTCGGTAATGCTGGCTTTAGCATTATCCATATTCCCCCTCCAGGCATTGAATGCTACTAATCCGACAAGTGATTCTGAGAAAGATTCTCCCTCTGCCCAAGTAAAAGGCTCAGGGAAAGTGAACATAAGCGGAACTGTCGTAGATCCCAATGGTGTGCCGGTGATAGGCGCAAACGTAATGCTAGTCGGCGTCCCAAATGTTGGCGTGATCACTGACGTGGATGGCAACTTCTCCATGAATGACATTCCAGTCGGCTCCGAAATGAGCGTGTCTTTCATAGGTTATCTTGATCGGAAATTCGTTGTAACCGAGGGTAAGGCGACGTACAACATTATCCTCGAAGAAGACCGGCTTCAACTGGATGAAATCGTAGTCGTGGGTTACGGCGTCCAAAAGAAGGTTAACATGACGGGTGCGATCTCCAATGTTAAGTCTGAGGAATTGAGTGAGATTCCTAACGCAAATCTGTCTAACTCTCTCGCAGGCCGTGCCCCTGGCGCCACCATCACTGGCAATTCCGGAATGATGGGGGCTACATCGACCATAAGGATCAGGGGCGGTTTCGGTGAGCCGCTCTTCGTCATCGATGGGGTTATCAGAGACAAACAGGCTTTCGATAATCTCGAACCATATGAAATCGATCAGATGAGTTTTCTGAAAGATGCCGCTACGGCTTCGATCTACGGCTCAACCGCCGGCAATGGAATTATATTGGTAACTACCAAGAAAGGATCCAAAAACTCAAAGCCTGTATTCAACTATCAGGGTTCTTATTCGATCAGTAAGACTACGCAGACTCCTTTCGCTGACCGCTGGAATGCCATCGATGAACTCGATTATCAGAACGCCGTGGCTAGGTACAAAGGCTTGGCAGAGCCAAACGGGCAAGCTGAATATTCATATTTCAGAGATAACGGCATCAATTATAATGTGAACGACTACATCTGGCAGAATCCATGGAACACGAAACATTCCATGAGCGTATCCGGCGGTTCGGATAAGGTGCAGTACTATGTCATGGGGTCTGCCCTAGCCGAGGAAGGTTCCTATGTCACCTTGAAGAACAATAAATATTCGGTCAGGTCCAATGTCACTATGGAATTGAGCAAGCATATCAAGTTTGGCATTAACCTCGATGCCAGCCTGTCAGACGCAAGACGTTTTTTCTGGCCTTTCACAGATGACGATGATTATGGCGTGTACGACTTATATAGGTGCACATTCAATGCGTTGAAGACTACTCCTTTCTACTGTAATCTGGATGGCACTCCAGCCAATGAGGTCACTCCTTATCCTATCTATCCGGATTATGGCTCTTGGCAGGGATGGAATCCGGTCGATCAGGTGATAGGCAACCGCTACACTAAGACCCGCAACCGCAGCCTCAATGGCATAGCCACCCTTGACATCAACCTAGATTTCATAACTAAAGGTCTAAGCACGAAAATCACTGGCAATTATCTTGGCCGCGACTATACCCGCAAAAGATTCCTGACCCATCAGAAGAACTATAAGATGCAGCAGGCCGACCCGGAAGGGAACCGTTTCCTGCCTGGGCCGCTGAAACTTGATGAATATAATATATTCACTTTTTCAAGCAATGAGAAACTGGAATATTTCACAAAGCAGCTTTGGAGCGAGCAGTTTGACTGGTACCTGAATTATGCGAACACTTTCGGCAAGCATGAAGTGAGTGGCATGGTCGTGTTCGAGCAGGCTAAGAACGGAGGTGAATATGTCTCAGCCAAGGGAGAATATCCTACTACTTACATCGATCAGATGTTCGCTTTCTCCAAAGACACCAAGAACCGGATGGGTGATGCTCTTGAATATACCGGAGGCCGTCTCTCTTGGATAGGGCGTTTCAACTACATCTTCGACAGCAAATACATCGCTGAGTTCTCATTCCGTTACGACGGCAATGACTTGTTCCCGAAAGGACATCGCTGGGGTTTCTTTCCATCCTTCTCTGCAGCGTGGAGAATAAGCGAGGAGCCTTTCATGCAAGGTATGCGCTCATGGCTAGACAATTTGAAGGTCAGGGCTTCCTATGGAACGACCGGGAACGACCTCGACGTGAATGGAGATGAAATAGCGGAGTTCTCGTATACTCAGAAATACACGACTGGCGGCTCTTACATCTTCGGGAACACGATGGCGAACACTATCGTGGCTGGCGATACTCCGAATACTACGCTTACATGGGCGACTTCCCGGACTTTCAATCTTGGAGTTGACTTCTCATTCTTGGGAGGAAAGCTTTCCGGTTCTGCAGAAGGTTTCTACCGCAAGGAGACGGACATCCTCGGCCCTAGGACAGTGACGATTCCAAGCACTTATGGCAGGGATCTGGCTCCAGAAAATTATGCTGCACGCTCATGGCGTGGTGGGGAACTCTCCCTCCTGTGGAGGGACGTTGCCGCACAAGGAGAGATAAAATATTCTGCCTACGTGAATCTAGGATATTCCAGAGATAAGTGGGATAAGATCGATGAATCGCCTTTGTACCAGAAAGACGGCAATCTTAGCGGGCTTTCCAAAGTCGGGAAGCCTGACAATATCCTGATTGGGCTGGAGGCAGATCATCTGCTGACCGATCCTGCTGAGCTTGAGGCGCTTAAGGCGAAAGGGTTCAAGCAATTCGGCAGAGATCCGTATCTGGGCGGCATCTTGTTCAAAGACACCAGGGGGGATGGCTATAGCGAAGGTCCTGACGGCAAAGTAGATAACAATGATGCCTACAATCTTTTATCGAAGAATGCCACCCCTAGGCTGAATTACGGCTTCGGAGGCAGTATTTCCTGGAAGGGCATAACTCTGGATGTCCACTTCCAGGGCGTGGGCTTCTACGACCGTATGGTCGGTGGAGTAGATGGCGGATTTTACCAGCACGGAGGTGCTGTGAGACCTTATTTCCCAATCTGGACTAGCAGCAAGGTGTACGATCCGGACAAGAATCCTAGCGGAGTCTATCCCAGGATAGTCGGAACCAGCTGGTATGAGTCTGGAGCTGGCAATACAAGCTTCTGGATGCGTAATGGCTCCTATCTGAGGCTGAAGAACCTCAATCTAGGTTATGACTTGCCAAAAGCTGTGGACAAATTCCTACACATAGATAACGCTCAGTTCTTCTTCAATGCCACGAATCTGTTCTGCATATCAGATGTCACTGAGTTTTTAGATCCGGAGCAGGAATACTACGACTCTTATCCTTTGATGAAGACTTTTTCATTCGGGCTTAACTTTACATTCTGACGAATTATGAATATGAAAACAATTAATATATTAGCATCCTTGGCTTTCGGCCTGTTGGCTGTCAGCTGCAACACGCTTGACATCTCAAATAGGGAAAGCTATGATGAATCCATGGTTTGGACCGATGCAAACCTTGCCACGGCTTACGTGAATAACCTCTATTCGGAGTGTTTTCCGAATTGGAATTCTTCTGCTGACTGCAACTCTGACCAGCTCCAGGGCATAGTATGGAAAGCAGACTATATTACAGAGTCTGGCGGCGCTTACAAGCTTTGGGCGTATTCCGATATCAGAGACATAAACGAGGCTATCGCCAGGCTGGAGAAAAGCGACCTGAGCAAGGATGTCGTGAACGGACTTCTGGGGCAGGTTTATTTCATGCGTGCCTACATGTATTATTGGATGGTCAATTACTACGGCGGCATCCCATATATTAAGGTGCCGCAAGACAATAAGACCGATGACCTATTCGTCTCCAGAAATACTTCTGCAGAGTGCTTCCAATTCATGGTGGACGATCTGGATCATGCAATATCACTCCTTCCGGAGAAGATAGAGGCTGAATCGCTAGATTATGGCAGGATTGACCAGTGCTTTGCTAAGGCATGGAAGGCTAAAACATTGTTGCTGAAGGCATCGCCTCTTTTCAATCCGAATAACATGTATGGCAATCAGTATTGGAAAGAAGCCTATGCAGCTGCAAAAGATGCATACGAATTCTGCGTCGCCCACGGAATAGCCTTGACTTCAGAATATTCCGACATATGGCTTCAGGAGAAGGGTTCCGAAGTCGTTTTCGCAGTGATCAATTCCAAGCCGGACAAAGTCTCCGGATGGGCATCTTCAACCATGCCTCAGTCATGCAGTCGTGGAACGAACACATCCAATCCTACATGGGAATTCGTCAAGGCTTTCCCTATGCTTGACGGGAAACGATTTGACGATCCTACAGGAAAATATTACGTGGCTGATGAGAATGCCTTAATGCAGTGTTTCTGGAAAAACAGGGATCCTCGTTTCGATGAGGTCATCACTTACAATGGCAGGGAATATCCCGTGGCAGGCAAGCCGTCCGGCTACCGACAGTATAATGCATTGGGTCTTTCCGATGGCGATGACCAATATGGCACTAATTCTGCCGCTCACGTCAATGCCGTCAATAACGATGTCTACACAGGCTTTTACAATTACAAAGCAGCTGATCTCAGCCTCGACCAGGCCAGCGTGATTAATTACGATATTGATTTCATACTTATGCGCCTTCCTGAGGTTATGTTCATTTATGCCGAGGCAGCAAACGAGACCGGACATCCAGACGAAGCCGTAGAAATGCTTAAGGAAATTCGTAGGCGCGCTGGAATAGAAGCCGGCTCCGATGAGGCATACGGGCTTGACTGCAGCAGCCGGGAAGCGATCCGTCAGGCTATTAATGATGAGCGTAACATTGAGCTATGCTTTGAAGGACATCGTTTCTGGGATTTACGCCGAACTCGCAACATGATGAGCCTCAATGGCTTAACTAAACATGGGCTAGAGGCAGTCGCAGTAAATGCCGATGGCACGGACATGGATCTGAACGAGGCGAAGAAGGGCGTCCTCAGTTACGATCTGACCACGGAAGACTTCCGTTACGTGCTGCATCAGGTGCCGCAGTCCCCGAATGCCGAAAAAGAATTCGTATTGAAAGATAGCTATTATTTCTTCCCTATCCAGACAGTCAGGCTGCAGGAGAATAAGAAGCTTGTTCAGAACATCGGGTGGGGAGCAGGTTCTTTCGATCCGACTATGCGCTAACCGTTTTAGGTGTCTATCGAACGGTAGTGAGGAGGGTATGTCAAAATGCAATGACCTGCCCTCTTTGCGTTATTTGAGATTCTTGACCGAATCTCCGATGATGATCCTAGGCATGAGCTGGATGCTGCTATGCTCCGGTGCCGAATTCCCTTGGATGCGCTTTACGATTGTCCTTATTGCGAGTATTCCTATTTCCTGAATAGGCTGCTCGATTCTGGTGATCGATGGGGTCATGTAGTCTAGGAACCTATTGTTATCAAACGATATGATGGATATGTCGTCGGATATTTTCATCTGCGATTCGCTTATCGCATTTATTGCGCCAAGCAGAATTGTATTGCTGAGCGCTAGGATAGCTGTCGGCCTGTCGTTGTAGCTGAGCATGAGCTTAGTCTCTATGTATCCATTCTGGATCGTGAAATCCTCGCCGACCACATTGGAATATTCCGAGAGCCCTGCATTTTTCAGGGCATCGTTGTATCCGCGCACACGCTCTCGCACAGGAGTCTGGAAAGGAGGCCCCTGTATGCAGGTGATCCGCTTGTGGCCATGTTTGATCAGATATTCGGTGGCCATGAGGGATCCATAATAGTTGTCCGTGCAGATGTAATGTAGCGATGATGACTCGAAGTAGCGGTCGATCAGGATTATCGGTACTTGCTGGGCAATCAGCTCGAATTCCTTCGGGGAATGGCCTGATGGCACTGCGACTATCCCATCCACTCGCCTGGACATCAGCTGCCGCAGGCATTCCGCCTCATTCTGCTCTTTCTCTTGGGTGCATACGATGATCACTGTATATCCGAATACGGTGGCTTCATTGATAACAGTGCTTGCAAGGTTGGAGAAGAAATAATTCTCAAGGCTTGGAATCAGTAGGCCTATGGTGTTTGTCTCTTTATTACGTAAACCTTTTGCGAGTAGGCTAGGAGTGTAATGGCACTTCCTTGCCTCCTCTTTTATTGTTTCTGCGGTTTTGTCGCTTATCCTATATTTCTTTGCGTTTCCGCTTAATACTCTTGATACAGTCGAAATGGAATACCCCGTTCTTTGCGCTATTGTCAGTAGAGTTTCATTGTTCATATGTGGTTATATTTTATATTTTTATTTATAAAAGTACAAAAAAACGTGAAATTATTTATAATTTGAAAAATATTTGATAATATTGCACAAACGATTGTGCAACTGCGCACAGTTGTACGCTCAGCAATGCGAGGTGTCAGCTTTTATTAGAGTCAGATGTATGTCAAAAATCGTGATAATAGGAAGTTCTAATACAGACCTAGTCGTTCGTGCCCACAAAATTCCATTCCCTGGGGAAACCGTCATTGGTTCGGACTATCTCGTGAATCCCGGAGGGAAGGGTGCCAACCAGGCGGTCACGGTAGCGAAGCTGGGAGGAAATGCCTCCTTTATAGCGAAGGTGGGTGATGACGAGTATGGGCGCATGTCGCTGGAAGCCTACAAGGCGGCGGGGCTTGACATCAGCCATGTATCGATTGACCCGTCAACTCATTCCGGTGTCGCCATGATTGTCGTGGATGACAATGCAGAAAATGCGATTACGGTCTCATCGGGAGCTAATTACAATATGAGCAAGGAAGAAATCGACAAAGCCGAGTTTCTGCTCGACTCTGCAGATTTTTTGCTCATGCAACTTGAAATTCCTATGCCTATCGTTGAATATGCCGCTGAAATGGCATGCGCCAAAGGAGTCAAGGTGGTTCTGAATCCTGCGCCAGGGATGAAAATCAGCGAGAGCCTTCTTTCAAAGCTCTACATCATTGTCCCTAACGAGACAGAATGCGAGATACTCACTGGCATCCGCATCACCAATCATGAAAGCAAAATGCAAGCTGCGGAGAAGCTTCTGAAGGCTGGCGTCAAGAACGTCATCCTTACGATTGGCTCTAAAGGCTCTTGCCTCGTGAATTACGATGGATGCGTCCATGTGCCAGCCATCTCTCAGAAGGCCGTGGATACCACCGCTGCCGGGGATGTCTATTGTGGGGCGCTGTGTGTCGCAATGTCCGAAGGCAAGTCGGTTTCGGATGCAATGTTATTTGCTACTGCAGCGTCTTCTATTTCGGTGACGCGGAATGGCGCTCAGCCTTCCATTCCGACAAGGGAGGAAGTTCTTGCTCTTATCGACAAAGTCAAACGATATTAATTAATAGCAATATAAAACTATCTATCCATGTTCATCGTTAACAGTTATACATTGGCAGTAGTGCTCTGCTTCATAACCATGCTTTGCTGGGGTTCATGGGGGAATACACAGAAGCTAGCGGCGAAGAGCTGGCGCTACGAGCTTTTCTATTGGGACTATGTGATCGGTACGGTTCTGTTTGCCCTCTTGCTTGCTTTCACTTTGGGCAGCATCGGGAGCGGTGGGCGTCCGTTCGTCAAAGACATTGCCCAGCTTTCATGGGACAGCGTTGGCTGGATTCTGCTTGGCGCCTTCGTGTTCAATATATCCAACATACTTCTTTCCGCTTCTACCTCTATCGCCGGACTCTCGGTTGCGTTCCCTTTAGGTGTCGGATTGGCGCTTGTCATCGGAGTATTCAATAATTACATTTTCCATCCAAGCGGGCACGAGAATCCTGTTATTCTTTTCGTTGGAGTTGCGCTCATCATCATAGCACTCATTTGCAACGGCATTGCTTCCGGCAAGGTGGACGGCAGCGTGAGAAATCAGGCGACTAACCGCAAAGGCATCATTCTTGCCATTCTGGCAGGCATCATAATGTCATTCTTCTCTCCATTCGTCTACAACGGCATGGACCTGAACAATTTCACAATCCCTGAAGCTGGTAAGGCTACTCCTTACACGTCAATGTTCATATTTGCCGTCGGAGTATTTCTCAGCAATTTCATACTAAATACCATGGTGATGAAGAAGCCTTTCGTTGGAACTCCTGTAAGCTATGGCGAATATTTCAAAGGGAGCGCCAAAACCCATCTCGTGGGAATGCTCGGCGGCGCCATCTGGTGCCTAGGCACAGCCCTCAATTACATTTCCGCTGGAAAGGCTGGTGCATCTGTCAGCTATGCCCTTGGCCAGGGTGCGCCTATGGTTGCCGCAATCTGGGGCGTTTTTGTCTGGAAAGAGTTTAAGGGAGCCGGCAAAAAGGTCAACCTCCTGCTTGGTACCATGTTCGTGTTCTTCATAGTCGGCTTGGCTTTGATCGTGATGGCTGGAAACAATTGATGCCGGATTATGAAAAAATCTAGATTATTCTTTGGTCTGTCTCTTGTATTTGCTATCGCCGGCTGTGGCAAACAAGTTGAAATTCAGACTCCGCTTAGCGTCATCATGGAAACAGACATAGGAAACGATATTGATGATGCCTTGGCAATGGACATGCTCTATAAATATATTGATGCAGGGAAAATCAATCTACTGGCTGTCAATATAAATAAAGAAGGAATTTATCCTACAGAATACGTAGACATATTGAACACATGGTATGGCCACCCTGACATCCCAATAGGTGTGGTGCATGATGGGGCTAAGTGTGACGCCCCTAATAACTACACTGAGGCGGTAGATACCATGACCGTGGACGGTAAGCATGCTTTCGCCAGGTCGCTGATGGGAAAATATGAGTCCCTTCCCGATGCCGTGCAATTATACAGGAAAATTCTGTCACGACAGCCGGATGCCTCCGTCACTATAGTTTCCGTTGGTTTTTCCACGAACCTGGTACGGTTGATGGACACCAAGCCAGACTCGCTCAGTCCGTTGTCCGGCATGGATCTCATCTCGGAAAAAGTCAGGCTTCTGGTGACTATGGCAGGAGATTTCACCCGTCCGGATGCGAAGGAGTATAACGTGGTTACAGATATTCTCGCAGCAAAGAAATTATTCTCCGAATGGCCTACGCCGCTGGTTACGTCTCCTTTCGACGTTGGCTCAGCCATCCGGTATCCTGCGACGAGCATCGAGAACGATTTCGGCTGGACGACCTTGCATCCCGTGGTAGAAGCGTACAAAGCGTACATGGAGATGCCTTACGATCGTCCTACATGGGATCTGACTGCGGTTCTGTATGCTGTAGAGGGACAATCATGGTTCACTGTTTCTCCGGCTGGGAAGATAGAGGTGACAGATGAAGGAAACACTCAATTCACCCAAGACCCTGCCGGTACGAGGCATTACTTGTCAGTAACGCCCCAGCAAGCCGATTCAATAAAGACCTATTTCCTAAAATTTATACCTAGTAAACCTGCTAACAAGAAGATGTAGTGTTTTTACCTTGGTATTCTATTTTGATTCCTTATATTTGTGTCAAACGGATTTAAGAAATTTTCCTCCCATGTAATGCCAACCTATGGCTATTCCGCAGGTTGTGATTGAGACTAATAAAGATGTAAAACTTGAACAAAACCTTGGCTGGAATTAACATACCGAAATGAACATAAGAATATTTGCGATAGCTCTTCTTTCCCTCGCGCAAGCGTGCGGAACCCTATTTGTCTCTTGTGCGAAAAGCGAAACCAATAATGGGTCTCTGCCTGTTAAGAGTTATGAATACGTAAAAGCCCAGTTCAGTGCTCCTTCACAAGAATACGGGACGAGCTGCTGGTGGTGGTGGCTGAATGGGAACGTATCTAAGGAGGTCATAACTAGGGATTTGGAGGCCATGAAGGCCAGAAATTTTGAAGGCTCTGTCATAGTAGATGCCGGAGGACATGATCAGAGAGGGAATAAAAACGTGCCTGCAGGGCCGGAGTTCGGAAGCCCAGAGTGGAACGAGCTATTCGTCTACGCTCTAAGCGAAGCTGAAAGACTTGGCTTGGAGATAGATCTTAATATTCAGAGTGGGTGGAACCTTGGCGGTCCAATGGTGACTCCTGAATACGCCGCGAAGGAACTGACCTATTCCGAAACGAAGGTCAGCGGAGGCTCTATGGTTAAGTTGAACCTGAATGTGCCGGAGACGAAGCAGGATTTCTATAAAGACATCGCCGTGCTGGCCGTTCCGCTGAATACAAAGACAGATGAAGTGATTGACAATCTGAATTGGAAACTCTCTTTCGACGAAGTCATGATTAGAGAGGCGGATTGCAGTTTCCTGCTTGGGAACAGCGATGGAAAGCGCCAGAAGGCAAAATCCAGTTACGTCTTTCCAAAGGATGAGGTTCAAGACCTGACGGCTAAAATGAACTCTGACGGAAGCCTGCAATGGGAGGCCCCAGAAGGGGAGTGGGCGGTGCTGCGCATAGGCTATACATGCACAGGAGCCATGGTATCGACGTCAAGCGATACTTGGAAGGGCCTGGTGATAGATTATCTCAGCCCAGAAGCTTTCGACTTCTACTGGGGTGTGGTGATGGATCCAATAATGAAGGCCGCTTCTAAATATGCAGGGAGTACTTTCCGTAGCATGGAAACCGACAGTTGGGAGTGCGGCGGAATGAACTGGACCGAGGATTTCCGTGAATATTTCAAAGAATATAATGGATACGACATGAATAGCTATCTGCCTGTCGTTGCAGGTTTCGTAGTGGGAAGCGTGGAAGAAACTCATGCTTTCATGGCCGATTTCCGCAGGACGATTGCCGACATGATATTCACGAACCATTATTCCAGGTTTGCCCAGAAGGCAGCGGAATATGGCATGAATATTCAGCCTGAGGCCTCTGGTCCTCATGCTGCGCCTATTGATGGAATCAGGAACTACAGCTGTAGCGGAGTTGCGATGAGCGAGTTCTGGGCTAGATCTCCTCACAGGCCGACTCCCTATAGCAGATTCTACGTTAAACAGGCCGCCTCCGCCGCACACATCTACGGCAAACATATAGTAGGTGCAGAATCGTTCACTACTATAGGTCCTCACTGGAATGATGAGCTTTGGGAGAACCAGAAGCCGGCTTTCGACCACGAGGTCTGCTCTGGCCTCAACAGGGCGTATTTCCACACATTTACTTGCTCACCTGCTGAAATGGGTATCCCCGGCCAGCAGTATTTCGCTGGCACTCACGTAAATCCAGAAGTTACTTGGTGGAGCCGTTCAGGCGCATTCATAGATTATCTTAGGCGCATTCAAATGCTTTCCCAGAGCGGCCGCTTCTGCGCCGATGCATTATATTACTATGGAGACAATATCCCTAACATATTCACGAATAAATTCTCTGATCCCGCAGGCGTGCTTCCTGGCTATGACTATGACGTTGTTGACGAACAGACCCTACTGTCTTTGAATGTGAAGGACGGAAAGGTTGTCGTGCCTTCGGGGCTTGAATATAGGCTTCTGGCTTTGCCACGCAATAGGGTTCTGTCGCTGGCCGCATTGGAAAAGGTGCGCTCCTTGCTGCATGATGGAGCAACCGTCATAGGTGCCAAGCCAGAGCGGCTTGTGTCCTTGAAAGGTGGGGAAAAAGCCCGCAAAAGGTTCATGAATATCTCGAATGCTCTCTGGGGAGCGGAGTCTAGTGTTAAAGGCGAGAAAAAATGTGGCAGAGGCACTCTGGCGTGGGGAATTTCTGTGAATGAATATTTAACCGGCCACGGCATAAGGCCAGATTTCGTCGTCCGAGATTTCGCGATAGAGGCGGGCTATGATTCTTCGAGGGGCAATGAGGATGTGCTGAAAGTTTCTCAAGGAATAGATTATATTCATTATAGGCTATCGGATGCGGATTTATATTTTATCTCCAATCAACGAGAGGCTAAAGTCCGTTTATTCGCCGAATTCCGGGTCTCTGGTTTGAGACCGGAGATTTGGAATGCATTGGATGGATCCATGCGCTATGCCGAGGCTTATAAGGTGTCAGGCAGCGTGACTTCCGTGCCAATGGTTCTAGAGCCTTACGAGTCGGCCGTAGTTATATTCAAAGAAAAAACTGATTCTGACGGTGCTGGAGACTCGAATTATCCTGAATTTGCCGACGTGGCGCCTCTGGATGGTCCTTGGAAGGTCTCTTTCGATCCGCAGTGGGGAGGACCTGAGAATCCAGTGACGTTCGAGACTCTGCAAGATTGGACGACGAGTGCCGACCCTGGCGTAAAATACTATTCGGGCAAGGCCGTGTACCGTATGGAATTCGATTTCAAGCCAGAAGATGGGAAGTCTTATTTTCTTGAGTTAGGAAGCGTGAGGGATGTCGGAATTGCGACAGTTACCCTCAACGATAAAGAAAAAAGCACTCTCTGGACTGCTCCTTTCAGGGTCGAAGTTACCGATGGCCTTGTCGCAGGGCAGAACACCTTGGAAGTTGAGGTGGTTAATTCCTGGTACAATCGTGTGGCAGGGGATGAGATGGGCGTTTCCTCCAAACGTTTTACCAAAACGAACGTCGTCCTCGGAAATGACTTCCAAGGACGACCGCTAAAGGAAATTCCTCTTCAGCCTTCCGGACTCCTCGGACCAGTGAGGCTCAGACAAGCCCTTTGATTTTATTTGCCACATTTTTATCTTTTGTTCGCGAAAGCTTTGAGACAGAGACATCATTCAAGGCTTGCTAGCGTGGATCACATCTTGTATATCTTTTAACCTGTATTGCATAAGGGCGAAGCCGGAACCGAACCAAACCTGAGGATAGAGTAAGTTGTCGTAATCTTCGTCGGAATATTCCTTTTCTTTCTCCCACTCGATTTTCATGCCTTCTGGCACTACTTGGCCTATGTTTTCCCCTTCTTTTTATGCTCGCTCATGGAAATTTTGTCATATGGCTTCCATTTCGTGTTATCCTACCAGTATGGCATGTAATGATAATCGAAAATCTCGTCTTCTGGGTAATATCCTAGCTTGACTCTCACGTTGGCTGTTTTGTCAACGTATCCTTCATTTTTTACTTCAATCCTTACTCCAAGCGCATTCTGAGTGCCTTTCAGTTGGCAAACTGAATATTCTATCTGATAGTAAAGATCGTTAGCAAAATAATCTGCCGTAGCAACTGGATATTTCCCATCAGCTAGATGTATGTTGGTGAGTCGGAAATCAGGCATGAAAGCAGGGTCGTCAAATGCGAACTGCATGACCATATCTTCTTGATGCTTTGCCGCCAGAGTCTTTTCTACATTATTCGTAAGGCCTTTCTTCCAATAACTCATGCCATGATTTACTATCAATTTCTTGAATGAGATTCTCTCTGTGATTACCCAAATTCTGAGGCTTTACTGGCAGGACAAGGGCAAGTGACAGAAAGACAGTCATGAAGGCTTTTATTTTCATATTCACTCCTTTTGATTTGCGTTAAAAACACGAGGTCTATTTTACTATTACCTCATCACATAGGATGTCGCCCCAGTCGCTTAGCATGGTTGCATGGAAACGAATATAGCGGGCAGTATCGAGGCCCCAACTCTGTGCTCAGATTGAAAGGATGTACGTCCCTTTCTTTGTTCAGATAATCCAATGCGTCTAAGGCTCTTTCTTTGAATTCAGGATAGGATTTCTGTTAGGGATAAGTCCATCCTACTTTGGCGATAGCAAGGATTCTGGGAAATGTCATATGCTCTGCTTGTTGAACCGTTGGAATATGTTCCGTCCAAAGATTGCCCTGTACGCCCAGAACTAGGGAATTGTCGTAATCTCCCTTGGGTGCAGGATCGAAGCTGTACGTTTGCTCAAGCGGAGTATAGCCTAATATGCCCTCCGGCTCAAAATATGGGTTGTCTTGGAAATAATCCAGATAGCAGTGGCTTGTAGGGCTTTGTATCACTCTGTAACCATTTTTCAGCGCATCATTCCCATTATCAGACTCCTCTCTCCAGGACATTACCACAGTGTTCCGATTAATTTTGCCATCCACTATTTCGTCCCATCCAATGACTGTCTTGCCATGTTTATCCAGAAATTCTTGGATGTGCCTAGTGAAATAACCTTGCAGTTCCGAGACATTGTCGATGCACTCATCCTGCATCAGCCGAGTGCATTTCGGACAGCTGTGCCAGATTTGCCTGTCTGCCTCATCTCCTCCGATGTGAATGTATTTTGATGGGAAAAGCTGCGTTATCTCGAATAGCACGTCTTCGCAAAACATGTAGGTTTTTTCATTCCCTAGACATAATTCGTTGCTATTTGAAGCATTGCTTCCTTCGCAGGCATATTCTGGATAAGCCCAAAGTATGCTTCTGGCGTGTCCCGGCATATCAATTTCAGGTATGATCTCGATGTGTCTTTCTGTAGCGAAAGCGATTATTCCCCGGATGTCTTCCTGTGTATAATATCCTCACATCTTGAGGGCATTTGGTGAAGTCGATAAAGATAAATGATTCGGATTCGTTTTGGACGAATGCCTTCATAATGGTAGACTTGTCGATTCGGCTGGCTCCCTCAATGAGGAGGGCGCTCTTCCCATTTCCTCTAATTATATAAGGCGGTCATAAATATTGCGCTTGAAAAGTCTTTCTGGTTCCATGACGTCTCTATTTTGGTAATGCGAAGATAACGCATTTTTTTTCGGCCCCTCCAAATTTCCCCCATCGTTTTTCGCAGTTTCCTCAAAATCTTTTTATGTGTTTTTCTCAATTTACTCAAAATGTTGATGTGCGTCGCAGTATGAAAAACTAGCTTTGAGCCAACTTCCAACCACTACGAACTCTCACTCCACCAATTATGCCTTCAATCTAGCACCCCGGCCTTCTGCCTTGTCATTCTAGGTTTGACCCAGAATCAAGCATTGCGAAGCTTTGAACCCGGATCAAGTCCAGGGTGACGGTCAATGCTGTTCAAAAACCAGTGTGCAGTGGTGCCTCGTCTGAAATGGCCTCGGGGGTGCATGTTGAAGGGGGCTGGAAAATTGACTGTGCGAATGGCTGACTGAGTAAGAAAATATATGAAAAATCGGGCGCAGATGCTTTTGAAGTGTTGGTTCAAAGTGCTAAATTCGGCTTGCAATACAAAATATCCTTGGAACATGAAGAAGTTACATTCATTATCAGTCATCATTGTTTCGTTTTTATTCTTGTTTGCGTCGGTGTTGTTTGATCTTTCGGCTCATGAATCCGCTGCCTTGCGCCATGGCGAAATCCAACACGGCGCTGTTGCCGGGCATGGAAGCACCTTGGCACAAGAGAAATTAGAGAATTACCCGTTGCAGGAGAATCCTGATACTCTGCGGATCCTGGCGATAGGAAACAGTTTCTCTGATGACGGGACTGAGTATCTCCCTGCTCTGCTCAGGGCTGCGAGAATCCGCAACGTGATAGTGGCAAGGCTGTACATAGGTGGGTGTTCGTTGGAGAGGCATTGCAATGAATATGCTTATGGTGCAGAGAATTATAAATATTCAAAGGCTAAAAATGGCGAATGGGCGGTTGTCAGCGAGCATTGCTCATTGAAAGATGGAATCAAGGATGAGGCTTGGAATATTATAACTATGCAAGAGACTTCCGGGTTGTCAGGAATATACGATAACTATAAGGAATGGCTGCCGAAGCTGATAGAGATTGTTCGCAATGAGGCAACAAATCCACATGCGTCGATTGTCTGGCACGAGACATGGGCATATGCTACGAATTCGGATCACGAGATGTTTACGCTTTACGACAATAGCCAGGCTAATATGTGGAATGGCATTCAGAGCTGCGTCGCAAATCTGAAGAAAGATTTCAATATAGATGTCGTGATACCTAGTGGGAAGGCGATCCAGCTGGCGAGAGAGACTAGCCTGAACAACAAATGCAAAGTTCCTGATGCGTGCAAGGTTTACGACCTCACCCGTGACGGATATCACTTGAATCGGCAGTATGGCCGCTATATCGCTGCCTGCGCATGGTTCGAGACGCTCATCAAGCCGACGCTGGGCATGTCCGTGAAAGGCAATGAATATTTACTTGAGGACACTGAATATCGCATCTCCGAGAGAGAAGCTCGCCAATGCCAGAAGATAGCCATAGAGGCTGTCAGATAGATAGGCTCCCCAACAACGAAAAAACGCCCGAGAGTAACCTCGGGCGTTTGCGGTGCGGATGGGGTTCGAACCCACGACCTCCGGCGTGACAGGCCGGCATTCTAACCAAACTGAACTACCGCACCAAAAAATGCAACCGCATTTTTGGGATTATTTCCTCAAATGCGGTTGCAAATATAGTCAAAAATAGATTGGTTGCAAATTTTTTTATTTGATTTCAATCATTTTCTTTGACTGAGGCACTTCCTTGTTCTCAATCTTCGGGAGAGCGACTTTCAACACTCCGTCTTGAACCGTAGCACTAATCTTCTCTCTGTCAACGTCATCAGGCAGTACCATAGTCTGCTGGAACTTGGCGTATGAGAATTCACGCCTGAGGTAACGGCCTTTCTTCTTATCATCATCTTTGGTCTCCTCTTTCTTCTCCATCTTAATCACGAGGTCGTTGCCCTCATCAAGGCTAACCTGGAAGTCATCCTTCGTCAGGCCGGGAGCGGCAAGCTCAAGGTTATAGCCTTTTTCGTCTTCTAATACATTGATCGCAGGAACAGAAGCATTTGACCTTTCGAACCAATCGTTATCAAAGAAATCATTGAAAATGCTCGGTAACCAATTCTGGTTATATCTTCTTGAAGGTAACATAATATTAATCTCCTATATTTTTAAGTTTCTATAATTTGCCCTGACCCTTTCGGATCTGTCTCCAGCCCGCCCTTCGAGTCCCGGTACCCGTCGTCCTCTCGAGCGGACACTAAGTTTATAGGCAACCTGCATACCAATTCCAAAACTGGCCAAAATGACGACAATTTGTCATAACTGGCTGACAATGTGGCATTTATGTGTGTCAAATTGTCTTATTCAAGGAGTTTGATTCTGTTCTTCGGAATAGGGTATTTATTTATTCTTTGAAGGAGATTTCGTAAATTTGAATTCCCATTTTTCTGGGGATTGCAAGATGTGGCTGATGTTCAATGAATATGTCGGAGAATGGCAATATAATAATAAAAGGTGCCAAGGTAAACAACCTTAAGAATATTACCGTCGAGATTCCTAGAAACGAGTTCGTGGTAATCACGGGCATTTCGGGTTCTGGAAAATCATCGTTGGCGTTCGACACCCTGTTCGCAGAGGGTCAGAGACGGTTTGCCGAGAGCTTGAGTTCGTATGCGAGGCAGTTCCTTGGCAGGATGAGTAAACCCGATGTGGAATCCATAGAGGGTATTCCGCCAGCGATAGCTATAGAGCAGAAAGTGAACATTAAGAACCCTCGCTCCACGGTTGCTACGACGACGGAAATTTACGATTACCTTAGGATCATATTCGCCCGCATCGGCCGTACATACTCGCCAATCAGCGGAAAAGAAGTGAAGTGCCATAGCGCCAATGATGTGATGGCAAGCATCCTGAAAGGAGATGCCAGCGCCATTTATGTCATGGCGGACTTGGACTGGGACAATAGAGAAGATAAGGTAGAGCTGATGCTTAAGCTGAAAGAAGAGGGGTATGCCAGGTTCTTCGGATTAGGGGAAGGTCAGGGAATGGTCACTATAGAGGACATTATGCGGCTGGCTGACGCTGGAAATTACCCGAAAGGGCTTTATCTTCTCGTGGATAGGCTTAAACTGCCATCTTTAAAGGGCGGTTATCCCTATAATGAGGATGGTGCGCCTTGGACTCAGGCTGACTGGGATGACCTTCAGACCCGGCTTAGGAGCTCCATCGGCACTGCTTTCACGGAAGGGAAGGGCAAGCTCGTCCTTAGGAAAGAAGGCGAGAAGATTGCGAATGAGGAATATTCAAACCACTTCGAGTTGGATGGGATGACGTTTAGGGAGCCTGATGAATATCTTTTCAGCTTCAACAGCCCTCTAGGTGCCTGCCCGACCTGCGGCGGCCTTGGCAAAATCATCGGCATCAGCGAGGATCTGGTTATACCGGACAAGACGAAGAGCATCTATGATGGGGCGATTGCGTGCTGGAGAGGGGATAAGATGAGCTGGTTCAAAGACCAGATCGTGAAAAACGCCGACAGGTACCATATAAGAATATTCGAGCCTTGGTGCAATTTGACAGAAGAAGAGAAAAATACTATCTGGGAAGCCCACAGCGTTGAGGGGGACGACCATAGCATAGTTGGAATCAACGAATTCTTCAAATGGGTTGAGGCGAACCGCTATAAAATCCAGTACAAATACATGCTCAGCCGCTTTTCAGGAAGGACTGTATGTCACGACTGTCACGGGAGCCGCCTGCGCAAGGAGGCGCTTTACGTCAAGGTCGGGGGCAAGAACATTGCCGAGCTGTTGGAAATGAACGTGGATGAGCTACTAGAATATTTTGCCTGCTTGAAATTGACTGAATATGAATATGGCATAGTACGCAAGGCGATAGACGAGATAGTCTCTAGGTTACGCTGCATAAAGGACGTGGGGCTTTCATACCTCAACCTGAACAGAACCATGAACACGCTTTCTGGAGGCGAGAGCCAGAGGGTGAATCTTGTCACTGCCCTAGGGAGCTCTCTGGTAGGCTCCATGTATATTCTGGACGAGCCGAGCATAGGGTTGCACCCAAGGGACACGGACAGGCTTATTTCTGTGCTGAGGCGGTTAAGGGATATCGGCAACACTGTAGTGGTGGTCGAGCACGATGAGGAAATCATCCGTGCTGCAGATGAAGTGATAGACATGGGACCTCTGGCCGGAGTGAATGGGGGAGAAATAGTCTTTCAAGGCAAGATAAAGGATAAGATTCCTGCGCAAGTCATGAAGAACTCACTCACGCTTCAATATATTCAAGGAAAAAGGGCTCGCTACGTCAGAGAAAAACATGCTTGGTCATATTCAGTAACGGTCGAGGGAGCTATGGAGCACAACCTTAAGAATATCGACGTAAAGTTCCCTCTAGGGGTGCTTACGGTGGTGACTGGAGTGAGCGGCAGCGGCAAGTCTTCCCTTGTCGGGGACATCCTCTATCCAGCGATGCGCAGAAGAATCAATGAGACAGGCGACCTTCCCGGAATATTCAAGAAGCTTTCCGGCAACTTGGATCGGATAACCAGAATAGAATATGTCGATCAAAACCCTATAGGAAAGAGTTCCAGGAGCAATGCCGTGACTTATTTGAAAGTCTACGACGACATTCGAAAGCTTCTGGCCGATCAGCAATATGCTAGGATTAATGGCTACACTTCATCTTTCTTCTCTTTCAATCAGGACGGCGGACGCTGCCCTGAATGCCAGGGAGAGGGTTTTGTGAAGATTCCTATGCAATTTATGGCAGATGTTACGATGGTCTGCGAGGCTTGTGGAGGGAAGCGTTTCAAACCGGACATTCTTGAAGTCCGTTACCAGGGCAGGAATATCGACGACATCCTGAACATGAGTGTTGAGGAGGCCATAGGCTTCTTCGGCTCTCGAAAAGATGATTTGGCGAAGCAGATAGCTCGCAGGCTCCAGCCGCTAGTGGACGTGGGGCTGTCGTACATTAAGCTTGGCCAGAACTCTTCTACGCTTTCTGGTGGCGAGAGCCAGAGGATCAAGCTGGCGTATTTTCTTTCTCAGAGCGACGAGTCTGATTCCCCAAGAAAAGAACGGATAATGTTCCTGTTCGATGAGCCTACGACGGGGCTTCATTTCTTTGACGTGGAAAAGCTTCTGAAGGCTTTCGACGTGCTGATTGCCAAAGGCCACACGGTGATTGTCGTGGAACACAATCTGGATGTCATTAGGGCTGCGGACTGGTTGATAGACATGGGACCTGATGCCGGAGACAGGGGCGGGGAGGTTGTTTTCGCAGGCACGCCTGAAGATTTGGTAAAGCAAGGAGGGACATGGACCGCCAAATATCTGGCCGCTGCAGGCAATTGATGTTTAATGAATATATTCCCAAGCGATATGTATGGAACAATAGACGCTGTTATCACCTGGGTTGACGGAAATGATTCTGGGCTGGCTGCCAAGAGGCAGAAATATCTAACTTCTGTCGGCGAAGAGAAGCTGAACGACGTTGGGGGGCCTGCCCGCTATGTGCAGAGCAACGAGATTTTCTATGCCGTAGCGTCTATCATAAGGTTTGCCCCATTCGTCGGCAGGATATTCATCGTGACTGACGGGCAGGATCCCCATCTGGATTCTTTCATAGCAGCGAACTTTCCAGGCAGCAAGGTAGAAATCAAGATCATCGACCACGCTGACATATTCAAAGGCTATGAGGAATTTCTGCCGGTATTCAACAGCAGGGCGATAGAGACCATGCTATGGAGGATTCCGGGGCTGAGCGAAGAGTACATATTCATGAATGATGATTTTTTCTTCGTTGCGCCTTCGTCCGTCGAGGATTTTTTCAGGGATGACAAGGTTGTGTGCTATTCAAAATATTTACCTGTGTGGTGGGAGGAAATCGTGCATTACAGCCATCCAGTGAGGAACGGGCATCGCAGAGTAAGCTACAAAGACTCCCTGATGAATTCTGCTCGAATGCTCGGCTTCCACTATTTCCCATATCTGCCTCATACCCCGAAGGCTCTGCGCAGGAGCGTGTTCAAGGAATATTACGAAGCTCATCCGGAGGCAGTTTACAGGAACATCAGGCATAAGTTCCGTCATGAGGGGCAGTACAACGTTGCGGGCCTTTTTTATCTTCTGGAGATACGGGAGGGCAAGGTGATTAAAGACATGAATGAGGACAAGCTGTTTATCGTAAGGGAAATGCGCGATAAGAAGGATTATTTCAAGAAGAAACTTGAGAGCGCAGACAATAATCCGACGAGGAAATTCGGCTGCATGAACTCCCTTCAGGATGCCAGCCCTATGGAAATGAACATGTTCCAGGACTGGATATCCCGAAGGCTCAGCCTTACTAGCCTTCCATAAAGTTGGACCATATTGCTATCCTGAGACGCTTGCAGATTCAGTTTCCGAACTTATGCTTTTCCTGATTTTCGCAGTCTAAAATCGCTAGGCTCCTTACTGGCTATTGATCAATTAGATTCGCAGAAGACAAGGGAACAGAATTAGGATGGCCGGGAGGTAGTCCTTGAGCGAGACTCGCATTTTCTTGAGGACATTTTGTATATCACGTTTGACCTTGCGAGGCGTGACATTGTGTTTGGCGGCTATTTCATTGTACGTCAGTCCCTCAAATCGGCTGTCCATAAAGATGTTGCGGGTAAGTTCTGGAATCGAGTTGATGTATTCTCGAAAAATGGCTGCGACCTCATTGCTGAACAGACAGGAAGTATCCTCTTCCGACAATACATCCGCCTCCGTTTCAATGGCTTTTGCCGTTTCTTGCTGAATCTTGCCTTCAGCCCGGAGCCTTACAGCCTTGTCGCGCATATAATTGAGCGACCTGTTGCGCACGGTCTGGAGTATGTAAGCATCTGGGGAAGATTTGAGTTCAATGTGTTCACGAGCTTTCCAGAAAGCAGTAAAACTTTCTGTAACAATATCTTCAGCAGCGGCTCTATCTCGCGTGAAAGAACAGGCAATAGCGATATACTTGTCTTTTAAACGCAGAAACAGCCTGCCAAAATCCTCAGCCCCTATTGAACTCGCCAACATAATGAACACTTTCGCAGGACAAAATTAGGAAGTTATTTATGTTTAACAAATTCCGGTGGCAGACAAAAAGGAGACTGACGTAAAAGCCCTCAATCGACTTTTCAGTCAGCCTCCTGATCATCATCCATCAAGGATTATCTCACAACAAGTTCAGTCTGGTTCGACTTCTCCAGAGTGAGCGTACCGGCATCAATGGCATCCTTCTGTACCTGTGAGACATAGAGTTTTTCAAGATGGCATATTACATTACCATACCAGTCAGATGTCTCTCTTTTTGCCTTAAGGATTGAGAGTTTAGGGCAGCCTGCGACATCTATTTCCGCACAGTTGTCATAATATGAGATATAGTTCGACTCGCTGGAAACATTGATTTCAGTCAGGTTTTCTGAACTGATTTTCAATGACTTTTGCTCAAAATAATCTTCGGAATACATGCCGCCAAGATAACTCTTGAAAACCGTAATCGGGCAATTTCCTAAGATGGCCTCCTTTAACTTTGGTAATTTATTGATAATCAAAGTATTAAGTTTGGCGCAATTGTCAAGGTTGAGCGTCTCGACATTCAGGTTATTGAGCGACAGAGACTCAAGTGCGTGGAAATTGTCCAGACCATCAATCACAGTGACATCCAATGCATTCCAACCGGAAGTAGAAATGTCAAGTGATGTTCCGGTCATACCAGGCTCCAGAAGTTCACACTCAGTGCTTGAGTCCGATGCCAGAATCCAACCCTTTTTCACAAGTTCCCGACGCAGAATCATATCCGTAATATTGAAAAGGACTGCATCAGGGTTCTGCTGTTTCACTGAAACCTGAAGGAGAACCTTGCCTCCTGATACGAAATTCAGTTCAGCGACGCGGCTTGCAACATTCTCGCCGAATGAAAGAGTGATTGTGTAGGTTGTCAGGCCATCTTCTCCACTGGCTCCTTTCTCTTGGGACACAAGAGTCAGCCATGAAGGAAGTTCAAAGGTGAAATCAACATTGGCACGGACACCGAAGGTCACGGAAGAAGCATTCAAGCCTGTATGAACTACTTTCTGGGTATCTGTAACTATTGCATCAAGCTGCGACTGCAAAATTTTCACTGAAGCCGATTTACCATTGCCAGAGAGGGTGAGTTCTGTCTCCCTGTCTTTGTAAGTCTCATTGGCATTGACTCTGAATGTAAGAATAGTATTGCCGAATACTTCCTGACGACTCACGTATTCCACCCAGTCAGCCCCGCTTCCCGAGAACAGGGTCTCAATTTCTGGTACATTAGTATCCAACTTGATTTTGAGAGTGGATGTGGACGAGCTTAATTCAACCTCATTCCCTGTCAGTAGATTCATCGTAAATGAAGGATTGCTGAACACTTTTACTGACTTCACTGCTGAGCCTGAGAACACTTTGAATTCCGTAGTCAGAATATCACGAGAGTTGCTCGGATCGACCTCGATCCGCAATGTTTCGCCGCTCTTACCTGACTCTGACAGTGGTCTTGCCCATTCACAGAATCCGGATACTCTCCAGTCCGAATCAGAAGTCACCGTAATATCATATATGCCACCTTCAGGCGCAGCCTCAACAGTCTCTGCAGAGAGGCTAACAGAACTCTTGTCAACCTGTGTTTCATTTTCACCGCAGGCGCTGAAGACCATTGCGGCGGCGATTGACAATGATAATATTTGTTTTATATTCATAATATTCATTTTCATTTAATTACCAGCTCAAAGGCTTAGTTTCAAGCGAAAGTGGGCTTGGCCAGTAGTACTCAGGCTTGACAAGCTGAGAGCCATAGAGTCCGTTGGCCAGATTGTTCATACTGTAGAACTGGTACTGGTCGCCCTGACGTCCGTTTGCCCACAAGGCGAAGACCATATAATAACCGTAATCGCTATTTTTTACTGATTCTGCGGAACCTACGGAGATGTAACCGCCTCTTGCCATCTCGACTGAAGCTCCTGAACAATTGGCATTGGTCATACCTGCACAAGGATAACCTCTGCTGCCATAGTTCGCTATTGCAATATCCAGCCATTCGCCGGCCGGTACCCCATCCACATAGTCTGAACCGCCCATACTTCCGTACTGGAAGGTGGTTACATATTTTTCAGGCATCAGTTTCTTGGTCTCGAACATCAGCCTTGAGCCAGCGGCAGTTGACGTGCTGGTGAAAAGCGGATTGCTGATGTCAGGCGAATCGGAATACTCATCATCGAAATTCACGCCATCAAGCTGGTAAGCATCACATATGGCCTTGAGTTTCAATGCGAATTCCTTCGCTCCAATTTCTGAGAGCTGGGCAAGTCCAGATTCATCGTGATTTCCGAGGAGGCCGAGAAGGACCTTGATACCACGCTTACGGAGAGGCTGGAGAATTTCCTCGCTATGGTCGAGAATGTATTGAACCTGAGGGTTGCAGAACACATAGACCTCACCCTTCTCCTTGTCGTAGTTGATGTTGGCAGCGAATAGGCAGACGTAATTCCAGAGGTAACGTCCATCCTCCATCCTGAACTGAAGAGCATTCAGAGGGTTGGTGTCATTGACCTCGAAATAGAGGAAAGTCTCTTTCTCGCCAGGTTTTCTCATTGCAGTTCCTTCTCCGGAGCGGTTCTTGAGAAGATATACGCAGCGGGACTCGGACATTTTTACATTTCCGCCTGATACGGTCGCCTTCAGAGGAAGTATATAGGTAGCCTCGGCCACCAGTTCGGTAGTATCGGCCTTGGCAATTTCAACTCCAAGTTTGTAAGAAATTTTCTCATCCGGAGCGACTACAATCTTCCCTTCATTCTGGATTGAATACCTTTCCTGAGGCCAGGCAAGGAAAGAGGTTCCGTGCTCCTTGTTGTACTTGTCCACATACTCGGCATCATACTCCACCTTCACGTCAACTCCGGCTTTCGGAGGGCGTGAAAGGATTAAAGCCACATTTGTATTGTAACTGCCACGGTACATTTCAACGATAGTGCTAATCTTGCCGGTATTGGCATCCCTGAGAGAGCCTATGAGCGAAGTAACATTGGCATAAGCATTTTCGTTCACTTTGTCAATCTCTATGTCCTTAGTACAGGAAAGTGCTGCGAGCGATGAAATGACGACAGCCAGAGTCATCAATATTCTATTAAGCTTATTCATTTCTGATTCAAATTAAGGAAGACTAACTTTATTCCATTTAGGATTGCTGTCACAGGTCAGATCATAACCACTGGATGAGTAATCCTTGATGACATTGCCTGCGCCGCCATCGAATTTCCAATAGGAAATCAGTCCTTCTGATTCAGGGGCGACAGCGTAGAAATGGTTAGGAGCGTTGACTTCATCTTTGGTGAGAGTTTTGTTCCAGATACGAACCTCGGAAATATCTCCGTCAAAATATCTGTCGTGAGCGTAAGAGTATCCGATCCAGAAGACACGGTTGCCATTATCCTCGTTGTGATGCTTTGCTCCGAGACTGATTCTTGTAGAACCGACATTACCTGAAAGTTTTTCGGAACCGTTGATATAGACTTTGACATTTCCATTATCAAAAGCCACTGCGATATGATACCATTTGCCGGTCTCGAACTGTATGTCAGAGCTGGTTACATTCCTTGAACAGGCAATCTGCAGCTGGTTGTCAGGGACTCCCGCATCCCCGATACGGAGGAGGAAATTCCCTTCGATTCCCATAATGGTGGAAATCTGGCGTCCAAAGGCCTGAGGACGGATCAGCGCCTCCATTGTGAAGTTGGTTAGATTATTAAACTTGGAGTCGTTGTTGAAATCAGGATATGCCCTGTTTTCGGCAATGTTCGCCACTACATTTATGAGAGCGGCACCCTTGAACACATAGTATACAACGGTCTTTGATTCAAGCACATCGATTCCATCTACATCGCGGAGAGCGATTGGCATTACATAGACAGTCTCCCTGTCGAGTTTTTCGAGTTCAGTGAATGTCACAGTAGCAGGGGTTGAATATGTCGCACCTGCCTCAACGGTGACATCCGCATTGTCAATTACGCACATTGTATCTGAGAGAGCGACTGCGTTCTCGTCATAGCAGCACAGTTTGTAAGTCTCAAGCATTTCAGGAGCTGCTACAAAACGACCTGTTATCTTGTTGGCGGCCTTGAGAGCCGTACCTACTGTAAGGTTTCTGGAAACCTGGACTCCGGAGCCGGAAGGCTTGACTAGAATTTCCTCCGATGAGATTGATGTGTTTATGAAGAGTTTGTTGACGAAATGATGCTCATCCATCTTTTCTTTTTCGGTGGTGCAGGCAGAAACCGAAATCACCACGGTGGAAAGGGTCAGCCAGAATATATTTTTCAACATTTGTTTCATTGCTTCCATTATTTGATTGGTGAAGGATTCATAATTGAAATGGCTTCTCGGATACTGTAGTAAATCATGTGAAGATTGTAGTAATCGTTCTGCGCATTTTCTACAGCAATGCCGGCCTTGACAACACCAGATGTGGCTTTTGCGGTCCATTCCGCAGCTCCTATGATGGCAGTCATATCTTTTCCGTTCCTATCAGTTCCCGAGAATGTTCCGTCCGTGAGAGTCGGATCTTCAATAGATCTAGTGGTTACAGAGATGATGAACCTGTCATTAGGGATATTGCCATAACGATTGACAAGGCTGAGTTCGTAACTGAGTTCTGACTCATTGACTGCACTCGTGGCAGAAACTATCAGATAATCAGCATTTTCCACAAGTTTAACATCCACCAACATGAACTGTGGGGTGCCTTCGAAGAATACAATCGCATCTTCATTCGCGGCAAGAGCCTCCTCGATTGGGTCAAGGAATGCAGCCTGTGCGGCCTTGAGTTCAGCTAGGCCTTCCTCTGAGAAGCTAGCAGGGTTCTTTGATGAGTAAACGATATTCACTCCGTCATACCCGTATTCTGAAAGATATGCTATCTTGGCTTTTACTGCCGTTCTCACGTAAGTGTTGAGCGATACCAGAGTATCGGCCGGATCAGAAGGAGTTTCTTTTCCGGCTTCCGCCTCTTTAGTAGGATGCGCATCATTCCAAGCCTCGGCATAAGCCTTATAATCATTCTCAATAGCCTTGTACTCGATCTGATAGAGTATCTTCTGATCCTTCAGGGAACGGACTTCCTTCATTTCATTCGCAATGATCTCACTGACCTTCGGATTTTGAAGGATGATGTAGTCCACGCTGTCAGGCAGGCATGTAATGTGTTCCGCACGTCCGGCAGGGGTCGTGGCCTTGTTTCTGAATTTGGCAATCACGACTTTGTGCTCGGATTTTCTATAGTCTCTAATTGATTGATAATAAGCTTCGTAAAGATCGGGATTTTTCCCCTCGAGAGTTGCATAATTGAACCCTACCGGCTCCGGCTCGGTCCACTCGGAGCAGGAAGCGAGTGATATCGCTGCCGCTGCAAGGATGAGGGCCTTGAATATGTTGTTTTTCATTTTCATCATTATTTCTTTTTGCAGTCAAACCAAAGTCTCGTGGACATCTTGTCCGGTCCGCCGAGGTATTCTGATACAGCCTGATGGATATTTTCCGGGTTGTTCACGTACTCATCGCGTGGGTAAGGCATACGCCGTGCACCCAAGGCTGAGTCAACCATTCCGTTGCTCTTGTTGCCGTCATCGCTTGCCGGGATGAGGTGAGGATAACCAGTACGCCTCCAGTCGGCCCATGACTCGTTTCCGAGCAGCCAGTTGGCGATCCATTTCTGTGTGATAATCCTCTCCTGCATCTCCTCGGCGTCAGCGCTATCATTCCAAGCCACTGTAATGTTTGAGAGTGCCTGTGAGTAGGTGTTGGTACCTGCCGGATCAAGATACACCTGAGGTACGCTTGATGCATCTGCAAGGTATGCGGATGCGTCACCTGCGCCCCACTGCTCGAATGACAGGCGGATACCTTCTTCATAGAACTCCCGAGCGTTGCCACCCATATTGTATCCGAATACTCCTGCGGCTTCAGCCTTGAGGAATGCGACCTCAGCGGCGTTCATCCAGTAGATAGGAGAATCTGCGGAAATCTTCACGCCTGAATATTTATGTCCTACGCTTGAATGGTCAGGAATGATTATTCCGTGACGGAGACCGGTGTACTGGAATTCCGGACCCCACTCAGACTCGGTGAAATAAGCCTTGCGGCGAGGATCTTTGTAGCCATTCATATAGCAGATGATGTCGGCCGCTGCGTGGGAGTCTCCACCGGTCTGGCAGACAACACCGTCGGAATGCTTTGCCATATTGTAATGTACAGCTACATTAATCGGGTTGCCGTCTACTCCGAAGGTTGTCACCTTGGCATTGTCCTCATTGGAAGAGAAAACGCCGACCTCGTTGTTTACTGCTTCCTCGGCAGCCTTCTTTGAAAGTTCCGGCGCGGCGTAGCTGATACGCATCGCAAGCCTGAGTTTTAATGAGTTAGCGAACTTGATCCACTTCTCGGTCTTTCCGCCGTAGATGATGTCGGCAGAAGGTGCGAAGTTGTTGGTACGGTTCGGAATGAGGACTTCAACTGCATCTGTAAGTTCCTGAATCATCGCCTTATAGACATTCTCCTGAGAGTCATACTCAACCTGAAGTTTACCGTCCTGTCCAATCTTGCTGTATGGAATCGGGCCGTAAGTGTCGCAAACTCTGTGCATAGCAGCAATCTTCACGATGTCTCCAACTGCGAGAATCACAGGATTGTCAGTGACATTGCGGAGTTGGTTGTAGTTAGTATACACCACCGGCATCATCTTGTCGCTCTGCATGAAGACATTAGTCCAGTTGTCGGTAGCGTTGTAGTTAGAAATTGTATTTGCGAAACCTGCGTTCGCATCGGCCAAATATCCGGCCAGAGGTCCTCCTAGGAGGCACTCGGTGAACTGCGTGGTGTTTACATCTGGAGAAATGACCCCGTTGGCGATTCCGGTCAGGGCTGAACGTATGATGTATCCGTCTCTCTGGAGTTCATCTTGGGTGACTCCGTAAGTATCACTGTTGATTTCGAGATAATTGTCTGTGCAGGAAGCCGTCACGAAGGCTCCGGCAGCCATTATAAGGCATTTCATTATATTGGTATTCATAACTTATCCTTTAGAATTTGATTCTTACATTGAAACCGAAATTACGTGCGGACGGACTCATGAAGTAGTCAATTCCTTGGTAATAGCTTCCAGTAGTGGCTATTATTTCAGGATCGAAAGGCGCCTTGTTATAAATCATCCACAGATTGCGTCCTACAAGCTGGAAGGTGAGTTCGCAGACGTTCTTCATCATTTTGCGAGGAAAGGTGTAGCCAATGCATGCCTCTTGGAGCCTTATGTTGGTCGCAGAATATGTATAGTATTGTGGCACAGTATCTCCGGAGCCGATTGCAGTATACCATTTGTTGGCATCAATTAAGTCGCTTCCATTGACGAACACCCCACCGTTATCCCTAGCGAGTGCTGAAGCCTCGGATACTCCGTAATAGTCAAGCATTGCCTGGGTTCTTGAGAATACTACGCCACCGAGACGGGCTGTAAGCATGAATCCAAGGTTGAAGTTGCCTATGCGAAAATCGTTTCTCCAGGCCATATTAGCCTTAGGGGAAATGCTTCCGAGCTTGATGTAATCATCCACATTGTCAATTGTCTGGGTTGCGATGTTTCCTTTTTCATCAACGTAGATATCGTTGTTGCTGTCACGCTTGAGATCACTGCGAGAGTAGATGTCACCGAGGGAGTGGCCTTCCTTCAGAAGGAATTTAACGTTCCCGAGGCCGCCCATTGTCATTGTTCCAATCTCAATCGACTCACCAGTCATCGGGTTGATGCAGTTTGTGAGAGAGTGAATCTTGTTCTTATTTGTAGAGAATGTGTAATTGCTCTGCCAGTTGAACACACCCCAGGCTTTGTCAAATCCCAATGAAAGCTCGACACCTTGGTTCACAACGCTTCCGGACTGGATAGGAATCCTGGAATATCCTGAACCTGACGAGATTGTAGGATAGATAGTCTGGTTCAAGGTATTTGTGTGGTAGTAGGTGGCCTCAAGGCTGAACCACTGAAGGAAACGCATGCTGATACCTGCCTCCCAGGAGTTGGTTCTCTCTGGTTTTAGGTCTTTCACCGGGTAGGATGTCTGCTGATTCCAGCTTGAGCCTTTTTCCGGCCATGTGTGCAGAGGGTTTGCTATGAAGCGCTCGAAAGTGGAACCCACTGACGCATATGAAGTCCTGATTTTCAGATACTCCAGATTCTTTGGCATATTAGGAATAATCTGTGATAGAACCACAGAAGCACCCACTGAAGGATAGAAGAATGAAGAGGAACCTGACTGAGGACCTGCAAGCTGAGAAGGCCAGTCATTTCTGCCGGTGAGGGTGAGGTAATACGCTCCCTTGAATCCGACCTCTGCTGAAGCGTAGACAGACTGTGTCTGCTCGCGCCATCCAGACTGAGCCTTAACCAGTTTGGCCTGGTCGATTGTGAAGAGGCTGAACACGTTAGGAATGTTGTCGGCGGCAATAGGTCCTCTGTTCTTGAGGAGGTCATATCTCATATCCGATACTGAAGCACCGATATTGGCGTGGAAACTCCAGTTGTCCCAAGTCTTATTTATGTCGAGGAGAGCATCAGCATAGACCTGCTTGTCCTCCGACTGCTCGATGCCGAAGAGACCGTTGTTGGATTGCTCGGTGAGCTGGGTGTTAGTCGTCGCAAAGAACTTCTCGGTGTATTTGTTGGTGGAGTTGTCGATGCGTACACGGCCTGAAACTGTGAGCCAGTCAAGAATCTTGTATGAGAGGCCAGCTCCGAGCATATAGCGGTCTTTCTTGTTGACGCGCAGGTTGCGGTAATTGATCCAGTAAGGGTTCTGCATGGTAATTCCGGCATCACCTACAGGCCAGTGCTGTGTATAGATTGACCTTGAGGAGTCATATCTCTCGTACATCTCGATGTCGCTCCAGTCATTCCCACGAGGGAATAGGTAGGCACCGACAACAGGGTTGTTGTAGAGGCCCTGATTGGTCATGTTGCGGTCATTCTGCATGATGTAGCTCGCTGTTACATCGAGAGTCATCTTATCTTTTAGGAAACTTGTCGTATTGCGGAATGTGAAGTTGTAACGGTTGTATGAATTGTTCGGAACGTTTCCTCTTGAGTTCACTGCAGCTGCTGAGAGGTAGGTCTGGTTTTTCTCAGTTCCGGTGGATATGGACACTGATTCAGTGCCGGTGACACCGAGCTGGAAATAGTCAGAGCGAGGGTTATATCCCATATAATTAGTCTTGTTCAGACGATTGCCCCAGCTGCGTATTGCAGAGCCTTCTGGAGAATTGTAGTCGCCTGTGCCGTACCTGTTCTGGAAACGAGGCAGCACGAATGGACGGTACATATCCGTATTGCTTGATATTGAAACACTTGTCTTGCCCTGCTGACCTTTCTTCGTGGTAATCACAATGGCACCATTTGCAGCTGACGAACCATAGAGGGCAGCAGCTGCAGCACCGGTGAGGACCGTCATTGACTCGATATCCTCAGGGTTGATGTCGGCCACCGGATCGGTTGTTCCCTGTGAGGAGAACTCAGTGCCTGCCTCTTTGGCGACATTGAACATCGGTACACCGTCAATCACATAAAGGGCGTTTGAACTCTTGGAAATGGATTTTTCACCACGCATCACGACTTTGGACGATCCACCGACCCCTGACGAAGATGCGTTAATGACGAGACCCGCTACCTTACCGTTCAGGGAGTTGACGAAGTTAGCATCCTTATTGCCGAGAATGGCATCGGAATTAACTTTCTGCACATTGTAGGACAAGGCTTTCTCTGAACGTTTGATACCGAGGGCAGTAACCACTATGCCTTCCATCAGGATAGTATCATCCTCTAGAACGACGTTGAACACCCTCCGTGAGCCTATTGCGAATTCCTGAGTCTTGTATCCAAGATAGGAAACTTCAAGTACTCCGTTCTCGCTTCCTTCCTGAAGTTCAAATGAAAAATTTCCATCCATATCAGTGCTGGCTCCGTTCGATGTCCCCTTGACAAACACGGCTGCGCCTATCACAGGCTGTCCGTATGTGTCCGTCACGGTTCCGGTTACAGTACCAGATGTCTGCGGTACGAAAGAATGGACTGGTTTATTGGAAATGTAAACATTAGTCCCCTGAATATTCCAGTCGACGTTCATCCCATCGAAAATCTTTGTCAGCGCAGATTCAAGACTCTGATCTGACACATCAACAGTCACTCTTTTGGACAAGTCGACTTGGTCGTTCAGGAAAAGATACCTTGACTGCTGTTCTACTTTGTCAAGCACGCTCTCAAGGGTGGCATTCTCCACCTTGATGGTTATGCGCTGTGCGTTCGCCACAATTGGCATCATGCACAGGACGAAAGCCAGAACAGCGAGTCTACAAGCAAGTAATAGACCTTTATTCATGATTTTTAATTAGTTATTGGTAATATGGTTCAGCCCTGAGGGCTGTGTCGTTAACTTGTGTTGCTACCTTATATATATCGTGGCAGTTTCAATGTCATATTCGTACTCGAAGTTCGAAGCGAGCTGGAGCACAAACAAAGCATGTTCAATGCCGTCCGTAACTCTGATTTTCCCTCTTGTATATGTTATTACAGGAAGACTCTCCCTCTCAATTTCAATCTTCACATTGAAAGCCTTCTCGAATTTTTCCATCAATGCATCAAACGGTATGGACGATACATCTATGATGCCTTCGGACCAGCAGCCGACTGTCGACACATCCTTGATTTGGTTTACAACGATGGATCCGTTCTCATACCGTGCGATTTCTCCAGGCATAAGGATACGTGACTGGGATGGGTCTGAGGCTGAAGTCACTTCGATTGAACCGCGGATTAGAGTGGCCGTGAATTCATTGTCATCTGAGTCAGCCGTAACCTCGAACCTAGTTCCGATGACCTTGACTTTTCCTGCCCATGTTTCAACGTAGAATGGTTTTCTCTCATCCTTTGCAACATCAAGTAGGACCTCCCCCTCATTAACCTTAATATTTCTATTCTTTCTGGAGAATATGACAGGTAGCTCCACTTCGGTACCGGAATTCATCCACAGATGCGTACTGTCGGCAAGGACGATATCCATTCTCTCTCCGGCAGGGACACGTATAGTCTCAAAATTTGATGCTAATGTATCGATCGTGGCGCGTTTCCCCCAGAAGGCAGCTCCGAAGGCCACGGCGACAACCACAGCTGCACGCAAAATGGCAATGCCGACTCTTTTCCATGCTGGGCGCAATCCTGCTCGCTCCTGTGTTCGAGCTGAAAGCAGTTTTGCATCTTCGGTGTAGAGAACCATTCCCTCGAACATAAGGTGAGCCTCCTTGAAAAGATTGGCACGACTGCCGTCTTTGTCCTCAAGTAGCCAGGTTCTGACGAGATTCTCCTCCTGTGGCGTTGTCCTGCAGGCGAAGTAGCGAATGAGCAGGTATAAATCCATATTTGAAACAATTTACATATTTAAGACACGGAAGTTTAGAGGATGGCCCCCCCCTCTTGTCGAAAATTGTGCGGGGAATGTAATTTTCTTGTATATGACACCATATATTCGTAATATTTATGTCCTTACAAGTGTTCCGCGTTTTGTCTTTATGAATGTATCAAGCGAGTAGTGTCTCTTCGTCGCCATATTTTTCAGCTTGATTTGGGTACGTCTTGAAATGTTAACCCGACAGCCGTCCTTCTTTAGATTGTAGTTTAAAGATGTTGTTTAGTTGCGCCCGTCACGGGTGGATTGGCTGATCATTAATAAGATGAAAACCCAGTAGTGTGAGAATGAAGGACGGCTTCATAGTCGGGTCGGCTTAAAGTATCTGGATGCGAATTTAGGCTGCGAAATGCCATATTCCTAGGATTGCAAAGAATTTAAAGCAGATTTTTTTTGTTTCTTTATATTTTTTGCCTTTCTTTAAAGCCACATTAAAATTATTGAAGTCAGAGTAAAAATATTCTGTTCCCCAAATCATTTTTTATGGGTGTATATAAAAAAATTTATAGGCTGTTCCATCAAAGGAAAAAGGACTATGTCCCAATTCTCGAGCAGCAGACCGATTTCATATGCAGGACATCTACGCTGCTCCTTGAGATGTTCATGACTACAGATACGGAAGTGTGGCGGAGAAAAGAACGTCAGATTAAGGCTTGCGAGGCTCAAGGTGATGCCATGCTGAATGAAATTCACGAGCAACTTTCGGGAAGCCTCATGACGCAAGTGAATAGCTTGGATATTCAGGCGGTCGCAATGGCGATGGATGATTGTCTAGACGTCATCAAAGATACTTCTAAAGCCTTGCTTATCTATAATCCTGAAAAACTTGATCCTCAGCTTGAGGATCTTGCTCATATGGCTAACTCTCAGTCATTGGCTCTGCATGATATGATCCCGCTGCTGTCAAATGTCAAGAATAATATTGCGGCGCTCTCTTTGGGCTGCGATCGCGTCACGGAACTGGAACATGCGGCAGACGATGCCTACGAAGACTATATCGGCTTCATATTCCAGAATGTAGATGACATTAAGGCACTTATCAAATATAAGAATCTGGCAGAGATGCTAGAAAATGCGACTGATGCCCACAAGCGAATCTCTGATAATGTTAGGAAGCTCCTATTGAGTTATTTGTCAGTCTAGGCCTCAAAGGGCCAGCATTATCATTAATTGCGCAACAAGAACCCTCATGAACATCGTGAGAGGGTAGACGGTAGCGTAATTAACGGAAGTGTAGTCTGTTTCGTAAGCATCTTGTGCGAATGCGAGCACTGCTGGATCCGTCGTACCGCCGGAAACAAGGCCGCAGATCTTATAGAAATTCAGCTTGAAGAATATCTTGCTAATGAATATGATCACAGCTATTGGGATGAGAGTGATGAGAGCTCCATAAAGTATCCACCAGTAACCTCCGTTCAAAATCGAGCTCACGAAGTTGTCTCCGGCTCCTAGGCCGACAGCCGCAAGGAAGAAAGAGATTCCTAACTCCCGGAGCATCATGTTGGCGCTCATAGTAGTATATGTCGTAATCCTGAGCCTAGGCCCGAAATAGCCAAGCAGTATGGCTATGATGAGCGTGCCTCCTGCCAGCCCTAGCTTGATTGGCTGCGGTATGCTAGGAAATGTGATTGGAATCATGCCTAGGATGATGCCTAATGCAATTCCGAAGAAAAATGGCACTAAATTAGGGTGAGAGAGAGATTCTGGCCTGTTTCCGACAATCTTTGCGACTGCGTTGATGTCGTCTTCCGTGCCTACGACCTGCAGGACATCACCGAATTGGAGCAGCAGATTGCCATTTGCCACGAGTTCGATTCCAGCCCTGATTATTCTAGTCACGGAGACATTGAAATTGGAACGAATCATCAGGCTCTTCAGTTTCTTCCCGGTGAGAGACGGTTTGGTGACGCTTATTCTTCTGGTGATGAGATGTTCATCCATTTTCATCCAGTCGGACTGATGCATAGGAATTTCAGAACCGAACACTATCCGCAGGCTTTCAATTTCAGACACTTTCGTGACAAGCAGAAGCTTGTCGCCTTGCTGAAGCACTGTATCTTTCTTCGGCACGAAAATTTCTTCATTTCTCATTATCCTGGACACGACGAAATTCTTATTGAAATTCGATGTGACCTCGCTGAGCGATTTTCCGAAAATCGCCGGATTCGTTACCTCGCAGTGCATTCTGCGAGCTTTTTCCTCAGTCGCCTCGTCGTCTTGCTCAAGCGATTCCTTTTCTTTGTCGAGATCTATTTTGAATATGCCTTTAGCAAAAATTAGCAGGAATATGACACCGAGAACGCCGATAGGGTAGGCAACGGCATAAGCAGATGCCATTGTTCCAGCGACGGGGGCGCCGGCTTCCGCTCCGGAAATGTCTGCGACGGTCTGCTGGGCTGCTCCAAGGCCAGGAGTGTTCGTGACTGCGCCAGACATAACGCCTACCATTGTAGGGAAGTCTTCTTTAGTGATGGCCTGAATCGCAACGGTCACGCCAACGGCCAATAAAACTAGCAGGACGGCCAGCACGTTCATCTGCACCCCTCCTTTCTTGAAAGAGCTGAAGAAACCAGGACCAACTTGGAGTCCGATGGAGAACACGAAAAGAATAAGCCCGAAGTCTTTCATGAAAGAAAGCACCGTAGGGTCGGATTTAAAGCCAAAATGACTTAATAATATTCCTACGAATAGGATCCAAGTCGTACCAAGGGATACTCCCTTGACTTTGTATCTTCCCAGCCAGAGGCCTGACATTATTACGACCGCAAACAACAGCAGTGTGTGAGCGATTCCCGTTCCAAGAAACAGATCAGACATATTTTGATTTCTTATTTCTGTGCAAAGATAAGATTTACTTTTTATATTTGCAGTCTCGCATTAAATGAACGTTAGATGAAAATGCCATCTCCTAGGAACAATTATGTATTTCTGACGACAGCACCGGTGGGCAAGGTCATTCTCACTATGGCCGTGCCTACCATCATCAGCATGCTTGTGACTAGCATCTACAACATTGTTGATACATTTTACGTTGGAAGGATAAGCACCCAGGCTACTGCCGCCGTTGGAATCGTGTTCCCTGTCATGTCTGTAGTGCAGGCTTTTGGCTTCTATTTCGGGCAGGGTTCTGGCACTTACATCTCTAGGAAATTAGGATCTAAGGAGACTGACGATGCGAAAGTGATGGCATCTACCGCATTTTTTACCTCCCTAGGCTTTGGCTTCCTGATTTTCCTGCTTGGCGAAATATTCTTGGAGCCGTTGTCCATAGGCCTTGGCTCCACTCCCACCATCCTCCAGCACACGAAGGATTTCATGAAATATATTCTCTTAGGAGCTCCTTTCATGACGGCGACCATGACCCTGAATAATCAGATAAGGTTTCAGGGGAATGCGATGTATGCCATGATAGGAATTATAGTCGGAGCCATATTGAATGTCGCTCTTGTGCCGATATTCGCCTTTACGCTAAATATGGGTGTGAAGGGAGCTGCCATAGGGACTGTCATAGGGCAGATTGTAAGTTTCGCTATCCTCGTGCTGATGACCTTCAGGGGAGGAAACATACGGCTGAGCCTTAAGAACATGTCGTTTTCCCGAAAATATCATTTCGAGATATTCAAGGGAGGAACTCCGTCGCTATCCAGGCAGGGGCTGGCAAGCGTCTCTACCTTGCTGTTGAATATAGCCGTAGGCGTTTATGGCGACGCTGCCATTGCCGGCATGTCAATCGTGACCAGGATAACTTTCGTGATATTCTCTATAATCCTCGGCATCGGCCAGGGATTCCAGCCTATGTGCGGTTTTAATTATGGTGCTAAGCTCTATGACAGGGTTCGCAAAGGCTATTTTTTCAGCATTGAAATCGGGTCCGCTTTTCTGGTTGCGTGCGGAGCGTTGGGGTTCATCTATGCCGACAAGATAGTGGATGTGCTGCGGCACGATCCTGATGTGGTAAGCGTCGGGGCGGCAGCTCTGCGTTGGCAGATTGTCACGTTTATTTTCGCCTGCGTGATAACCATCAGTAACATGGCTTTACAGACCAGCGGACGCAGCATTGCTGCGAACTTGCTTGCCGCATGCAGGAATGGCATATTCTTTATACCGTTAATATTGATCTTGCCAAAATATTTCGGGCTCCTCGGAGTAGAGATGTGCCAAGCTGTGGCGGACGTGCTGTCTTTCATTGTAGCCGTTCCGCTAATCACGCATTATTTTCGGAGCATCAGTTAGCACTTGGAAAGCAGATCCTTTGCTCCGACCATGAAGAAGTCGGCGACCTTCTTGAAATCCATTTTTAGCTCCTCGCTCATGCCAACCATATCCTTGTAAGTGGCTACATTGTACCACTGCAGGCACTGGAAAGCCCTGTGGTAGTAAAGCCTGCGAAGCTCCTCGGTCGTAGGGTCATGTCCCACATATGCTGCCAGAAGCGAGAGAGCCTTGTCGAACCCTGCATTCCCGTAGCATGCGATATCGTAGAAAGGATCGTTCATTCCGGCATATTCCCAATCAAGTACGTAAAGCTTTTCCCCATCGAATACTAGGTTAGTCGGCTGATAGTCGCAATGGCAAGGAACGTGCTTTACGGCAGGTAGTGATTCCTTCACCTCAAGGAGTCGTTTTTTCAGGTCAATATATTCCTTAGGATGCTCAAATTCTTGCTCTTTGCAGAGTGCCTCGTAGGTGGCTAGCCTCCCGAAAGAATCGTAGTCCCTGAGCAACACGGAACTCTCGTGGAGTTTTTTCAAAGCATTCACCGAAACATCGTTATATGACACGATGTCGGTGTCCGAGAGGATCGTGCCCTCTACGTAGAGAGCCATCTTGTCGCCGTTGATGGTGTCAAAATAGATTGTTTCGTTGTTCAGGCCTAGGGGCTTAATGGCATTCAGGCATTCTAGTTCGTCATCTCTGTTCACGAATACCTCGGCATGATTGCCAGGTACCCTGAAAGTGTATTTCTGCCCTCCCGATTCAACAACGTATGTGTAGTTGCTCATCCCGCCGAGCAACCTCTTTACCAGCTTAGCGTCGTTTGCGTTCAGAATCTCGTTTGAGCGCTCTACGATATATTTTTCAACGTCTGTCATGATCATTGTGTTCTAAATGGCTGCAAATTTAGCAATTTGTGACTAATATGGAAATATCTCTATCTTTGCTGCGTTATGTTTTACGTTAGTGAGATATTCAGGACGGCTCCGGCGTCGTTCAAGACTCCGTTGGAGGAAAAGGTGTACCAGGCTTTTGAAAGGCTGGGAATTGAATATGAAAGAGTGGACACCGACCCGGGAATCACCATGGAAGACTGTCAGAACATAGACAAGGTGCTAGGGGACAGAATCGTCAAAACCATATTTCTTTGCAATCGCCAGCAGACCAAATTCTATATTTATGCAACGAGGGATGACAAGCCTTTCGTGACGAAAGATTTCGGACGCGCCCTTGGCATCCCCAGGGTGTCATTCGCCGATGCCGGGCATCTGATGAATATAGCGGGAGTGGAGCATGGTGCCACTACAGTGCTGAGCGCCTGCCTGGATTCCACGAAGGATGTGACGTTCGTGTTCGACCAAGATGTGATCTCAAATGAACATTTTTCATGCACTGATGGCACAGCAACGTGTTTCGTGAAGTTGAAGACTTCCGACCTTCTGGACAGGTTCATGAAGGCTTTCGGTAGCGACATTAGGATAATAGGAGTGTGACCACGGACGATGAGACAGTCGATTTCGGCACAGCACGCGACCTCCTATGCATCGTGCGCTTCATGATGAAGATGCCTGCTTCTTGGGTGTAGCCTGCTGGACTTTTGTCAGCAAAATACTATGCAGACGGGGCGAGGGACATGTATTCCACGACCTTTTTTCGTCAGTTTTCCTGTCTTTTGGTTTATCTCGTATGTCTCAATAAGGTTGGAATCCCTGCAGGCGACGATCAGGAATTTTCCATTCGGCGTGATGCAGATGTTACGAGGGTGTATTCCAGTAAGCTGGTAGCCTGCGGAAGAAAGCTTGCCGTCAGGCTCGATCCGATATATTCCCACTCCGTCATTCTTTAGCCTGTTGCTGGCATAGAGGAATCTTCCGTCTGGGGTTATCCTGATGTCTGCGCTGCCACGGGCTTGCGCCGGATCGTTGTCTATCACTTGGATAGGGATAAGGATGCCTTCGGAATATTCGCAGACGGTTATGTCACCTGACAATTCGCCAATGACATAGGCTCTGTCGCTGCCTTTGAATATTATGTGGCGGGGACCGTAATCGGGGTTAAGTTTTGTTGTAGCATATTCAATGAGACTGTCTTTCTCCACTTTAAAAGACAGGATTGCGTCGGCGCTGAAGTCGCTTGCCAGCAGATACTTGCCGTCTGGAGTGAATATGGCGCAATGAACGTGCGGCTGCCCCTGCCTGCTGCCGTCAGGCCCTCCTGCGTGCCCGATAATATGCTGGTGGGGAATTGTGTCGTAGAGCGTCCCATCGTCGCCTATCCTGAACACAGAGAGCGAGCCTCCGCCATAATTTGCCGTTACTACGACCTCTCCATTGGTGGAAACGTAGCAAGGTGAGCCTTCAGTTGCAGCCCTTCCCATATTCTTAAAGCTTAGATTTCCCTTGTCGAAGGAAAGGGCTGAAACGAAAGATTTCGCAGAGTCCAATTCGCTGACTGCATAGATGGCCTCTGTTGCTTGATTGACAGTGATATAAGATGCCTCTGGTAACTCAGCGTGCCCAACGAATGAAGAGTCTGTCAGGCAGTTCTCTTGATCAAAGCGATAGGCATAAATGCCGTTGCTTTCCGCAGTGGAGTAAGTACCGATTAGCATCGTGACAAAATCTGCTTTCCGGCTGCACGCGGCAAGCAAAAAAATGAAACTAGCAAAAAAAATGTTCCTGAAATTTCTCATGACAGGCAAATTTAATATTTATTCCCATAGCAGGATGATTTTTCCTCAAGGAATATGTCTTATTCTTATTTCGGAATTTTAGTTAAATTTGCGTTTCATAAACCAATATTTTAATTAAAGATGAGTTTGAAAATTGCAGTATTGGCAAAGCAGGTTCCGGACACGCGTAACGTGGGGAAGGATGCCATGAAAGAGGACGGCACGATTAATCGCGCCGCCCTTCCAGCCATCTTCAATCCGGAAGATCTTAATGCCCTTGAGCAGGCTCTACGCCTGAAAGATCGGTTCCCCGGAACGACTGTAACCATGCTTACGATGGGTCCTGGCCGTGCGGCTGAAATCATACGCGAGGGTCTTTATCGAGGTGCTGACGAAGGTTATCTGCTCACCGACCGAGCTTTCGCTGGGGCAGACACGCTTGCGACTTCGTATGCCATTGCGACTGCCATTAGAAAAATAGGACCTTTCGACTTGATAATCGGTGGCCGTCAGGCGATTGATGGGGATACCGCACAGGTAGGCCCCCAGGTTGCTGAAAAGCTGGGTCTTCCGCAGGTCACTTATGCAGAGGAAATCCTCAATCTGAGCGAAAAGGCTCGGAAGGTAACAATCGAGCGTCATATCGATGGAGGAGTGGAGACCGTTGAATCGCCGTACCCTCTCGTGGTTACGGTTAACGGCAGCGCTGCTCCTTGCCGGCCTCGCAATGCCAAGCTGGTGCAGAAATACAAGAGAGCCCTCGGAGTTCAGGAGAAGGCTGCCATCACAAAAGACGGAGGCGTGCTTCCTTATTCCGATCTCTACGAGACACGCCCATATCTGAATATTAAGGAATTGAGTGCTTCTGATGTAGATGCAGACTTTTCTCAGTGCGGTCTGGCTGGATCTCCGACCAAGGTCAAGGCTGTCATCAGCATTTCCTTCCAAACTAAGGATAGCAAGCGCATGACTGGCTCCGACAACGATGTGGAGGGGCTTGTAGTTGAATTATTGTCAAATCACACCATAGGATAGAGCCATGAATAACATATTCGTATATCTTGAAATAGAAGGCCAGAGCGTAGCTGACGTCAGCCTCGAACTTCTGACGAAAGGACGTAAGCTCGCCGACAGGCTCGGCGTAAAACTCGAAGCGATTGCGATTGGAAGCAAGTTGGATGGCATTGAACGCCAGGTTACGCCTTACGGAGTTGACGTGCTGCACATTTTCGACGATCCAAGGCTCTCTCCATACACGACCCAGCCACATGCAGCTGTGCTAGTCGGGCTATTCAAAAAAGAGAAACCGCAGGTCTGCCTTATGGGCGCAACGGTCGTAGGCCGCGACCTGGGTCCTAGGGTGTCTTCAGCGTTGAAGAGTGGGCTAACCGCAGATTGCACATCGTTGGAAATCGGTGATCACGATGACCCTAAGACAGGAAAATCTTACAAGGATCTGCTCTATCAGATTCGTCCTGCTTTCGGAGGGAACATCATCGCTACCATCGTGAATCCAGAGCACAGGCCTCAGATGGCGACAGTGCGCGAGGGCGTAATGAAGAAAGAAATACTCGATCCTGACTATAAAGGTACGGTCGTGAGACATGATGTCAATGAATATGTCCCTGACGCTGAATATATAGTCAAAGTCATTGACAGGCATATTCAGAAATCGAAGAATAATCTTAAGAATGCGTCCATCGTGGTTGCCGGCGGTTACGGAGCGGGCAGCAAGGAAGGTTTCGACATGCTTTTCGAGCTGGCTCGCGAACTTCACGCCGAGGTTGGCGCAAGTCGAGCTGCTGTTGATGCAGGTTTCGTGGAGCATGACCGTCAGGTGGGCCAGACAGGGGTCACTGTCCGTCCAAAGCTTTACATAGCTTGCGGAATCAGCGGGCAGATTCAGCATCTTGCCGGTATGCAGGAGAGCAAGATCATTATCTCGATTAACACCGATCCGGATGCACCGATCAATGCGATTGCTGACTACGTGGTCGTGGGTAAGGTTGAAGACGTGGTTCCTAAGATGATTAAATATTACAAAGCTCACAGTAAATAGAATTCGAGATGGCTAATTTTTATACAGATAATGATGAATTGAGATTCCATCTGAGGAATCCCCTCATGGAGAGAATATGCTTCCTGAAAGAACGCGGCTACGCCGACAAGGGCAAGTTCGATTACTCCCCGCAGGACTACGAGGACGCACTGGATTCTTACGATAAGATCCTTGAAGTCGTAGGCCAGATAGCCGCTGACGTGATCGATGCCAATGCCGAGAGCGTAGACATCGAGGAGGCTCATTGCGAGAACAGCCGCGCAACTTATGCTAAGGGCACCCAGGAAAACCTGGATGCCATGATAAAAGCTGGAATGAACGGGGTCACCATGCCTCGCTGTTACGGGGGGCTGAATATGCCCGTGACGGCATACACCATGGCTTCTGAGCTGGTGTCCACTGCCGATGCCGGGTTTGACAACGTGTGGTCTTTGCAGGATTGCGTGGAGACTCTATACGCATTCGGCAATGATGAGCAAAGAAAGAAATATATTCCTAGAGTCTGCGCAGGCGAGACTATGTCTATGGATCTCACTGAGCCTGATGCTGGCTCCGATCTGCAGAGGGTTCAGCTTAAGGCAACATTCGACGATGCAAACAATTGCTGGAGGCTGAACGGCGTGAAGAGGTTCATTACTAATGGCGACGCTGACATTCACTTGGTTCTTGCTCGTTCGGAAGAAGGCTCGACTGATGGACGCGGACTTTCGATGTTCATATACGATAAGAGAGATGGTGGAGTTGATGTTCGTCGCATTGAGAACAAGCTGGGCATTCATGGTTCACCAACTTGCGAGCTAGTTTACAGGAATGCCAAATGCGAGCTGTGCGGAGAGCGCCGCCTGGGTCTCATAAAATACGTTATGTCGCTCATGAACGGTGCCCGTCTGGGCATTGGCGCGCAGAGCATCGGCCTCAGCCAGAAGGCTTATGAAGAGGCTTTGGCATACGCCAAGGATCGCAAGCAGTTCGGCAAGGCAATAATCGACATGCCGCCCGTGTACGATTTGTTAGCTACGATGAAGGCTAAGATTGATGCTGGTCGCTCTCTGCTGTACCAGACGGCTCGTTACGTGGACATATACAAGGCTTTGGACGACATTGCGATGAGCCGTACCCTTACACCCGAGGAGAGGAAGGAACAGAAGGCCTATGCACGTCTGGCTGACGCATTTACTCCTCTTTCCAAGGGGATGAATTCTGAATATGCCAACCAGAATACATATGACTGCATTCAGGTTCATGGTGGCTCCGGTTTCATGATGGAATATGCCTGCCAGAGGCTGTATAGGGATGCTAGAATCACTTCGATTTACGAGGGCACTACTCAGCTGCAGGTCGTGGCAGCCATCCGTTATGTGACTAACGGAACTTACACGAATATATTGAGAGATCTTGCTGCCGAGGATGTCATTGATGAGATGAAGCCTCTGATGGCGAGGGTTTCCAAAATGACCGACAGGCTGGAGAGCGTAGTAAACATTACTAAAGAAAATCAGGATCCTGAATATCACGACCTCATGGCACGTCATCTGTACGAGATAGCGGCTGTGACCGTCATGGCTGGCCTTCTCGTCAAAGATGCATCAAGCGCCCCAGAACTCTTCTCTTCATCTGCTAGGGTTTACGTCAACCTTGCGGAGGCTGAGGTGGCGAAACACGCTGTGTTCGTGGAGAATTTCTCTGTGGATCAGGTCGCTGATTACAGGAAATAAGAGCCATGGATGTCGTAATAGCCTATGTAGACGGAAATGATCCGCAGTGGCAGAAGGTCTATGCGGCGGTCACAAACCAGCCGATTCTGAAGAAGAGATTTCGTGACTGGGGTACTCTGAAATATCTTCTGAGAGGCATAGAGACTTATATGCCTTTCATACGAAACGTTTATTTGGTGGTTTCAGGTCCGACTCAGGTGCCGTCTTGGGCATCTGAGTCACTGAAACCAGTTTTCCACAAGGATATTCTTCCGCCTGAACTCGTCCCGACATTCAATGCTTCGACGATAGAAATGGGCATTCATCGTATCAAAGGGATTGACGAGCAGTTCTTGTACTTCAACGATGATATGTACCCGGTAGCCGAATGCCGTCCTGATGATTTCTTCGTTGATGGGAAGGGGGCGATGAAGTTTAGCAGATTCGTATTTGGAAACGGATTGTACAAGATGCTATCGAAGAATGCCAGCAGCATGGCTCGCAAGTATCTTGGGTTGAAGCCAAGCAGGATTTATATCAGGCCGCAGCACATCTGCTCTCCGATGCTTAAGAGTGCATGCGATGAATTGTATTCAAAGGCGGAGGATGAAATTATAAGCATATCCACTCCATTGCGAGAGGATTTTAACGTGAACCAGTACCTGTATCTGGACTACATGTATTATTCAGGCAGGGCAATTTCGCGTCGCCTATCAAATACTCACATTTCTTTAGCCATTGCGCCTTTGTCGAAGGTCCGAAGGTGCATCATGACTCCTAGGACTAAGCTGGTGTGCATCAACGACGTGAGCATGTCCGAAAAAAAATTCCAGACCTACCAGTCTGGAATATTAGATGCGTTCGAGAACCGACTCCCGAATAAATCAAGGTTTGAGAAGTAAATTCCTAAGGCTACATTGAATAGGAGCATGGTGACCGCCTATCTCTTGTCTTCTGAAAGTACTGAAGCGTATCCAGTGTACGAGATGCTGTCTCTGTTATCTGAGCGGACAGTCAGATAGGCTGTGCCGTCTGCGTAGATGTCGAATGTGTAAACGTAGTTGTCTTCCTCATTTTGAGACTTTATTGCTACGTGGGTGCATTCCGGCTTAGCCTGGGTCGTTTCGTATGAGGTGATCTTCGATTCGAAATTCAGTCCCTTGCCCCCTCCGTATGGGACGGAGTGAACCACTCCGAAATATGGCAGATTCGAGACGAGAGTGTCCCCTTTGACTTCCACCGAGAATCCGTCCACGTTGCGTGACCTTCCCCTTTGAGGATTCATCATCCGGATTCTAATCTCGAAATGTTTTTCGCTGATGCCAGTTTGAATTGCCTGGGCAAGGTTATTCTTCTCTTCGGTGGTAAGACGTGCAGTTGCGCAAGATGCCAGTCCCATGGCAGCGGCGACAATCAATAATATTCTTGAAAAAGTTTTCATAGGGCTCTAAATTTATTGTCCGTCAGATATTTTGCAATAATCAAACCAATGACAGAACCGGCCATGAGGATATTCTCGCTTCATGGCCGGTTTCTTGGTAGGGACGATCGGCCTCGAACCGATGACCTCTGCAATGTGACTGCAGCGCTCTAAACCAACTGGGCTACGCCCCTATTGCTTTCGCAAAATTGCGATTTTTTATTCACATCGCAAAATATTATTGAATAAAAATCTTTTGACTTTTTGCACCCGTTAAGTCCTGTTGAAAGCCTCAAATGCTGATTCCCTTGCGATAATCCATAGGCGTGATACCGTACATCTTCTTGAAGGCACTATAGAAATTGGGTGTATGCTCGAAACCGCAGCGGTCGGCGATGTCTTCGATCGTCAGTGCCGGTTGGTCATCCAGCAGGTTACGGGCATAGTCTCGATAGGTCTCGACAATCATTGCGAGGTGGGCGGTGATATTGCCGTTGCGCCAGTCGTCATTGCCCACCGATGACTTGATTTTCGAGATGTCCTGATGGCAAGCAGCGACGCAGCCCACCTCCTATTATTCGATTCGGGTGAGTTCGTAAATCGTCTCGTCGAACTTCAGCGCCGGGGCCTTCGTGCGAACGGTTATGACCCCGCCCTTGATGGCCTTGCCGGAATTCATGACGGTGACGGTACCCGTGCCGTCCCCTTCCGTCAGGCACCCGTACCTGAGGAAGAGCGTTGCCGTGCCGTCGCCGTTGTCGGCGAAGAGGTCGTCGTCACCGGCGTTGAGCACCCTGAGGTTGTCCGACGAGGCCACCGTCAGGCCCCCGGCGTAGTTGTGGATGACCACGCTGAGCGTCGAGTCGGCCTCGGCGACGTACATCGTGTCCCTCAGCGTCGCCGGGTCAACCTCCATCCACGGCTCCTCCGCCGCGCTGCTGAGGTCGTAGAGGCTGACGGTGACGAGGGCGTTCCTCCTGCACTGTCCGCTCACGAGGGGCGACGTGGCGCTCGCCCCCGTGGCGATGAGCGTCGTGGCGTCGACCGTCCTCTTCACGCCGTCGAGCGTGTAAGACCCCTTGAGGTAGAACCCCGACGGGGTGATCGCCCTGCCCGAGACGAACGAGCAGTTCTCAGGGACGTACACGAAGTATCGCCCCTTGGTGAGCGGTCAGACTAAACAATACTCCCTATGGAACCAATAAGCGGACTCCAAAGACGGCGGTTCCGTATACGAAGGGATTGCTCGGAAGTCTTTATTTTTTGCGAACGTGGCGCATTGTTTTTAGCCCACAAAATTGTGGGCCAGTCCGGCTAGACAGATTATGAGATTCGCCCTTTCATCTCACGATTGAAATCATGGTTTTTCCCGGGCGAATCTCATAAATCAAGACTATCCGGATTCAAAAGGAAATCGAATAGACCTATCCTCAGAATTCCATTATTATCGTGGTATGAATCAATCAGGTCTTTCTCTATGATAATTTTCTTGAAAGAGTCCGGAACATTAATCAATGATTTCTTCTCTTGTATGACTTTATCTTCATCTTCCATTCGGAATGCAGACTGTATATAATATCGCTTACTTCCTTGATTAGCAACAAAATCAACTTCAAGACGCTTGCGAACCTGCTTCCTATCATCATTCCTCTCCATAATCTCAACCATCCCGACATCAACATTA
>JAQYTJ010000012.1 GCA_028724885.1 Bacteroidales bacterium | reverse complement strand
TCAGAAAAGAGTTATTTGAAAAGCATGAGGAATATAGTGTAACAAAACAAGTTAGCAATTTCTTATCCATTGCCCATTCCAATGCAAGTTCTTCATAATAGTTTGATACTCAAAGAATCTTAATCAAACTACATCAAATATACAAAAAAAGCGGGTCGCATCATATTGATAAGACCCACAATTTTTCATAGGCATCAGTGTCACGCCTGAATGTCAGGACGAACGGTCAGATGCGTTTTTGTCGTGTAGGACTATCTCGCCGCCGACGGCATCGGCTACGATGCCAGAATCCTTGTGTACGGTGCCTGCAAGGATAGCCTTGGCAAGCTGGTTGACCAGTTCGCGCTGCATCAGCCTCTTTATTGGACGTGCACCGTAAGCAGGATCGTAGCCATTCGTGACCATCCGGTCCTCAAAATCTTTGGTAAACTCTATCGACACATTCTCTTCGGCAAGCTTGTCCTGAAGCTGCTTCATCTGTATGTGCAGAATCTCTCGGATGTCGTTCTGCGTCAGAGGATCGAACATTATGATTTCATCGATTCGGTTCAGGAACTCCGGACGGACGGTGGCTTTCAACACCTCCATCACCTTGCCCTTGCACTCGTCCAGAAGCTGACGCCTCTTGGCAATGTTCTGAGCCTCTTTCGTAGGGTCGGCACCAGGCTTGCCTACTTCAGGAAGTTGCTCCATGTAGCTCTGGATTATGTCAGAACCCACATTAGAAGTCATTATGAGAATCGTGTTCTTGAAGTCTACGGTACGGCCCTTGTTATCGGTCAGACGACCATCGTCAAGCACCTGCAGCAGTACGTTGAACACATCCGGGTGAGCCTTCTCGATTTCATCCAGCAAGATTACCGAATATGGTTTCCTGCGGACGGCCTCAGTCAATTGGCCTCCTTCATCGTATCCGACGTATCCTGGAGGCGCACCGACCAGACGGCTTACCGTGTGACGCTCCTGATACTCGCTCATGTCTATTCGCGTCATCATGTTCTCGTCATTGAACAGAAATTCCGCCAGGGCCTTCGCCAGCTCGGTCTTACCCACTCCGGTCGTGCCCATGAACAGGAAGGATCCAATCGGCCTCTTTTCGTTGGAAAGCCCTGCGCGAGAACGTCTTACGGCATCGGCCACAGCCTGTATGGCGGCATCCTGCCCGACTACTCTTTTGTGCAGTTCTTCCTCTATGCGCAGAAGTTTCTGCTTTTCGCTCTCGAGCATCTTCTGTACTGGAATGCCTGTCCACTTTGCCACAACTTCAGCAATGTCTTGTGGGGTAACGGCTTCGGTGATGATAGGAGTCTTTATTTCTGCCTGCTTCTTAGTGAGCTCATCTATCTTTTTCTGTTCATCGGCCATCTTGCCATAGCGCAGCTCGGCAACCTTGCCATAGTCACCTGCACGTTCGGCCGTCTGTGCCTGGAACTTGAAATCGTCCATCTTCTGACGAGCGTCCTGCAACCCGCGCAGAATCTCCTTCTCGTAGTCCCACCTCTTCATAAGCTCATCTTTCTGAGCCTTCTTGTCTGCGAGATCTTTGTCAATCTTCTCGGACTTTAGAGAGGTGCCTTCGCGTTTCACGGCCTCTTTTTCGATTTCCAGCTGCTTGATGTCGCTGTTCAGCTCTGCAATAGGCTCCGGCACGGAATTCATCTCCAGGCGAAGCTTCGATGCAGCCTCGTCTACTAGGTCTATGGCCTTATCCGGCAGGAACCTGTTGGTGATGTATCTGTGCGAGAGATTCACGGCTGAAATCAGGGCGTCATCATCAATCTTAACCTTGTGGTGATTCTCATATTTTTCTTTCAAGCCACGGAGGATGGCGATGGACTCCGCCGGAGTCGGCTCATCGACCATGACCATCTGGAACCTTCTTTCGAGGGCTTTGTCGGTCTCAAAATATTTCTGATATTCATCAAGAGTAGTGGAGCCGATTGTCCTCAGCTCGCCACGAGCCAAGGCAGGCTTCAAGATGTTCGAAGCATCCATTGCGCCTGAAGAACGGCCAGCGCCCACCAGAGTGTGAATTTCATCGATGAATAGGATAATTTCACCATCGCTGTCCACGACCTCCTTCACGACGCCTTTCAGCCTCTCCTCAAACTCTCCCTGATACTTGGCGCCAGCGATGAGGGCACCCATGTCCAATGAATATATCACCTTGCTTTTCAGGTTCTCCGGCACGTCACCATCCACGATTTTTTGCGCGATGCCTTCAGAAATCGCCGTCTTGCCAACGCCAGGCTCGCCGACGAGGATAGGATTATTCTTAGTCCTACGGCTAAGAATCTGCAGGACCCTCCTTATCTCGTCGTCCCTGCCGATGACAGGATCCAGCTTGCCTTGAGATGCCATTTCATTCAGATTGACGGCATATTTCGGAAGAAACTGAAGCTGTGTTTTGTTATTTTCCATAATAAATATTCCTTTCTGGCCTTATGGAGCATCGCCCTCAGAGCTAACTGAGTTAGCGTTAACGTAAAAAGCCGTTCAGTCCAAAGACCAAACGGCTAAGAGTCAAATTATGTTCCGAATGCCTAGGACTGACAAATTGTCAGTGGCGCATTCGTAATCCTTGAATATGTTACTCCGCAGGGGTTTCCTGAGCCGGAGCCTGTTCCGTCGCAGGAGCTTCGCCAGGAGTCGTTTCCTGAGCTGGATTTGCTTGTTGCGCAGGAGAGTTCGGGAACTCTGGTTGCTGAGTGGCTGATTCCTCGATCTGGTTAGTAACATCGATGCCAGTGTTGCTGGATCCAGTTGCCGTGAAAGAAGTGATGATTGAAACCACCAAAATGAAGGTAACTAGCCCCCAAGAAACTTTTTCTAGGATGTCGGCAGTCTGCCTTACTCCAAGAGTCTGGTTAGCAGTGACGAAGTTGCTCGCCATGCCCTCGCCCTTGCTATTCTGAAGCAAGACTACAATCACAAGCAGGATGCTCGCTATCACGATTAGTACTGTTAAAATTGTAAATAACGTACTCATATTCTTAATTTTTAATTTTCTTGACTTAAGTTTTCAACAAGAGATGCAAAGTAAGCACTTTTTTCCGGATATCGCAAGATTAGCCGGGAATAAATCTTCTTTGCCTCAGTGAAATAGCCCTGATCAGCATATATTTCGGCCAGAGTCTCGGTACAGAATCCCAGGATGGGATCCTCCCAGTTACGAGAAGGTTTCTCAGGCTCGGAAGATAGCTTCAGATTTGCAAAAGCATCATCGCCATCCTTCTTCACTGAGTCATATTCATCCTGAGAGAAAAAGTCCCCACCGACAACTCTCACAGTACGCTTATATCCACCTTCCTCTTCATTAGGAGTTTCCACATAAGCCTTGACCAGCATCATGGCATCCTTATCTGAATAGTCTGCCTTATGGGAGTCTCTGAATATATTGAATATCTTTTCTCGCGAGACAACGTACAGTGCCGCATCGGCGAATTGCTCTTTGCCCCATTCGCTGCCTCCCATGGCTGCCATCCTAGAGCAAAGTTCCTTGCGAGCCAGCCCGAACCACGGATAGATGTTCACCAGGCCGGTAAGCTCATCAATATTCAAAGATTTTACGTCTGTTGCCATAAGTCATTACCATTGAGCCACGCATGCATTGAATATGTCCTCGGCGAGCTGCTCCACGATTTGCTCGCAAAGAGTGGACTCTACTGCATCCAATGTGTTGGTGGAATCGTATTCAGCATAAGCGGAAAAATCCTTTTCCACGTTGTCTTCAGGATATTTGTTGTTAGTGAACTTGATGTGCACGGTCACGGTCAGCCTGTTTTTCGCTGCGACTTCGTCGGCAGTGATGGCGGCTGCTCTCACGTCGTATCCGGTTATGGCACCTTCCAAATCCATGTCTCCATCTTCCTCAACCTGCTCGAGGCGTGTCATTTTCCTGAACTTATCCTTCATCGCTTCGGTAAGGTCGTTGCTGAGGGTAGGATTCACCTTCAATGCCTTATATTCAAAATAGTTCAAGGTAACGGTCTTTACGTCAGACTGTATAGAGGTCCCCGAAAATGAATATATTCCACAGCCGCCAAAGATTACGGTGGCCATCACTAAGCAAGCTATTGAAAGAAGCCTTCTCATTTCCTAATTTTCTGGTTTCTTGTCTAAATTATATTTCGAGATCTTTCTGTAAAGAGTCCTCTCTGACATTCCCAATTCTTGTGCCGCCAGCTTCCTGTTTCCGGCGTGTCGTTCCAAAGCTTTCGCTATCAGTTCCACTTCATTTTGTTTTAGAGAAAGGTTCTCTGGCTCTTCTACATTTGGGTTACTGTCTATCTCGATGATTTTCTTTATTTCGGCATGCCGCCCAGGTGTTCCTTGCCCCTGCCATTCTGCATCTTCAGCAACAGGCTCGGCAGGTTTGAGGGCTGGGGCCGATGGCATGTTCCCAACTTGAACTTTCAAATTGTCTACCTCCTGTTTCAGGTCAAGTATTGCCTTTATTATCATTTGTTTATCAAAGTCTGACATGCCGCTCTCCACCGGAGCTGAAGAGGCGACTGGCAGCATGTTCACATCCTCGGCAGGCATGTACTGCTTAAGCGTCTTGGCATCCACCTCGCACCTTTCTGTAGAGTGCGTCAACTTCTCTGATTCAAGAGCCGCCACTGTTTCTGCCACGTTTTTGAGCTGCCTTATATTCCCAGGCCAGCGATAATTGATCAATACGTCTATTGCGTCATTTGTCAGAGTGACCTTGCTCATGCCATATTTTTCCGAAAAATCAGAAGTGAACTTCCTGAAGAATAGGTAAATGTCCCCTTTTCGATCCCTCAGGGCAGGCATCCTGATCTGGATGGCATTTAATCTATAATAAAGATCTTCCCTGAACTTCCCGATGCTGACATTGTGCATTAGGTTTACGTTCGTGGCAGCTATAACTCTGACATCTGTCTTCTGCACCTTCGATGACCCTACCTTTATGAACTCTCCGTTTTGCAGCACCCTCAGCAATTTCGCCTGGGATGGCAAAGGCATTTCCCCGATTTCGTCCAGAAACAGCGTACCTCCGTTGGCCTCCTCAAAATACCCTTTGCGAGTTTCTATTGCACCGGTGAAAGATCCTTTTTCATGACCAAAAAGTTCTGAATCTATCGTTCCTTCCGGGATGGCTCCGCAATTTACGGCAAAGTATTTGTTGTTTTTCCTAAGGCTGTATTGATGTATGATTTTGGGGATATTCTCTTTGCCGACGCCACTTTCCCCTGTGACAAGGACAGAAAGGTCGGTAGGAGCGACTGCGACGGCAGTTTCCAGAGCTCGGTTCAGCGCCGCGTCATTCCCGATGATGTCGTATTTGTTCTTCAGTCTTTGGAGATCTTGCGTATCCATATTCTCGATATAGTTTGACAAAGTTAAAAAATAAATGCATATCTTTGTATACTTGCAAAAGTATGAACACATGGTTAAAAATTAATTGATATGAAAAAGGAACTCAAACTAATGGCTGTTGCCGCACTTGCCGTGCTAGCAGCGTCATGCTCCTCAGCTCAGAAAATGGTTGACGAAGCAAACAACGTAAAAGTTACCTGCAGCCCTGCCGTGCTTGAAGCCGTAGCGGGCAATGTAGATGCTGACTTGACTGCCACTTACCCTGCCAAGTACTTCATTCCTAAGGCAGTTCTCGAAATCACTCCTGTACTCGTATACAACGGAGGCGAAGCAAAAATGTCGCCTTTCATGTATCAGGGCCAGAAAGTGAAAGACAACTACAAAGTTATTTCTAAGAATGGCGGCACCGTACACGAGAAAGTTCATTTCAACTATGTTGAGGGAATGGAAGACTCTCATCTGGAGCTTCGCGGAGTCGTTAAATACAAAAATAAGTCTTACAAGCTTCCTGTGAGGAAGGTTGCCGATGGTGTCAACACTACCTACATGCTGGTTGACAAAGGCGTATTCCCTCTCAAGGCTGACGGTTATCAGGCTATCCTGAAGCAGACCGCTGAGGGACAGATTCTGTACAACATCAACTCTGCAGACGTTCGTTCGAAAGAACTAAAGGGTCAATCAGTTAAGGACTTCCAGGCTGCTCTTGATGAGATCAAAGCTAATGAGAGAAAGACTCTCGTTGGAACAGAAGTCGTTGCCTACGCTTCTCCTGATGGCGGACAGGATCTCAACCAGAAGCTTTCCGACAAGCGTTCCAAAACGGCTGACAAGGCTTGGAGCAAGGTCGTTAATGGCAAGGATGTCTATGATCCTGAGGTTAAGAGTGTCGGCCAGGACTGGGAAGGATTCCAAGAGCTTGTTCAGAATTCCGACATTGAAGACAAAGACCTGATTCTCCGCGTCCTTTCTATGTACAGCGATCCTGCTGTTCGTGAAAGTGAGATTAAGAACATGTCCAATGTCTACACTGACCTTAAGAGCAGCGTTCTTCCTGAATTGCGCCGTGCTAGGTTCATTGCAAACGTTGAATATAAGAACTACACCGCAGACGAACTTCTTAATCTCGTGGACGAGAACTCTGATGTTCTTGACGAGACCGCTCTTCTGCGCGCAGCTACCCTCGTAAAAGACAAGAACGACAAAGTTAAGCTCTACAACAAGGCTATCGATAAATATGACAGCGACGTTGCAAGATACAATCTTGCCGCAACATATTTCAACAACGACGAACTAAGCAAGGCTGAAAGCGCTCTGTCTAAGGTTGAGGATAAGGATGCCGATTACGAGAATGCTCTCGGTGCCATTGCTCTGAGGTCTGGCAACTACGACGAGGCTCTCAAACACTTCAAGAATTCAGGCACCAACGCTGCTCAAACCAATATTGGAATCCTAGATATTCTCCAGGGCAATTACAGCAAGGCCGTCCAGGACATCAAAGACACCAAGGGCTGCTGCTCTAACCGTACCCTCGCATACATTCTGAACGGTCAGCTTGACAAGGCCGAGGCTGAAATTAGCTGCAATCACGGTAAGGCCAACTACCTGAGAGCAATCATAGCAGCTCGCAAGGGCAATGCTTCCGACGTGAAGAAATATCTCGACATGGTTCAGAAGCAGGACAAGGCTCTTTACGAAAGGTCCCAGAGCGACATCGAGTTCGCTGAATACAGATAATATTCCGAATACAGAATAATCCAAAAAAAGGAGGGTGACTAATGAGTCTTAGGGCTTGAGGTCATCCTCTTTGTCGTTTTGTATGCAGCCTAGTGCCGGCGCAACGATGAGTAATCTTCCTCAAACTCCCCAGACCACTTTTCCCTCATTTTGTCTGCATCCGAGTATCGGCAACTCACTTCCTGATACCTTATTGCTGCGCCCGTTCTAGCAGTTCGCTCAACTAATCCACAGCGTTTGCCTCGCCACGCCTGCGCTCGCAGTTCTCTTTACCAGGCCATTCATTCTCTCAGCCAGGGGATCCTTCTGGCGCAAAGCGTCGTCAGTATATTCATGGATTCAGATCAATTCATATTCTACGTTGTCTCCTGCAGCGGCAAGACGGCAAAGGTTGCTATGTGCCGGCAAAAGTCCTCCGCTCCGTAAATGCTTCATCTAGTTTCGAATGGAATCTACTGGCGTGGCAGCGCGTAATTCCGTAACGGATAGAACTACTATGAAGGCTAGGGAAATCAGATTTCTAATTTTGCGGATGCCGACAGGTCTAGCTAAGTTAGATTTAAATCCAAATAAACCATCGAAATTTCGACGAATTGGTTTTTTCTATGTGTTACTTTTTTAGTATTTTTGTGCAAAGAGTCTGTCGTAATGGCGTTAATCATATCTTTAATCCTAATCGGCATCCTGCTGCTCCTGGTTGAGATGCTCATCATCCCTGGGATTGGGGTTGCGGGTTTTATCGGGCTAGGCTCGTTGATAGGAGCCTGCTGGCTAGCATTTTCGCAGCTCGGAAACCTGGGCGGCAGTATAGTGACTCTGATTACTGTCTGCCTCGTGACAGGAATGCTCATCTACGCCTTGAGGGGAAAGACTTGGAAAAGGCTGTCCCTTAGCGAGTCGATAGATTCCACGGCCATCCCAAAAGAGGACAAGGTGAAAGTCGGAGACCATGGCAAGACTATAACTAGACTTTCACCTTCGGGCATTGTCTCGTTCGGAGAAAATACATACGAAGTGAAAGCGATTGACAATATGATCGAGCCGCAGACTGAGGTCGTGGTCGTTATTATAGAAGACAACAAGATATTCGTAAAACCCGTTTCATGATATGGAAGCCTTAATCATCTGGATAGCGATTGCTATCGTTGCACTTGTAATTCTGCTCTGGTTCTTTCCTATTGCACTCTGGTTCCAGGCTCTTTTATCTGGCGTGAGGATTTCCCTAATCCAGCTGGTGCTTATGCGCTGGAGGAACGTGAACCCGAAAACCATAGTAATTGCTCTGATCACTGGGACGAAGGCTGGCTTGCATCTCAACTCTAAGGAGCTTGAGGCTCATTACCTGGCGAAAGGCAATGTGCCTAAGGTTGTGAACGCGCTCATTTCTGCGGACAAGGCGAACATCCCCCTGGATTTCAAGACGGCTGCTGCGATAGACCTTGCCGGACGTGACGTTTTCGAGGCTGTGCAAATGTCCGTGAATCCTAAAGTCATTAATACTCCTCCGGTCACTGCCGTCGCCAAGAACGGCATTCAGCTGATTTGCAAGGCCAGAGTGACCGTCAGGGCGAACATCAAGCAGCTAGTGGGCGGTGCCGGGGAAGAGACCGTGCTGGCAAGAGTCGGAGAGGGGATTGTGTCTTCCATCGGCTCTGCCGAAACCCATGCCGATGTCCTTGAAAAGCCGGAATCGATTTCCAAGGTCGTGCTTGCTAAGGGATTGGATGCCGGAACAGCTTTCGAGATCCTGTCCATAGACATAGCTGACATTGATGTTGGGAAAAATATTGGAGCTGAGCTTCAGATGGATCAGGCCAATGCTGACAAGAATATCGCTCAGGCTCGTGCCGAGGAGCGTCGCGCCATGGCAGTGGCTCTGGAGCAAGAAATGAAGGCGAAGGCTCAGGAGGCACGCGCTAAAGTAATTGAAGCTGAGACTCAGGTGCCTCTTGCCATGGCAGAGGCTTTTCGCAACGGCAATCTCGGCGTCATGGACTACTATCGGATGAAAAACATCCAGTCCGACACCGACATGAGAGAAAGCATCGCTAAGCAATAGGAATATGATCTCGCTTGGCACCATGCCCTTTTGTGAGCATCCAGCCATTCATTTTGCGACCACCGTCATCATTGACGACCCACCCCGTCATCCTGAATGACCTACCTCGTCATCCTGATGAAAGTCAGGATCTATTCCCTTGAACATATTTTGGATTCTAATTAATTTTACTAACTTTGTAATCCGATTCTGACGGAATGGTTTGACAAAAACCTTTAGCCAAACACACTGGAGAGGTGGGAGAGTGGCTGAATCCACAGGTTTGCTAAACCTGCATACGGGTAACTGTATCACGAGTTCGAATCTCGTCCTCTCCGCTGAAATCCTCTGCAAAGTACTCTGCAGGGGATTTTTAGTAAAAAGTATTCCCAGAAATGTTCCAAAATCCAATATCTGCGACAAAAAAAGTTGCCCGCAGACGGGCAACTTTTGGTGAATGGATATACCTGGCCAAATAAGCATCCGACGAACCATGTGAGACAGTGTCACGCTACCATATGCAAGTTGCGGCCGCTATCTTTACCTGAAAAGAGTTGACTCACAAACACAGTCATCAATGTATCAATCACACACAGAAAAGCATATGCTTTATTTAATAAATGAGGCCATCCGTCTTCATCATGAAAAAGGGATGTCGTAAGACAAGATCACACGTTTTCTTCCGATAGGCCATGCCACGTCATCAAGGTGGGCTGCTATCCTTGCAAAGGAGAACGGGGAGATCTTCAAAGGAGCAGTCAAGGAAAAGCCTGAAGAAAAGCTAATTGCTCATTCACAGAGCGGAATGTGGGAAGCGCTCTGGAAGAGAGTCAAGGAGCTTTAGGGCCAGCTATTGCAATCGGGAATGGAGGCGGAGGCTGCGAGCATGTGGGCGGCGTATATGCGGAAAGGAATGCGCGTCAGGGGATCCGAAGGGGAACGCTCAAGCCGCACATGAGCATCGGGATGATGACTCTGGCATGGGCCCCAGAGACAACAAGGGACGTGGAATATGAGATGGAAGAGCCACGGACTGCCAGCAATAAGAAGTAGGAATGACTCGGATATCTCTGAAAATCCTTACCCTTGACTGATCGTCATGGGTTGACTGAAGACCTGGGGTCTGAAGGGGATCCATGACTTCGATAAGGACTGGTCGGTAAACGTTTCTCAGTGATAACGATGAAAAGTCAGCTTATTACAAATAATAATCTATTAACCAGAGTCAATCTAAATTAGGGAAGGACATTCTCTGCGATTGAATTCGTGGATTTTGTCCTTGATCCTTTATTTTTAGTTCTGCCGGACTTCCTTTTCAAATCACCACTATTGGCTGCGGCTGTCTGCTTTGCAGATCGTAATGAGGGCATCTTGCTCCTGGGGAGCTTTGTCTGCGGTCATGATGCTCATTTCTGGCACGAACTTGTCCACTGCTTTGATGATGGCCAGTGTAAGCCTGTAAATTCTGTTGCGGCTTTTTGAAGATGCCGAGATGCTGTACTTAAGGCTTTCTGGGTCAATGGTCGGTTCGCGGAATCTGGCATCCCTGTCATAAATCGATTGGAATTTGTCTCCTGCCATCAAGACTGACGGATTCTTCCATCAGCACCTGGTAGCGTTTGATGTCGATGTCCTTCTCGAGATCGTATTTGAGAGCCTCTGCGCCTTTCCTCACGAGCAGCCTCCAGTTTCCACTATTTCGAATCATGAATGGCTCATTAGAATCCGAGAAATTCTAGTGCATTTTCAGAAAGAGCTCCGTCGATGCCAAATTCGTCATCGTACTGTTCTCCTGTCATGGCTTCACGGGACGTATTGTCAAGCTCTTCCTGATTGTAGCCGTAATCTTGGCCTTCGTCGTAATAATTCATGATCCAACGTTTTGCTGATTTTGTGTAGTTCATCTTGTTAGACATTTTAATGGGTTATTAACGAATGCAAACATAAGCTTATGGAGCGAACTCTACGTTCGTTTCGCCTGAAAAGTTCAGATTTCTGCGAGCCATTACCCAAGAAAGCGCCATTTTTCGCAGGCGGGATGTCTTTATGCTTGGCGATAGGCGTGATGCCTTATGCTTTGCGATGCGTTTTTGGACTGCGCACATGCGCTTCGTTGCAATGTTCAGTAAATCATTGGATTAATGTAAAACGAAGATGCTCGATTACCGAATTTTTTCGATAACCGAGCATATCCATGATTTGTTATATTCCTAATATTCAGTCAATTGCGCAAGCCTTCGGATGCGCAATTACCAAAAAAATATCTTTGCTTAGTTCAGCTTCGCACTAAGGTCCTTGGCCTCGCTAGCGTTGTTGGCCATGCCCATGTATTCAAAGCCATGCATGCCCGCAAAACGGCTCATGGAATATTCTCCATCATCTATCATCATCTTGGTTGGCGCAGCTCCTTAATAGAGGAAGAACAGCTTTTTGCCGCTGAAGGTCCCCTCGTCTATCGTGCCGTAGACGCGCTCCATGATGGTGCGCACTGAAGCGCAGATGTTGTGCCAGTAGACTGGTGAGCCTATGACTACTATGTCTGCTTCCTTCATTTTCTTTACAACCTAATCGAACTGATCTCCTTCGAGGGTCTGGCCGTATGAGTTTATGCGGTAGTCCGTAAGCATCAATGTTGCATATTCCTGACCTTCCAAAAGAGTCTTGGCTAAGGCGGCAGTGTTGCCATCTTTTCTAGAGCTGCCGTTGATGAATAGGATCTTTCCTGTTTTGCTGTTATTCATGGGTAAATCATTTTTTTGCAGTTCACCGCCTTCTGGAAAGATTCCTCCGCCGCATAGCAGCTGTCGGCTTTTCCCCCTGCAATTATCAGGAGTGGCTGATCTATGAGGTCCGCATGATCGTTGGCATCCCAAGCCATCATGCCGGTCAGGGAGCTTACTAGATAAGAGCCTGAGGCCTTGCCTTAATGACACGAATTGTTAAATTTGCTAAAGGATTCAAAAATATTCATCATGAGGAATATACTATATTCATTGATGGTTCTTTGCGTCATTCTTGGCTTCGGCATGCCTGCTCTTGCGCAAAATGAGCCTGACTTCGATTCCTGGTTCGTGGATAAGACTCTCCGGCTCGACTATAATTTCTCTGGCAATGCCAAGGAACAGCATATTGCCGTCGATGAGCTGAAACAGCTGCCGGAATGGCATGGAAAGAGGCATCGGCTTGCAGAGCTGCCTGTCCAGGGAAACGGCCAGATTACGGTTATGGATCACGCTACCGGTAAGGAGATTTATCGGAACTCGTTCTCTACGCTGTTTCAGGAATGGCTGAGCTATCCGGAGGCGCAGACCACCACGAAGTCTTTCGAGAACGTATTTCTTGTCCCTATGCCTAAAGACACTGTGGACATAAGGGTCGATTTGCGAAATAACAGGCTTGAGGTTATGGCCACCATGACGCACATGGTCTCCCCTACGGACATCCTCATCCGCCATCTGGGCGATAGGGGAGTAACCCCATACGAAACTTTGTCCAAGGCAGCGGATACATCCAACTGCATTCATATAGCTTTTGTGGCAGAAGGCTACACGAAAGATGAAATGAATATATTCCTGAAAGATGCGAGAGCTGCAGAAGACGCCATATTCTCCTACGAGCCTTTCAAATCTCTGAAAGACAGGTTCAACATCGTTGCCGTGGAATGCGTTTCGGAAGAGAGCGGCACCAGCGAGCCGGGCAATGGAATATGGAAACGCACCGCCCTTAGCAGCCATTTCGACACTTTCTATTCGGACCGTTATCTGACCACCCTGAATCTGAAAGACTTGCATGACTGCCTCGCAGGTGTGCCTTACGAACATATTATTGTGCTGGTGAACACGGAGAAGTATGGGGGAGGAGGCATCCTGAACTCCTACAATCTGTCTATGACCCATCACAAGATGTTCAGGCCTGTAGTTGCGCATGAGTTTGGACACAGCTTCGCCGGCCTTGCTGACGAGTACGCTTACGAGGCCGAGGCTATACCAATGTACCCTCACGACGTGGAGCCTTGGGAGAGGAACATCACTACGAAAGTGAATTTCAAAGGCAAATGGGAGGATCTGATAGGAAAAGACACTGAAGCCGGTTTTTATGAGGGTGCTGGGTATTCGCTGAAAGGTGTCTGGAGGGGATACGAGGACTGCCGCATGCGTACCAATACAAATCCAGAATTCTGCCCGGTGTGCCGGAGGGCCATAACAGATGTAATCGATTTCTACACTGCCTGGAAATAGGAATCAATGAATATATATAAGAATATTGCTATGGCTGTGCTGGTGACTGTCTTAGCCATCTCCTGCAGCAATAAAAACAATTTCGGTATGGGAAGTTATGGATATGATGCCAGATTTTTAAAAGAAAACGGCATAAGCTATTCGGAACTGGTTTCCGAGGATGGGAATTCAAAGGTGCTAGTGGTTCCCGCATGGCAGGGAAGGGTGATGACAAGTTCTGCTGCCGGCGATGAGGGAGACAGTTTCGGCTGGATGAATTATGAATATATCGCCAAGGGTGAGATAGACCCTCAGTTCAGCCCGTTCGGAGGAGAGGAGCGCTTCTGGCTTGGCCCTGAAGGAGGACCGTTCTCGCTTTATTTCAAGGGCGGTGACGACCAGGTCTTCGCCAACTGGCAGGTGCCGAAAGTGCTTGACACTGAAGCTTTTGTCGTAGATTCGTCCAGTTCTCGGCAAATCTGCCTTTCGAAAGATGCTAGGCTGATTAATGCTTCCGGTACGGAATTCGACATACGCATTTCGAGGACAGTTTCGCTGATGGATAAGGCAGACGTGGAAAAGGCTTTCGGGATAAGGCTTCCTGAGGAAATGCAGATGGTGGGCTACGAGAGCAGGAACTGCATCACTAACGTAGGGGCGAAGGCATGGACGAAGGACGGAGGCCTAATCGATGTCTGGATGCTAGGGTGCTTCAATCCGACGCCTACTACTACAGTCTTCATTCCTTACAATGAATATCCTGACTGTGCCTGCCGAATCGTGAATGATGAATATTTCGGAAAGATGCCGGAGGGCAGGCTCGTTGCCGAGGATGGCATCGTGTATTTTAAGATTGACGGTGCGCTGCGTTCGAAAATCGGGTTCAATGCATTAAGGAGCAAGGGACTCTGTGGCAGTTACGATTCTTCGAGAGGACTCCTAACCATTCTTTGGTGCGGAGCTCCGCCAGAAGGCGCAACTTACGTCAATGGCCAGTGGGGACATCAGGACGACCCGTTCAACGGAGATGTAATCAATTCTTACAACGACGGCCCTCTGGAGGATGGCTCAATCATGGGGCCGTTCTACGAAATCGAAACTTCTTCTCCAGGGGCAGAGCTGCAGGCAGGGGAGACCCTGTCCCATGTTCAGAAAGTGATGCACATCCAGGGAGATGAAAAAAGCCTGGCTCCGATCGTAAAGGCGGTCTTCGGGGCGGATCTTCAGAAAATCAAAGACATATTCAAGAACAGTTAATCACATAATGCCATGCGAAAATTATTTATAATCATTGCGTCCTTGTTCTTTGGCTTAGCCGCCAATGCGCAAGAGGCTATTTTCGATGCCAGGCCTCTGGTATCCCCAGAGATTAATTCAGACGGGACGATCACTTTCCGTTACAGGAACCCTTCTGCGAAAGCCGTCCAGGTCATCGGGGATTTTCTTCCGACTAAAGAAATCGACACTCCGAGAGGCAAGGCGGAGGTCACTGTTCCGGGCGAAATGCAAAAAGACTCTGCTGGGATGTGGGTCTTCACGACTTCAGGCAAAGTTGCATCCGGAATGTACACTTACAGGTTTTCTGTCGATGGAGCGTTGACAATTGACCCAAGCAACATGTTCGTGAACCGAGACGTGGCCACGCTCTCCAGTGCGATTATCGTGGGCGGAGGCATAGGCGACCTGTTCAAGGTGCAGGAAGTGCCTCATGGGATGGTTTCACGGGTATGGTATCCGAGCAAGGCCTCTGGATTCAGCAGAAGGATGACTGTCTACACCCCTGCCGGCTACGAGAACAGCTCTAAGACGCGTTACCCCGTTCTCTACCTTCTGCATGGGGCAGGCGGGGACGAAGAAGCTTGGATTACTCAGGGAAGGGCTTCGCAGATAATGGACAACCTGATAGCCCAGGGCAAGGCGAAGCCGATGATAGTAGTCATGACGAACGGCTACCAGTCTCTGGAAGCGGCTCCTGGAGAGAACGCTCAAGGCTACGACGTGCCTTCGTTCCAGGTGCCTGGGGGAATGGCAGGAGCTTTCGAGTCGGCTTTCCCTGAGATCATCGAATATGTCGATAGTCACTACAGTACCATAGCCAAGAAAGAGAGCAGGGCGATATGCGGCCTCTCCATGGGCGGATTTCATTCGCTTTTCATATCCCTGAATTACCCTGACAAATTCAATTATGTTGGCTTGTTCTCTGCTGCGGTCGGGGTCGGCCACGACAATAAGAGCGAGATATACCAGAATATGGATGAGAAGCTTTCTGCTTTCTTTTCCAAGAAGCCTGCGCTTTACTGGATTGGAATCGGGAAGACGGATTTTCTGTACAAGTCAAACGCCGAGTTCAGGGCTAAATTAGATGCTGCTGGCTACCCTTACGCCTATTATGAGAGCGAGGGAGGGCATATCTGGAGGAATTGGAGAGACTACCTCAGCAAATTTGCTCCTCTGCTTTTCAAATAAAAGAATATGTCAAAGAATATTTTCGGAATATGCGTCTTCGCTCTTGCTGCGGCTGTGTCCTCGTGCAGTCAAGGCAATCCAGTCCTGAGCATTTCCGGTGGAAAGATCCTGGGCGTGCCTTCCGATTCGGCTGGGGTGCTTGTCTACAAAGGAATCCCTTATGCTGCCCCTCCTGTCGGAGACCTTCGGTGGAAGAAGCCGCAGCCTGTCTCGTCATGGGATACGGTAATGGTCGCTGATCATTATGGGCATATTCCTGCCTCAAGAGCACTACGACTCCATCGGCGTCGAGTTCTCTGAATATGCAAGGGCCTCTCTCGGCCTGCACACACCCTCCTCCTCCATCGAGCCCTCTGAATATGCAAGGGCCTCCTCATTGAAAGAGCTTAGGGCAGTGCCAGCTGACCAGTTACTGCAACTTGGGGACCGGTTCCTTGAATATAAGAATCATCGCTTGAAGTTCTCCCCTCATTCTGCCGGAGACATCGACACGGATTTCTCGAAAGCAGTGATAGATGGAGCAGTCGCAGACATCCCTTATATGATAGGAAGCACTTCTGGTGACATGGCTGGTTTGGCTGGGCAGCCTATAGAGAGGTTCTGCACCTTGAGAGATTCGCTATCGGAAAAGCCTGTGTATTGCTACGTTTTCGAGCGTGATCTTCCTGGGGATGAACCTGAGCAGAACCGCGGAGCGTTCCATTCCTCTGAATTATGGTACATGTTCGGCACCTTGAAGAATGCCTGGAGGCCATTCACCAAAGGAGATTACGAATTAAGTGGTAAGATGGTGGATTACTGGACCAATTTTGCGAAGTACGGCGACCCGAATGGAGAAAAGCTATCAGAAAAATCAGACCATGGACTGCTGCCAGTCCCGAAGTACGGCGAAAAGCCTGGTAAATGGCTGCCATACACGAAAGACGGCGAGTTCGTAGAGAAGTTCAATTGCAAGTGACCCATCCCACGCCGTACCCCACCACCAGTCACCACATACACTTTCCACCTCAGCCACCCCGTACGCCTTTCCCCACAGCCACCCCGCCTGCTCTCAGCCCTCCTCATGGTGTGCAAGAAGCCCGAATCGCACACCGAGTCTGCGGTTCGGAACCACGCGGTGTGCAAGAAGCCCGATTCGCACACCGAGACTGCGGTTCGGAACCACGCGGTGTGCAAGAAGCCCGATTCGCACACCGTTACTGCGGTTCAGGGATGTCCTCAGCGCAGGAGGGCAGCCGTCTCTGGAAGGGATGTGCTATTTGGCTCGTCGTGCTTTTGCAGCACGAGGTAGTGTGTCCCTAGGGTGGCTGTAGTTAATATGGGTATGAAAACCCCCACGATGTCATGTATGGGGTTCGTATGGTAAACCTCACTGGAGAGTCTTGTACGTAGTATCGGTTCGCGCGTCAAAAGCATTAGGACTGAACTCCACGCATTGTCTACAGGATGACTGGAGTAAATCGTTCACTACCCACCCGTCACCCTGCGCCTTCTCCCCCATTCCGGACTTGATCCGGAATCTAGCTTTGCGGACAGCAGATCCTGAATCAAGTTCAGGATGACGTGCAGAGCAGTTCAGGGTGATGTTTAGGGAGTCGTGTCCATGTTCTCTTCCGTAATCCGGACTCGATCCGGAATCTAGGCTTGCGGACAGCAGATCCTGAATCAAGTTCAGGATGACGTGGTGGGTAGTGCAGGATGATATGGGTGGGTCGTTTGGATGACGAGGGTGGGCCGTTAGAATGACGAGGGTGGGTCGTTAGAATGA